>JAZRST010000070.1:0-40287 GCA_045651625.1 Acutalibacteraceae bacterium | reverse complement strand
CTTCACGGTAAACAACGGTATAATCAATGTTACTCCCAGACTTATCACCTTCAAGGTTGAGGATAAGACAATCGTATACGGCGACAGCTTCTACGTTGATGCAACAGGTGCGGTAACACTTACCTTCGACGAAAGCCTTCTTGTCGGCTCCGATACAATCAACAACATCACAGCCAGCGGTGCGGCTCCCGCATTCGGCTTTGAAACCGACTTTGATAATTTCTCAAATTACAAGGCAGGCACATACACAATCAATGCAACCTTCACAGGTACTGCATCCGCTAACTACTCCGTTGCAGTTGAGCCCGGTACACTTTACGTTACAAAGGCTCCTCTTGTAATCAAGGCTAATGACTTTACTCTTGAATACGGCAGTGACGTTCCTGAAAATCTTGCTGCTGCTCTTACTCTTAACGGTGTAAAGAGAAATGAAAAGCTTGAAGACATCTTAAGCTCCGGCTCAATCAACGTAAACACTGAATACGTTAAGGGCTCACCCGTTAAGGCAGGCGGTTATGAAGTAACAGTCGGTATTGCAGGTGCAACCTTCGACAACTACGAGGTAACAGTACAGAACGGTACAATCACCGTTATCAAGGCTACTCCCGTAATCACAACTCTTCCCACAGCAACAATCACCTACGGTCAGACACTTGCAGATGCTAAGTTCAGCGGTCAGGTTATTGCAGGCAATATCCCCGGTACGTTCGTTTATGAAAATGCCACAATCGCTCCTGCTTACAGCGACAATTCCTATAATTCCTTTACAGCAAGCTTCGTTCCCGAGGATACAGACAACTACAACGTTATCCGCGGTAAGATCGTTTCTCTTGTTGTAAACAAGAAGACTGTTACAGGTATTCTTTCCGTTGCAGGTGTTCCCATGACAGGCGAAACTCTTACTGTTGACGTTGCAGGTCTTGACCCCAACACTCAGGGCAGCTACAGCTTCGTATGGTACGATGAAAACGGCAACGTTCTCGGCACAGGTGCAGAGCTCAGCCTCGATGCAGACAGTGCTAACAAGAAGATTAAGGTTACAGCTACAGCAGCAACTCCCTACCAGGGCAGCGTTACAAGTAATCTTGTTCTTATTGCTCCCGAGCTTACAGACATCAATGCAATTCTTACAAAGGCTGAATACAGCAAGTATTTCGCTCTTACAGGTATCGATTTCGACGGCAGCACAACACTTCAGTACAGCGCACAGCAGAAGTTTGTTGACTTCAAGAAGCTTGACAGCGACAGTGCAAGGTATGAAATCGGTAACATCACCGTTAAGTACAACGGCTCAACAGAGGCTCCCGTGAACGTAGGCAGATATGCCGTTACAATTGACGTTGCAACTCCCACAGACCTCGCAGGTCTTACAGATGCAAACGGTGTTGTAACAAACAGCAAGGGCGCAATTGTTTACTCACCCGTTTCCAACTTCCTTATCGGTTATCTTGAAATCACTCCCATGGGCTACACAGTTTACGTTGAGGTTGATGAAAAGACATACGACGGCACTGTTGATGCAACAGCTACAGTTGTAGAAGAAATCGGTAAGATTCAGCTTACAGGCGGCGGATTTGACGACGTATGGTTCGACAACGACGCTGTAACATACTACTTCGATACTCCCGATGCAGGTACTCAGAAGAAAGTAAATTCATTCGACGGCAATTATCTCAAGGGCACTGCTGCTGATAACTACGAGCTCGTAATTATCATCAACAATGCAGATTCCGCAGTTATCAAGCCCATGCCTCTTAATGTTACTGTTTCCGCAGTTGAAAGAGAATACATCCCCGGCAACAAGAACGTTGACCTTACATTTGATTTCACTCCTGCAGAAGGCGATGAAGGCTTCGTATACGTAGACGCCTCCAAGGCTAAGGGTACAATCTCCGATGACACTGCAGGTAACTACTTCGTAACAGTTTCCGATGTTGAGCTTATCGGCTCAAAGGCTGCTAACTATGAGCTTGTTATCAAGGATGCTGACAAGATTCTTGCAGAAATCACAAAGGCAACACCCTCTTATCCCATTCCTGAGGTTCACGATGTTCTTTACTACGACAGCGGCAGATACCTCAGCAAGATTTCTCTCGGTGACAGCCACTGGGCATGGGAAAAACCCAATGCAGTTCCCGTTGCAGGTGTTCACACCTACAAGGCTATCTATACTCCTGATGATACAAAGAACTACACAACAGTTGAATATGACGTAGAGGTTGAGGTTCTCAAGACCCGCGTTACAATCACAGCTGCAAGCTTCACAATCACATACGGTGATACTGAGCCTACCTACTACTACATTGCAGAAGGTCTTACAGGCGCAGACACAATTGATAATGCAGTTGACGGCTACGTTCTTATGAACTGTAACTATCAGCCCGGCAGTAAGATCGGTGAATACGTAATCCAGCTTGACGGTGCATTTGAAAGCGACAACTACGACTTCATTTACAACAACGGTACTGTTACAGTCGGCAAGCGTACAGCTTACGTTGACGTAATCGCAGAAAACAGAGAATACAAGGAAGGCGACAAGACCGTTAAGGTTACATTCTCCGCACTTGAAAATCTCTTCAGCGGCGATTCCGCAAGTGACGTATATCTTCAGTACACCAACTACATCACAGGTACAATTGCTGATGCAGATGCAGGTACAAAGACAGTTCAGTACGAAATGCCCAAGCTTCTCGGTACAAAGGCTGAAAACTACATCATCAATCCCAAGAAGGCAGTTGTTACCGTTGAAATTCTCAAGGCTACAATCCCCGGCGTAATTCTTCCCACATCAGGTGTTGTTTACTACGGCAACAAGCTCAGCACAATTGAGTTCACATCAGGCTCTGAGGGTGCTCAGTACGGTACCTTCACAATGGAGAACCCCTCCTCCACACCCGAAAAGGTCGGCACCTTCGACAGAATCTACAAGGTAGTATTCACTCCCTTTGATACAAAGAACTACGCAACAATCACACAGTTCATCACTGTTGAGGTTCTTCCCGCATTCATCAACGTTTCTGTTCACTTCACAGGTACAATTCAGGTTGGCAAGACACTTTACGTAATTCTTAACGATATTCCCTCTGAAGCTATTCCCAATCTTGTATTTGAGTGGTACAGAGTTGATACTCCCGAATCTGACCCCAGAACAGGTGTCAAGGTTGCATCCGGCACAGACTCTTACCAGCTTACAGCAGAGGATTCAGGCAAGTACATTATGTGCTCTGTAACAAATGCTGACGGCTCACCCTATGAGTGCAACGCTATCTGCGTAACCGAAATCGCTGTTGAAGAACAGCAGCTTACCTTCTGGCAGAAGTTCGTTAACTGGTTCTACAGACTTATCTCCAACTTCACTCAGATTTTCGGCGGTCTGCTCGGATAAAATCAAATCAATAAAGGCGGTAGTCTTCCGGACTGCCGCTTTTTTTGTTGTTCACAGACAGTGTTATTGCTTCCGGCTTGCTTTATCTGATAAAATGCAGGCGTAATCGATTGACATCTGACGGGAATAAAGGTAAAATAAAGGTAAAGAATATATAATGATAAAAGAAAATTATATATAAAGGAGGACTGCATATGGCGGTGAAGCTTAATCCCGACAAGGAGGTAGTTGCCCGTATAAAAGAGGGGCTTCGCAAAAAGGACGGATATTGTCCCTGCAGGGTTGCAAGAACACCCGAAAACAAGTGTATATGCGAGGAATTCCGTAATCAGATTGCAGACCCTGCCTTTGAGGGCTTCTGTCACTGTATGCTTTACTATAAAACCAAGGATTGAAAAGGAGAATTATTATGGCAGTTATAAAGGTAGATCACAGTAATTTCAAGGAAATCGTATCAGAAAATAAGGGTACGGTCATTCTCGATTTCTGGGCAGAGTGGTGCGGCCCCTGCATGATGATAGCACCCCTTGTTGCTGAGCTCAGCGAAAAGCATCCCGAAATCACCTTCTGCAAGGTAAACGTTGACGATGAGCCTGCTATTGCGGCTGCTTACGGTATTGTTTCCATTCCCACCCTTATTAAATTCAAGGGCGGAAAAGAGGCTGACAGAAGCGTCGGCTACGCAGGTGAGACTATGCTCGAGGCGTGGGCAGTAAAATAACAGGACAAGGAGAGAATTATGCCTTATTTAAGTGTTCATTTCCGTGAAAAGCTGACAGTTGACGGTGAGCAGGTGCATTTTGCGCTGTCCCGTGACGGCTTTCACTGGCAGCAGATTAACGGCGGCAAGCCCGTTCTTTTCAGTGAAAAGGGTACGGGGGGAGTCCGTGATATTGAAATTATAAGACGTGCCGACGGTAAGTTTTCCATTCTTGCAACAGACCTTTGCGTTGTGAAGAGAATGGATGAAAACCACAATATTGACTGGAAGGACATCAACCACAACGGCAGTAAGTGTTTGTCCTACTGGGAAAGTGACGACCTTATAAATTTCTCGGAGCAGGAGCTTCTTTACTTCGGCAGAGACGATTTCGGCTGTCTCTGGGCACCTGAAATCACACGTGACGAGGAAAACGGTGAATACCTCATTCACTGGGGCTCAACCGTCAGGGAAACAGACTTTGAGCATATGTCAATCTATTGCTGTAAAACAAAGGATTTCAGAAGCTTTACATATCCCGAAATGCTTTTTGACAAGGATACGGAGATTCTTGATTCCCACATCATGAAGCACGGGGATACCTGGCATTTCTTCTACAAAAACAGCAATAATCCCTCGGGAAATATGCACCAGACCTCAAAGGAGCTTATGGGTCCCTACACCCACGACGAGGACTTCGATGCACTCGTAAGATACTACACTAACGGCGGTGCCTATGAGGGTGCAACGACCTACACCCTTCCCGACGGCAGATGGTGCCTTATGCTTGATTTCTTCGGCTGTCCCAAGGAGCAGATGGGCTACGTGCCCTTCGTTTCAGGGGCTCCCGGTGACACGGCATTCAGAAGAGCTGACAGCGAGTTTTCCTTCCCCTACGGCTTCAAGCACGGCAGATTCATTGAAATCACCGATGAGGAATATGAAAGACTTGCAGGTCACTACGGAATTTAATATAAAAATATATTGAAAACAGAGAACCGATTATTTTTATTAATCGGTTCCTTAGTTTTATTTCATTATTCCTTTTCATTAAAATGCTTGACTTATATGTGTTCTTTTAGTAAAATGCACTTAATACAGAAATGCAGTGATGATATTAAGGCTGTAAAGGAGCGTTTGCAGAGAGCCGCCGTTTGGTGAAAGGCGGTAACCGAGTTTTCAGTCTGCCTCGTATCGGAGCACAGTTCCTGAAAAATGCAGTAGGGAATTGCGGAGGGTCCCGTTACCATGACCGGGGGCTTGAAGAGCCCTGAAAAGCGGCTGTTTATCAGCAAACACGGGTGGTACCGCGGTAAAAATTGTATTTATCGTCCCTGAAATTGACTTTCGGGGACTTATTTTTTTGTTCTAAGGAGTTTGTAATGAGAAACATTAAAATCACCGACAAAACATTTGCTTGTCTTACAGGGGAGCTGAGCTTCCGCGAAAAAACAGAAATCGCAAAGCAGCTTGATAAATTGGGCGCTGACGTAATTGAGCTTCCTGCAATGAAGAATGAAAAGGCAGATATGCTTCTTATAAAGAATATTGCAAGCGTTGTTGAAAAGAGTGCTCTTTCAGTGACTGCAGGCTTTACAAGGGAATCGGTTGAAGCGGCATTTTCCTGCATAAAGGATGCAAAGCATCCCGTTATCAATATTGCTCTTCCCGTTTCTCCTGCACAGATGGAGTATATGTGCGCACTGAAGCCTGATAAGCTTCTTGCACGTATTGAGGAGCTTGTATCCTTTGCAGTGACAAAGACTGCCGACGTGTGTTTCACAGCCCTTGATGCTACGAGAGCAGAAAAGGAATTCTTATATAAGGCAGTAAAATGTGCCGTTGACAGCGGTGTGACAGCAGTTACCCTCTGCGAGGATGCAGGCGTTACCGATGCTGAGGAATTCGGTGAGTTCATAAGGGATATCTTTGAGAATTGCCCTGCACTCTCTGATTGCGAGGTTTACGTTGACGTATGCGACAGTATAAATATGTCAACCGCATCCGTTGCCGCCGCTCTCAAGAACGGTGCTGCGGGCATAAAGACCACGGTTTCGGGCAAGGCTTACGCCAATATCTGTGACGTTTCCGCTTATCTTGCCGTAAAGGGCGAAAAGCTGGGCGTGAAGTGCGGAATAAACACGGTAAAGCTTCAGAACGTATGTGAGAAAATCACTGAAATTACAGATACAAGGACCGCTAAGCACACTCCCTACGGCTTCAGCAGTGAAAATGACGATAATACAGAGCTTCATAAGAACGACGACTATCAGACCGTGGCAGCAGCCGTCAGAAAAACGGGCTACGATTTAAGCCCCGAGGATATGTCCCGTGTGTTTGAGGAGTTCGGAAAATTAGCCGAGGTGAAGGAGGTTATCGGTGTCAGAGAGCTTGAGGCTATTATTGCCTCCGTTGCAATTCAGGTGCCCTCAACCTACCGTCTTGTAAGCTACGTTATAAATTCAGGTAACGTTATCACCGCAACCGCCAACCTCTGCATTGAAAAGAACGGTAAGGAATTAAGAGGCGTTTACGTAGGTGACGGTCCCATTGATGCCGCCTTCCTTGCAATTGAGCAGGTTGTAGGCCATCACTTTGACCTTGACGACTTCCGTCTTCAGTCCGTGACAGAGGGCAGAGAGGCTATGGGTCAGGCACTTGTTAAGCTCCGCTCCGATTCGGGCAAGCTTTACTCGGGCAGCGGTATCTCCACCGACGTTATCGGTGCCAGCATCAAGGCATATCTGAATGCCCTCAATAAAATTGCATTCGAGGAGAACAGATAATGAAACTGTCTTTTTCCACAAGATATATGCCCCCTATGAGTCTTTCCGCATATCTTGCAACCGCAAAGGCGCAGAGATTCGGGGCGGTAGAAATATATGATATGTTCGACCCCTGCTTCGGGGGAGAAAAGCCCTCCTTTACGGGAGCAGGCACCCTTTCCACCAAAAGAAAGCTTCTTCATACGGGAATGAATATTTCTCAGTTCTGTCTTCCCTTTGATATTTCCGACAAGGATAATTTCAATAAAAACCTTGAAAAAGCGGCTGCGGTTATCAGAACTGCCGCTGAAACGGGTGTTGATTACGTCAAGGTATATGCCGGCACTGACAGTGACACCGCAGAAGAATTCCTTTCCGCAGTAAAGCCCCTTGCAAAGGAAAAGGGTGTTGTTATTCTCGTTGAAACCGACGGTATTTACAGTAATTCCGCAGTTCTCTGCGAATTCCTTGACCGCTTCGCAACGGGCAGCATTGCCGCCTGCTGGAATATGTTCGCAACCTATTTCAAGGGCAAGGAGGACGGCGAGACCACAATAAAGAATCTCGGTGCTTACGTAAAAAGCGTTAAAATCTGTGACGGTGACGAAAAGGGAAATCCCGTGCTTTTAGGTGAGGGAACGCTTCCCGTTGCCGATATGATAAACGCTCTCAGAAGCGTTAATTTCGGCGGCTTCATAAGCCTTGAATGGAATACCGAATGGCTTCCCGAGATTGAGGATTACGAGGTTGTGCTTACCTTCTTTGAATCCCATATTTCCTCCTACGGAAATCCCAGCAAGAACAAGAAGCATCTTTACAGGAACAAGAAGGGTGACGGCAGATTCATCTGGAAGAAGGAGCAGCTTATAGATATGACCTTCCCCCAGGTGCTTGATGCACAGTGCGAGGCCTTCCCCGACCAGATTGCCTTCAGATATACGACTCTTGACTATACGAGAACCTACAGACAGTTCCGTGATGACGTTGATACCTTTGCAAGAAGCCTTATTGCTCTCGGTGTACGTCCCGGAACCCACGTTGCAGTGTGGGCTACAAACATCCCTCAGTGGTACATTGCCTTCTGGGCAACCACCAAAATCGGTGCAGTTCTCGTAACCGTAAACACAGCCTATAAAATTCACGAGGCTGAGTATCTTTTCAGACAGTCCGATACACATACCCTTATTATGATTGACTCCTACAGGGACTCAAATTATAAGGAAATCGTAAAGGAGCTGTGTCCCGAGCTTGAAGGCACCGCTCCCGGAAAATCCCTTCACTCAAAGAGACTTCCTTTTCTGAGAAACGTTATTACCTGCGGCTTCTCAATGGAGGGTGCAATGACCTGGGACGAGGCTGTTGAAAGAGGTAAGTCCGTGCCCGTGGAGGAGGTTTACCGCTATGCCTCTCAGGTTGACAAGGACGACGTATGCAATATGCAGTACACATCGGGTACAACGGGCTTCCCCAAGGGCGTTATGCTTACTCACCACAACGTTGTAAATAACGGTAAGTGCATCGGTGACAGAATGGATCTTTCAACGGCTGACCGTATGATGATTCAGGTGCCTATGTTCCATTGCTTCGGAATGGTGCTTGCAATGACCGCATCAATGACTCACGGTGCGTCAATTATGCCCCTGCCTTACTTCTCACCGAAGCCTGCACTCTCCTGCATAAATAATGAAAAAATCACCGCCTTCCACGGTGTTCCCACAATGTTCATTGCCCTTTTAGGTCACGACGATTTCGAAAAGACCGACTTTTCATATATGCGTACGGGCATTATGGCAGGCTCACCCTGCCCCATAAGCGTTATGCAGGACGTTGTTGACAAAATGAATATGAAGGAAATCACCATCGTTTACGGTCAGACCGAGGCTTCTCCCGGCTGCACAATGAGCAGTACGGACGATCCCCTTGAGGTCCGTGTTGCAACGGTAGGACGCGCTCTTCCCGAAATTGAATGTAAGATTGTGAATCCCGAAACCGGTGAGGAATGTCCCGATAACGTTACGGGTGAATTCGTAGCCCGCGGCTACAATATAATGAAGGGCTACTACAAGATGCCCAAGGCTACTGCCTCCGCTATAGATAAGGACGGCTGGCTTCATACGGGCGACCTTGCCTGCCGTACTCCCGAGGGTAATTTCAGAATCACGGGCAGACTCAAGGATATGATTATCCGCGGCGGTGAAAACATCTATCCCAAGGAAATTGAGGAATTCATTTATACACATCCCAAGGTAAGTGACGTGCAGGTTATAGGTGTTCCTGACGAGGCTATGGGCGAGGAAATTATGGCTTGCGTTATCCTTAAAGAGGGGGAAGAAATGACTGTAGCCGAAATGAAGCAGTACGTGCTTGACCACATGGCAAAGCACAAGGTGCCCAAGTATATCGATTTCGTTACGGAGTTCCCCATGAACGCTGCAGGTAAGATATTAAAGTACAAAATGCGCGAGGATGCCGTTAAGAAATTCGGTCTGCAGAAGGCAGATTCCATAGTGACAGCATAATTAATTTAATTAATAGATTCTATTAAATTTGTTATGTTGACAAATTAATTCTCTTGTGATATTATTCATTCAATGGCTGTGACGAAGAGGTCTGAAGCAATCCGAGCACAGAGAAACGGCGGTTGGTGCAAGCCGTTGGACGATTCCTTCAAAAGGCTATCGCTTCCGAGCCGGAAATGCGAAGTAGCAGTAGTGTTTCCCGGGTATGCCCCGTTAGTGCAAAGGAGTTGTCGGACTCCCTGAGTGGCAGAAATACAGATTTCTGCAATTTGAGTGGTACCGCGGAAAAAGTTTTTTCCGTCTCAAAGTTCTTTCTTTGGGACGGATTATTTTTTGTTTAAGGAGGTTTTTCTATGCAGACGACAACAACAAATACGGACAATAAACTTTTTGAGGTTGCCCGCCGAATTAAGGAGATGCGCTCCATCTGTGACTATTCGGTTGAAGAAATGGCAGAGAAGACCGAGGTTTCGGCTGAGCAGTATATTTCCTTTGAATCAGGCGCAGAGGATTTACCCTTCTCATTCATACATAAATGTGCACTTGCCTTTGATATCGGTATTACCGACCTTCTTGAGGGACACAGTGCAAAGCTTACATCTTATACTGTAACAAGAAAGGGCGAGGGTCAGACCACTGCCAAGGAAAACGGCATTGAAATCCGGAATCTTGCACCCCTTTTCAAGGATAAGCTTGCAGAGCCCTACTGGGTACGCTACGAGTATTCTGCAGAGCTTGAAAATCAGCCCATTCACACAACCACCCATCAGGGTCAGGAATTTGATATGGTTATAAGCGGAACTCTTATGGTAAAGGTCGGCGACCACACCGAAATTCTCCACGAGGGTGACAGCATTTATTATAAGAGCTCAACGCCTCACGGTATGATTGCCGTTGACGGCAGAGACTGTACCTTCGTTGCCTTCGTTATGGCATCGGACGAAACACCCGAGGATATTGTGAAGCGCCGTGTCCTTCCCGAGCAGAGCAGTAATGAATCCCTTGTGTGTCACAAGTTCGTAAAGCCCGTTGAAAACGAAAACGGCGAGCTGCTTGACATCAGCTTTGAAAAGACGGAAGAGTTCAACTTCGCATTTGATATAGTAGATAAGATTGCAAAGAAATCTCCCGATAAGACCGCTATGATTCACATCGCACGCGATATGACGGAGAGAGTATTCACATATCAGCAGATAAAGGAATATTCCTGCCAGACTGCAAACTATTTCCGCTCCCTCGGTATAAAGAAGGGCGACAGAGTAATGCTTGTTCTCAAGCGTCACTATCAGTTCTGGTTCTCAATTCTTGCACTTCACAGACTGGGTGCCGTGGTTATTCCTGCAACACATCAGCTTCAGGCGCACGACTTTGAATACCGCTTCAATGCGGCAGGTGTCAGTGCAATCATCTGTACCTCGGATGATAACACACCCGACCACGTTGACGAATGTGCCGGCAAGTGTCCCAGCCTTGTAACAAAGGTTGTGGTAGGTGCGAAGAGAGATGGCTGGCACAGCTTTGACGACGAATATTCTCTTTTCTCAAGACGCTTCAGACGTGAGGAGGATACAGCCTGCGGCAACGAGCCTATGCTTATGTTCTTCACATCAGGTACGACGGGATATCCCAAAATCGCAACACACTCCTTCTCTTATCCTCTCGGTCACTTTGTTACCGCTAAATACTGGCATTCGGTAAGCAAGGACGGACTTCACTTCACCATTTCCGATACGGGCTGGGGTAAGGCACTCTGGGGTAAGCTTTACGGTCAGTGGCTGTGCGAGGGAAGCGTATTCGTTTACGACTTCGACCGCTTTGATGCATCCGTAATTCTTCCCATGTTCGCAAAGTACAACATCACAACCTTCTGTGCACCTCCCACAATGTACAGAATGCTTATAAAGCAGGACCTTTCAAAATATGATCTTTCCTCAATAAAGCACGCAACAATTGCAGGTGAGGCACTGAATCCCGAGGTGTTCAAGCAGTTTGAGGCCGCAACGGGTCTTCAGCTTATGGAGGGCTTCGGTCAGACAGAAACCACGCTTACAATCGCAAACCTTCTGGGAACAACGCCCAAGCCCGGCTCAATGGGTAAGGCAAATCCCATGTATGATATTGATATACTCAAGGCAGACGGCACCTCAGCACAGCTCGGTGAAAACGGTGAAATCGTTGTCAAGACCTCCGATGCAGTGCCCTGCGGACTTTTCCTCGGCTACTACAATCAGCAGGAGAAGACGGACGAGGTATGGCACGACGGCTATTACCACACGGGTGACCTTGCCTGGAAGGATGAGGACGGTCACTTCTGGTACGTAGGACGTGTTGACGACGTTATCAAGTCCTCGGGCTACAGAATCGGACCCTTTGAAATCGAAAACGTTATTATGGAGCTTCCCTACGTGCTTGAATGCGGTGTTTCCGCTGAGCCCGACGAGCTTCGCGGTCAGGTCGTAAAGGCAAGCATCGTGCTTACCAAGGGCACCGAGCCTACAGAGGAGCTTAAAAAGGAAATCCAGACCTACGTAAAGGAGCACACCGCTCCCTACAAATATCCCAGAATCGTTGTGTTCAGAGAATCTCTTCCCAAGACCATAAGCGGAAAGATTCAGAGAAACAAGCTTTGATATTATGAAAAGAATAACCATACTGGCAGGGCATTACGGCTCGGGCAAGACCAACATTGCCGTAAACCTTGCACTTAAGATGAAGAAGGACGGCTTTGACACGGTAATCGCTGACCTTGATATAGTGAATCCCTACTTCCGTACCAAGGATTCCCTGAAGGAGCTGAATGATGCCGGAATAAAGCTTATATCCTCGGAATACGCTAACTCAAACGTTGATATTCCTGCTCTTCCGCAGGATATGTATTCCGTGGTTGACGATAAATCCCGTTATTACATCGTTGACCTTGGCGGTGACGACAGAGGTGCTTACGCTCTGGGACGCTACGCCGACAAGATCAATGAAGAGGGAAGCTTCGATATGCTTTTTGTCTTCAATAAATACCGACCCTTAACTCCCGATGCCGAGAGTGCAATGGAGGTTATGGCGGAAATTGAAGCGGCTGCCAAGGTAAAATTTACGGGAATTGTCAATAATTCCAACATAGGCCCGCTGACGGATATTGAAGCCGTAGAGGCATCAGAGAAGGAATGTGAGCGCCTTTGTGCGCTTTCGGGACTGCCCTTGAAATTTACATCGGTTGACAAAAAAATTTATGACAGTATAATGGGAGATAAGAAGGATTTTTTCCCCCTTAATTTGCAGAAGAAAATTGTTTGACAGGAGAGAAATATATGGCAAAAGTTACCTTTTCGGAAGACCTTTGCAAGGGCTGCGGACTCTGTGTTACCGCCTGCCCCAAGGGTATTGTAAAGCTGGCTGAAACACGCCTTAACGTAAAGGGACATCATCCTGCGGAAATCACGGATCAGGCTTCCTGCATCGCCTGTGCTTTCTGTGCTACAATGTGTCCCGACTGTGTAATTACAGTAGAGAAATGAGGAGAGTGAAATAAAATGAGTGATATGGTATTAATGAAGGGAAATGAAGCAATTGCCGAGGCTGCCATAAAGGCAGGCTGCCGTCATTACTTCGGTTATCCCATTACTCCTCAGACAGAGGTTGCCGCTTATATGGCAAAAAGAATGCCTAAAATCGGCGGTACCTTCCTTCAGGCAGAGAGTGAGGTTGCCGCAATCAATATGGTTATAGGCGTAGCCGCAACGGGTAAGAGAGTTATGACTTCATCCTCCTCTCCCGGAATTTCACTGAAGAGTGAGGGTATTTCCTACCTTGCAGGCTGTGACCTTCCCGCACTTATCGTAAACGTACAGAGAGGCGGCCCCGGTCTTGGCGGTATTCAGCCCTCACAGTCCGACTACTGGCAGGCAGTAAAGGGCGGAAGCCACGGTGACTTCAGAAATATCGTTCTTGCACCTGCATCCGTTCAGGAAATGGCAAGTCTTACGGTAAAGGGCTTTGAGCTTGCTGACAAGTACAGAATGGTTTCCATGATTCTTGCCGACGGTACAATGGGTCAGATGATGGAGCCCGTTTCCCTTGACCTTGAAAGCACCTATACGGCTGAAAAGCCCTGGGCAGTTACAGGCACAAAGGGTGAAAGAAAGCACAATATCGTAAACTCTCTTTTCTTACAGCCTGAGGAGCTTGAAAAGAAGGTTTTCGAAAGATACGAGCGTTATGCTCTTGTTGAGCAGAACGAGGTTATGTATGAGGAATACCTTATGGATGACGCCGAAATCTGTGTTGTTGCCTTCGGTATTACCTCACGTGTAGCTAAAAATGCAATCAACGTTGCAAGAGAGCAGGGCATTAAGGTAGGTCTTATCCGTCCCATCACTCTCTGGCCCTTCCCCAAGGACGTTCTTTATAAGGCGGCAGACAAGTGCAAGGCATTTATCTCCGTTGAAATGAATATGGGTCAGATGCTTGAGGACGTAGAGCTTGCAATCAAGTGCAAAAAGCCCGTTTACCTGTGCTCACGCACGGGCGGTATGATTCCCGCTCCCGAAGAGGTTCTTGCAAAAATTACCGAAGTAAACGAAAAGGAGGCATAAGAGTATGGCTACAGTATTTCAGAAACCCAAGTCACTTACAGATGCAGTGCTTCACTATTGTCCCGGCTGTACTCACGGTATTATCCACCGTCTTGTAGCTGAGGTAATTGATGAATTAGGCATTGAAGGAAAGACCATCGGTGTGGCACCCGTAGGCTGCTCCGTTATGGCATATAACTATTTTACCGTTGACTTTGTTCAGGCGGCTCACGGCAGAGCACCTGCTGTTGCAACGGGCGTAAAGAGAAGCGACCCCGAAAACATCGTTTTCACATATCAGGGTGACGGCGACCTTGCCGCTATCGGTACTGCTGAAACCGTTCACGCTGCGGCAAGAAGAGAAAACATCACCGTAATTTTCGTAAACAATGCAATTTACGGTATGACGGGCGGTCAGATGGCTCCCACAACTCTTCCCGGTCAGGTAACACAGACCTCTCCCTACGGCAGAGATACCTCCACAGTGGGCTTCCCCGTAAAGGTATGCGAAATGTTAAGTAACGTTGACGGTGCCGCTTACCTTGAAAGAGTAGCGGTTAACAACGTAAAGAACATCAGAAATGCCAAGAAGGCTATAAAGAAGGCATTCCAGAATCAGATAGACGGCAAGGGCTTCTCACTTGTTGAGGTTCTTTCCACCTGTCCCACAAACTGGGGTATGTCTCCCGAAAAGGCACTCACGTGGCTTGAAGATAATATGCTTCCTTATTATCCTCTCGGCGTATATAAGGACATTACCGCAGAAAAGGAGGCAGAATAATGGCTACTGTTAATATGCTTTTTGCAGGCTTCGGCGGTCAGGGTATCCTTTTTGCAGGTAAATTCCTTGCATACAAGGGTCTTATTGAGGGCAAGCAGGTAAGCTGGCTTCCTTCCTACGGTCCCGAAATGCGCGGCGGTACTGCTAACTGCTCCGTTATTTTAAGCGATACTCCCATAGGCTCTCCCATTGTTGATAAGCCCGACGTGCTTATTGCAATGAATCTGCCCTCTCTTGACAAATACGAAAATGCAGTTGTTCCCGGCGGTAAGATTTTCGTTGACTCAACCCTTATCGGAAGAAAGGTTGAAAGAACGGACGTTGAGGTTTATTATGTGCCCGCATCAGGTCTTGCAAACGAAAAGAACCTCAGAACTCTTGCTAATATGATTATCACAGGTAAGGTTATAAGTGCTGTTCCCGAAATCGGCACGGAAAACCTTGAAGCAGCCCTCGGAAAGGTTATTTCAGCCCGTCATCAGGATATGCTCGGCTACAATCTTGAAGCATTGAAGCTCGGAGCAGAGCAGTAATTTATCAGAAATAAATTACTGCAGTGATATACCGGCTTCGCACGGTGTGATATATTTGCTTTCGCAAATGTGATATATTACGCCGACGCGTAATGTGATATATTTTCCTTCGGAAAATGTTTCGGAAGGCATGCGCCTTTTCCGCTATCGCTCTATATTGATACAGACACAAAGCTGTTAATTGCAGCCTTGTGTCTGTTATTTCATTTTTTTCTGTTGAATTATAAAAAGCATTGTTATATAATTAGTTGGAAATAAATTCTGAGGTGAATACTAATGAAATACGTTTTATTTGCATTGCTCGCAATTGTTGCGGTTGTTGCACTGATTCTTATCGTCTGTGTTATCCGTGCCGCTAAGGTAAAGGCAAAGGAAAATAATGCTTCTCCTGCAATTTCCTGGACAAAGGAAGAGGAGGACAAGTATGCGAAGGTGCTTTCCGATATGATTAAGGTTTCCACCGTGTCAAAGGCAAGGGGAGAGGACTACAGTGATTTCCTTGAACTGCAGAAGGTAATGGAAAAGCATTATCCCAACATTTTCAGAACTCTTGAAAAGCACGATTTTGAAGGCAATATCTTAAGACTCTGGAAGGGCACGAATCCTGCCAAGGGTGCCGTTCTTCTTATGGGACATCAGGACGTTGTTCCTGCTGCAGAGAAGGAATGGACACGCGACCCCTTCTCAGGTGAAATTGCTGACGGCTGTATCCACGGCAGAGGTGCCATGGACTGCAAGAGCACCCTTTCCGCTGAATGGGATGCCGTTGAGGAGCTTCTCGAGGAGGGCTTCAGCCCCGAAGAGGATATCTGGCTTTTCTCCTCCGTAAACGAGGAAATTTCAGGCGGCGGTGCTGTTGATGCCGCTAAATACTTAAAGGAAAAGGGAATCCGCCTCAATGCCGTTCTTGACGAGGGCGGTGCCGTTATCGGTAACGTTTTCCCCGGTCTTACCAAGCCCTGCGCCGCTGTAGGTATTGTTGAAAAGGGCTTCTGTAATATCAAATTCACCGCAAGAGGCAAGGGCGGTCACGCTTCAACGCCTCCTAAGAATACTCCCATTGCAAGACTGGGTATGTTCATTGCTGAGGTTGAAAAGACCGACCCCTTCAAGCGTGAGCTTGTAACTCCCATCCCTGAGATGTTTACTGCTCTTGCAGGGCACCTTATCTTCCCCCTGCGCCTTGTAATGTCAAATCTCTGGCTCTTCAAGGGGCTTCTTGCAAAGGTTTTACCTCTCTTTTCCCCTATGGCAGCAGCCTTCGTAAAGACCACCTGCGCATTCACTATGGCTGAGGGCTCCGAGGCTCCCAACGTTATCCCCGACTGTGCATCCGTTATCTGTAATATGCGCCCCTCAGTGCATCAGAGGGCAGAGGAATCCATTGACGTGCTTCGTCAGATCGCAAAGAAGTACGACATTGAAACCGAGGTTATGCTCTCCCGTGACCCCTCCGAGGTTGCCGACCATCAGGGCAAGGAATTCAGATATCTTCAGAAATGTATTGAAGAGGCAATTCCCGACGTTGTCCCCATTCCTTATCTTATGACGGGCGGTACAGACTGCCGTCAGTTTGAAATTGTTTGTGACAGCTGTCTCAGATTTACTCCCACAAGACTTACTCCCGAGCAGTTAGCCGCTATGCACGCCGCAAACGAGAGCATCGGTGCTTCCGCTCTTGCAGAGGGTGTAAAATTCTACAAATACTTCATTAAGAACAGATAAATTTCTGTATGGGCTGAATGTTGACATTTTTCCCGTTTCATTGTATAATAACTATAGATTTTTACATGACTGACGGAATTCGCAGAGCACTGCGGTGAAGTGTAAAAGTTTATAATTGCCGACCGTCTGGGCGCAATCAGTGAGTAGAAATCTGATTGCGCCCTTTTATAATGCGACAATTGCCTCAGAAGGAGAATATATATATGAATCACGAAAACTGGACAGGCTTTAATGCCGGTGTGTGGCAGGATGAAATCAACGTACGTGATTTCATTCAGCTTAACTACAAGGAATATAAGGGAGACGACAGCTTCCTTGCAGGCTCCACAAAGAGAACGGATGATATTATGAAGACCGTTCAGGGGCTTTTCAAGAAGGAGAGAAAAAAGGGCGGTGTTCTTGACGTGGATACCGATACCGTATCCTCACTTACAAGCTACAAGCCCGGCTACATCGACAAGGAGAACGAGCTTATCGTCGGTATGCAGACAGATGCTCCTCTTAAGAGAGGCGTAAACCCCTTCGGCGGTATCAGAATGGCACGTCAGGCGTGTGCGGCTTACGGCTACAGACTCAGCGACAAGGTTGAGGATGAATTCCGCTTCCGTACAACTCATAACGACGGTGTTTTCAGGGCTTATGACGATGAAATGCGCCTTGCAAGAAAGAGCCATATCATAACCGGTCTTCCCGATGCCTACGGCAGAGGCAGAATCATCGGTGACTACAGAAGAGTTGCTCTTTACGGTGTTGACCGTCTTATGGAGGAGAAGCTCAGGGATAAGAAGGAGGTCTCAAAAAGACCCTATATCGTTGACAATATCCGTCTTTCCGAGGAGCTTTTCAGGCAGGTGACCTTCTTAGGTCTTCTCAAGGAAATGGCTTCAATGTACGGCTACGATATTTCCGAGCCTGCAAAGAATGCAAGGGAGGCTATTCAGTGGACCTATTTTGCATATCTTGCCGCAATAAAGGAGCAGAACGGTGCCGCAATGTCCCTTGGACGTGTCAGCACATTCTTTGATATTTACATTGAAAGAGATATTCAGAACGGTGTGCTTGATGAAGAGGGCGCTCAGGAGCTTATGGACGATTTCGTTATAAAGCTTCGTATTGCCCGTCACCTTCGTACACCCGAATACAACGAGCTTTTCGGCGGTGACCCCATGTGGATTACCGAGGCTCTCGGCGGTATGGGCAAGGACGGCAGAACTCTCGTTACAAAGAACACCTTCCGTATGCTCAATACACTTTACACTCTCGGAAGCTCCTCCGAGCCCAACCTTACGGTGCTCTGGTCAACCGACCTTCCCGAGGGCTTCAAGAGATTCTGTGCAAAGGTATCCGCAGACACTGACTCAATTCAGTACGAAAACGACGATATAATGAGACCTCATCACGGAGACGACTATGCAATTGCCTGCTGTGTTTCCGCAATGGAAATCGGCAAGGAGATGCAGTTCTTCGGCGCACGCTGTAACCTTGCAAAGCTTCTTAACTTAGCAATCAACGGCGGCTTTGATGCTATGAGCGGTATCCGCATAGGACCGCAGATGCCCGTAATGGAGGGTGATACCCTTGATTACGATGCCGTTATGGAGCGTCTTGATATCTATCTTCAGTGGCTGTGCAGGCTTTACGTAAACACAATGAACGTAATTCACTATATGCACGACAAGTATGCCTATGAAAAGATTCAGATGGCACTTCACGATACAGAGGTCACACGCTTTATGGCATTCGGTGTTGCAGGCTTCTCAGTAATGGCTGACTCACTTTCCGCTATAAAGTACGCCAAGGTTCACCCCGTAAAGGACGAGCTCGGCTACATCACCGATTTCGTAACCGAGGGCAGCTTCCCCCGTTACGGTAACGATGACGACAGAGTTGACTTCATTGCCCGTGATATGGCACATAAGGTAATTACGGAGCTTCGCAAGACTCCCACCTACAGAAATGCAGTCCACACCCTTTCCGTGCTTACAATCACCTCAAACGTTATGTACGGCAAGCACACGGGTGCCACACCCGACGGACGAAGGGCAGGCAAGGCATTTGCTCCCGGTGCAAATCCCATGCACAACCGTGAGGAAAACGGCGCTCTTGCTTCTCTTAACTCTGTTGCAAAGATACGCTACGAGGACTGCCGTGACGGTATCTCAAATACCTTCACAATCACTCCCGAGGCACTGGGAAAGAGCGACGAGGACAGAGTAAATAACCTTGTGAATATCCTTGACGGTTATTTCTCCCAGGGTGCACACCACATCAACGTAAACGTTCTTAACCGTGAGACCCTTATCAGGGCTTACGAGAATCCCGAAGAATATCCCAATCTTACCATCCGTGTTTCAGGCTATGCCGTTAACTTCAACAAGCTCTCCCGTGAGCAGCAGAGAGAGGTTATCAGCCGTACCTTCCACGAGCGCGTATGATTAAGGGCAGAGTACATTCATTCCAGAGCCTCGGCACCGTTGACGGTCCCGGGGTTCGTTTTGCTGTATTTCTTCAGGGCTGTAATCTTCGCTGTAAGTGCTGTCACAATCCCGACACCTGGGATATGAAGGGCGGAACGGAATACACGGCAGAGGAAATCGTTGCTAAGGTGCTGAGATACAAGCCCTATTTCGGGAAAGAGGGCGGAATCACCCTTACGGGCGGCGAGCCCTTACTGCAGAGTGAGTTCTCAGCGGAAATATTTGCTCTTTGCCGTAAAAACGGCATAAATACCTGCCTTGATACCTCGGGCAGTGTGTATTCGGAAAATGTGGAAAAGCTTCTTAAATTGACGGATAGAGTGCTTTTAGATATAAAATACACGGACGATGCCCTTTACCGTGAGAACGTGGGCTGTGATATGGAAAAAGTTCTTCGTTTTCTCGGTGTTTTAGAGGAAATGAGAATACCCGTCACCGTAAGGCAGGTTATAATTCCCACGGTGAACGACACGGCAGAAAGCATTGAGCGGCTTAAAGAAATTACGGGACGCTTTAAGGTTATTGATAAGACAGAGCTTCTTCCCTTCAGAAAAATCTGTCAGACGAAATACGATGCTATGGGAATCACTTTTCCCTTCGGCAGTCTTCCCGAATGCAGTCCCGATACCATTGACAGACTTAAAAATTTACTGTAGAATCGAAATAAATCATATAATGGGGAGTTGTAGAAATGACCTTTGAAATTGTAAAAAAAGATTTCCTTAAGGACGGAAAGCCCGTAAAGCTCATTTCGGGTGCGGTGCATTATTTCCGTAATATGCCCGACACGTGGGATGATATTTTTGACAAGCTTCTTGCAATGGGCTGTAACTGTGTTGAAACCTATTGCGCCTGGAATATGCACGAGAAAAAGGAAGGGGAATTCGATTTCTCGGGCGGTCTCGATATCGGTCTTTTCCTTAAAAAGGCAGGGGAGAAGGGGCTTATGGCAATTGTCCGTCCCGGTCCCTACATCTGCTCCGAGTGGGAATTCGGCGGTCTTCCCTGGTGGATTCAGACCGATGAGGATATGGAAATCCGTTGTATGAACAAGAAATACATTGCCTGCTTCGACCGTTACCTTGACAGACTTTTAGCCGAGGTAAGGCCCTATCTCTTAACGAACGGCGGTAACGTCATTATGCTTCAGTGCGAAAATGAATACGGCTATTACGGTGACGATAAGCAGTACCTCAATTATCTTAAGGAGGGCTTTGAAAAAAGAGGAATCGACGTGCCTCTCTTCACCTCCGACGGCACAAGTGAAAGCGATATTCTCGACGGCTGTATTGACGGTCTTCTTGCAACTCTCAACTTCGGAAGCCGTGTTGAGGAGAACTTTGAGGCTCACGACAGACTCTTCCCCGAGTCTCCCAAAATGTGTATGGAAATGTGGAACGGCTGGTTTGATGCCTGGGGTGACGATAAGCACCACACCACAAGTGCCGAGGATTACGCTAAGGTCGTTGATGATATGCTGAAGCGCGGTCACCTCAATATGTATATGTTCATAGGCGGTACCAATTTCGGCTTCACGTCAGGTGCCAACCACTATGAAAAATACCTTCCCGACGTTACAAGCTACGATTACGATGCCTGCCTTTCTGAATGCGGTGACGTAACCGAAAAATATAAGGCAGTCCGTGAGGTAATCAGAAAATACGTTGATTACCCCCTTCCCGAAATTCCCTGCGACCGTCCCAAAAAGGCATACGGCAAGGTAAGTCTTCCCGAAAAGACGGGCATCTTCTGCTCCCTCGGCAGACTTTCATCTGCTGTTCGCAGTGACGTTCCCAAGTGTATGGAAAAGTACGGCATCGGCTACGGCTATATTGCTTATAAAACAGAGCTTCACCGTGATTACAAGGATGTAAAGCTCACCCTCGAGACCCTCGGTGACAGAGCGCAGATTTACGTCAACAAGGAGCTTATTGACGTGCTTTACATAAACGATTCACTTGAGACAGTCTTCTCCGCAAAGAAGGGTGATACCCTTACGATTCTTTGCGAAAATATGGGCAGAACGAATTTCGGCCCCAAGATGATGAGAAAGAAGGGCATTGCAGGCAGATGCCTTATTGACGGCAGAATCCACTTCGGCTGGGACGTTTATCCCCTTGAAATGAACAACCTTGAAGGCCTTGTCTTTGACGGGGATGCCGAGGAAAAATCCGCATTCTACAGAGGTTATTTTGAGGTTTCTGAACGTCAGGACACCTTCCTGAAGCTTGATAATTTCACCAAGGGCTTTGTTGTAATCAACGGCTTTAACCTCGGAAGATACTGGGAAATCGGACCTCAGGTCACACTTTTTGTTCCGAAATCCGTTCTCAGAGACGGCAAAAACGAGATAATTGTCTTTGAATCCGACGGAATCAAGGGCGCTCCCGAGGTGGAATTTGTTGACAAGCCCATCCTTTGCAAAGGCTGATTTTTTTCGCTGTCAGAAGAGCTTGACATGGTATTTGACACGCAAATGCCGAAAATCTGACACGATAATCGCACGATAATTGACACGATGAAAGAATCCCCCGAAAGCCTTGATGCATAAGGTCTCGGGGGATTTTGTATGCCTTGAAAAATGCCCGCTTCAGCACGGTCTTTGACACGATAATCGCACGGAAAGGGCAAAATTTTGACACGGTATTCAGCACGGAAACATTACATTGTATAGTAATAACGTTATGTAATAACGTAGTAATCACGAAACGGGCGCGTGTGTGCACGCGCGTATATATAGGGAGTGAAAGAAGAGGAATAATTTCCCTTAAAGCAGTGCAGTAAATTTAACTATGTAGGGGACGACAACCTTGGCGTCCCGTGTGTAGAAAGTTAGATTTTGTAATGAATTTGCAAAGAGGCAGTTTTGTTTGTCCTACGGGTCTTAACACAGGCAATATATTTTGTGCCCGGCGGGACGCCAAGGTTGTCGTCCCCTACACCGTAAAATATATTCTGTGCGAGGCGGGACGGCTTCGCGAGGGAATAAGTAAGAGTGAAGATGTTATTTTACGTGAGGCACATTCCTGTATTCTGCACAACAGAGCGCAGACACGATGCGAATATGATACAAAAATGTAAAAAGTGTTGCCTAAATGGTGAAAAATGGCGTTATTTATCGAACATTTGTTCACATTGCACAAAAAAGGGCTCAAAAATCGCAGAAAGTTTTTTTCATAAACCCCCGTTTTGCACTTGATTTTAATCGAACAAATGTGCTATAATACGGGTGAATAAAAAAGAGGGAAGCAGTACTGTATTATCTGTAAATTTCATAGCTATAACAAAACACCGACTCGTCTGCCGAGCCGGTGCATTTTATTGTGTTCTTTCGTTTTAGGATTTGCTTTTATCAGAGCTCTTTTTCAAAATAAGGCTTGCCGTCCTTGATGTTGAGCTTTTTAATCCATTTTCCCGAAATGTAGTTCTTCGGTCTGAGAGCTACCTTCGTGTCATAAATTTCCAGCTGAACGCCGATTCCCAGCCCCTGCATTTCACCGTGGTGGTTTCCGCAGGAGAGAGAGGGAAGGTTTATGAGGGTCACGCCGTCCTCGGTTTCAAAGGTTGAATAGCCCTCTTTTTTCAGCATATCCTCACCTGAAAGTCCCATATGTGAGTGACCGCTGAAATAGAAAACGTTTCTGTACTTTTTGAGTATCTCCGCAATTTCCTCGCTTCTTGCACCGATACCGCCCTCGTCGGGAGCGCGGTCGGGATCCTCAACTCTGTCCCAGGTTCTCGGGAGTCCGTGTCTGCCGTTAAGGCTCTGATGGCAGAATACGAATACGGGCTTTTCCGTCTTTCCTGCCTTCTCCATTTCGGCACGGAGCCATTCCATCTGTGTGTCGCTGATAGCCGCCGCACAGCCGCTGTCAGAATCCGTTCCGATGCAGATGAAGTAATAGCCGTTTATGACCTCGGAAAAGTAGGTGGTTGTGATTTCTCTTTTGCAGATATCGCGGTAAGCGCTGAAATACTCCGAAACCGCCGCAGTGTAGCCGCCGTTGTCATTCCAGCCGTCGTGATTGCCCACGGTGAGAATGATTTTCCTTGCGGCATCGGGCACCTTGCGGAAGCAGGCTCTTGCAAGTGACCAGTTTACCTCAGTGCCCTGAGAGGTGGTGTCGCCCACGGTGATGAAGGCATCGGAGCGGCTTTTCTTAGCCCCCTTAAGAGCCGACATAAGAAGATACATCGGCACGATTTTCACGGGATGCTTTACGTCAATATGCGTGTCTGAAACAATTGTGGCACAAAGCCTTATATCGTCGTGTAAATAGCTCATAACTAACCTTCTTTTTCGCTGTCAGGGTAAATCCACCTGAATATTTGCCAGATGCTTTATTATCTCTTTTCTCTTGATAATTCCGATAAACACGCCTCTGTCGTCAACCACGGGAACGAAATTCTGATAGTATGCACGGGTGAGAATCTCATCCATTGAGGCGGATGCCTGCACGGGCTGATAATCGTGGCGGATAATGCTTTTCAGCTGAGCTTTTTCAAGCTTTTTAAGGTCGGGATTGTTATCGTTATATAAAGCCCACAGGAAGTCACCCTCCGTAACCGTGCCCATATAAAGTCCCTCGTCGTTGATAACGGGAATTGCGGCATAGCCGTGGAACCTCATTTTTTCGAGTCCCTGCCTTACGGTGCTGTCAATATTTACATATTCAACTTCTATCTTTGGGGTAAGAAAACGAAGTACATTCATCACAATTCTCCTGTCGTTGGTTTGTGATTATATTTTATTTTTCTGAGGTGAAATTTTCCTTAAAGTCCGAAATAGGTCCTTGCGTTTCTGAATGCGATGTCACGGACAACCTCCGAAAGGAATTCCGTATCTGCGGGATATTCACCGTTTTCAACAAGGTTGCCGATGAATTCGCAGACGATTCTTCTGAAATATTCGTGACGGGGGTAGGAAAGGAAGGAGCGGGAGTCGGTTACCATTCCGATGAACTTTGAAAGCACACCGAGGTTGCCGAGAGTCTTTATCTGCTCGCGCATACCGTCAATGTTGTCGTTGAACCACCAGGCTGTGCCGAACTGAATCTTTGATGCGGCTTCAGCGGACTGGAAGTTGCCGAGCATTGTGCCCAGCACGTAGTTATCCTTGGGGTTGAGGGTGAAGAGCACTGTACGGGGGAGGGCCTCCTCCTCGTCAAGGGAGTCAAGAAGACGGGAGAGCTTGTATGCTACCTCGTTGTCGGCAATGGAGTCAAAGCCTGCATCGGGGCCTAATTTTCTGAACATTCTGGTGTTGTTGTTTCTCTGGGGACCGATGTGGATTTCCATGCCCCAGCCTCTCTTGTGGTATTCCTTTGCAAGGAAGCGGAAAAGCTCCGTGCGGTAGCCCTCTGCCTCGTCTGCCGTAAGTGCTTCACCCTGAAGTACCTTTGCGAAAACCGCCTCGAGCTCACACTCTGTCATTCTCTTATAGGGAACGGGAGTGAAGGCGTGGTCTGTTGCACGGCAGCCCATTTTCTCAAAGAGCTCAATTCTTGTAAGAAGAACGCCTTTAAGCTTTTCGTAGCTTTCAATTTTTTCACCTGAAACGGCTTCAAGGGATGAAAGCCAGGGAAGGAAGGCGGGAGCCTCAATTGCAAGCGCCTTGTCGGGACGGAAGGCAGGAAGCACCTTGCATTTGAAGGACTTATCCTCTGCCAAAAGCTTGTGATATTCAAGTGTATCCGCAGGGTCGTCAGTGGTGCAGACACAGAAAACATTTGATTTTTCAATAAGCTCACGGGGAGTGAAGCCGCCCTCGGCAATCATCCTGTTTGCCTTTTCCCATATCATATCGGCTGTCTTTTCGTTGAGGGTTTCGTAAATGCCGAAATATCTCTGAAGCTCAAGGTGAGTCCAGTGGTAAAGGGGATTTCCGATGAAGTTGGGCATAGCCGAAGCCCATGCCTTGAACTTCTCGTAGGGGGACTTGCTGCCCGTTATGTATTCCTCGTCAATGCCGACGCCTCTCATACCTCTCCACTTGTAGTGGTCGGCAGAAAGCCATAATTCGGCAATGTCACGGGGATTCTTGTTTTCATAGATGTCCTTGGGGGGAAGGTGGCAGTGCCAGTCAAAAATGGGCTCTTCATTTGCGGCGGCAAAAAGTGTCTTTGCCGTGTCGGTGGAAAGAAGAAAATCTTTGTCCATAAATTTTTTCATAGGTGACCTCTTTTCTGCGGAAAAACTCCTGCATTTATATGATATTCGTTTATTGTTACCGTTATGAAAAAGGGGATTTATTCACCCCTTGCGGTCTTCTGCTTTTCGATTTCTTTCTTTAAGAATTCGGGGATAACCTCGGGAAGAGGCTCTGAGAAATCGGGCATCTGCTTGAGCTTTTTCTTTGCCTTTCTGCCCTGCTTTCTGTTCCTTCCCTGAACGGCGGCAGGATGTGCTGCCTCGGTATCTGATGAAGGCTTATTTACAAAAACGGGCTTTGAGGGGGGAAGGGCAGGCTCGGTGGGAGCGGTCTCCTTTTTCTCCTCTGAGGGAGCCACGGGAGCGGAAATTTCCTCTGCCTCTGCCTCTTTTTCTGTGTCGGAGGGCTCCTTGGCAACGGGTGTGCTTACGGGCTCTTCGGGAGTAGTCTCTGAGGGGCTTACGGGGATGTCTTCCGTTTCGGAGGAGGGTGAATTCTCCTCTGCCGATTCTTCAGCCGAATCTTCAGCTGATGCTTCCGCAAGGGCTTCCTCTTCAGGCTCTTCAACTGCTTCCTCAACTGCCTCTTCAGCAGTTTCTTCGGCTGTTTCTGTAACAGCTTCCTCAGCTGTTTCTTCGGCTGTCTCTTCAACAGCTTCCTCAGCAGCTTCTTCGGTTACAGCTTCTTCTGCGGTTTCCTCCTTCGCAGCTTCTTCAGCTGCTTCTGAGATTGCTTCTTCGGTAACAGCTTCGTCTGCAGTCTCTTCTGCAGTCTCTTCTGCTGCAGGGGGATTCTTCTTCGCTTCAATGAACGCCTTTATTGCAGGAAGCCTTCTGATAATCAGAAGCACCGCGTTCATAAGAAGCAGGGATACCGTAACACCCTCGGAAAGGGGAGTATAGAAGCGGATGACTGCGGTGAGGACACCTGCCGCTGCACCTGAAATCAGCCTTTTGTTCATTGAATCGGGCGTTGTTACGGGGTCGGTTGCTATAAAGAAGGCACCGAGAAGGAGTGCTCCCGAAAGGACGTAATACAAGGTGAAAACGGGGCTGAAGCCCGAGAAAACAAGGGTGCAAAGGGCAAAGGAGCCGATATACGTCACGGGAAGCGCGAAGCTTATAACCCCTCTTAAAATCAGGTAAATTCCGCCGAGAAGCAGTGCTATTGCACAGACCTCGCCGATACAGCCTGCCCTTACACCGAAGAGCATATTTATAAGGCCGGGAAGCTCGCCCTCCTCAACAAGAGTGCTTATCTGTGCGGAAACGTCTCCCGAAAAATCAAGCTCTGACAGCACCTTCATAGGGGTTGCACAGCTTACCGCATCAACGGGGTTTCTTGCAGGGACGGTGAATTTCGTAAGTGAGGGAATGAAGGCTATGTAAAGTGCGGCACGGGCGGCAAGCGCCGGGTTCAGAGGGTTCTTGCCTCTGCCTCCGAAAAGAAGCTTGACTGCGATTATTGCCACTGCCGAGCCGAAAACGGGAACGTAAAGCGGTACCTTTACGGGGAGAGAGAATGCCAGAATAAGTCCCGTTATGACTGCACTGAGGTCTCCGACGGTGGTGGGCGCTTTCTTTATAACGCTGTAAAGATGCTCAAAAAGCACTGAGCTTAAAACGGTCAGGGCAATTACAACGGCGGCACGTATGCCGAATACTGCAATGCCTGCAAAGGCGGCAGGCACAAGGGCAATTATAACGTCAAGCATTGCACCCGTTTCGGGGGAAAGCTGTCTTTCCTGAGCCTTCCCGTGGGCATCTGCCTTGCTGAAAAAGGGCATAAATTTATCCTCCGTAGGTTAAAAGAGTTCTGTTGCAGGGGCTTCGGTGTGCTCGGTAAAGGATGAATCCCTGAGCTTAAAGCCGTCACGAAGACCCTCGGTCACGTAATAGGTTTTATCTGCAAAAACGAAAATTGCCTCCGCAAAAAAGCATTCAATGTAATCAAGGCTCTTTTCCGAAAAGCCGTTTACGAGAAGTGCATCGGACAGTGCATCTGCAGAAATGCCCGATTCAGTCACAACCGTGACCGATACAAGGGAGTTGTCGCAGGGGTAGCCCGTTTCGGGGTCAAGGAAGCTGTGATAGGCTTTGCCGTCCTGAGTGAAGCTGTTTTTCCATACTCCCGAGGCTGAAACGAAGATAGAGTCCGTTTCACTGTCAGGGGTGATTTCAATTGTCGCAAAGCCTTCCTTCTCCTGTGAGATGGGGTTTCTGACTGCAATTTCCCATTCACCGCCGCGGGGAGCCCTTCCGTAAGCGAGGGTCATATCTCCGAGGGTGATAAGGTAGGGTGCTTCGCAGAATTTAGCCGCATTCAGGGCTTCGTCAAGGGCGATTCCTGTTGCAAGAGGAGACATATCAATTTCCATATCGTCTGTAATTGTGACCTTGTTGCTGTCACGGGCAATCACAAGCTTGTCAAGAGTCTGGTCTGCCATTGCCTTCTGAAGCTCTTCGCTGTCGGGCACGGCAGGGGAGTCCGAATAAAAGCCCCATAAGCTCAGAGCCTTGCCCATTGAAATATCAACGAGATCCCCGAGTGCGGTGCAGATCAATACGGAATCCTCAAGGGCCTTTTTAAGTGTATCCGAAACGTAGCATATTCCCGTTTCGTTAAGAATTTTCAGCTGAGAATCCTCCTCGGTACGGGAGAAATCCTTCTGTGCCGCGGCGAGTGCCTCGGTAATCAGCGTCATAAAAGGAGCTGCTTCATCGGGATTTTCCGTGTAGAAAACGGCAGTGCCGTCCTTCCCGAAGGCCTGAAATTCAATTGCCGTTGTTTTTTCCTTACAGCCCGAAAATGCAGAAATTATTAAACAAAAAATGCAGATGAGGGCTATGGGTCTGAGAATTTTTGCGCTTGCTTTCATAGGATTTTACTGAACCTTTCAATACTTTCTCAATTTAACATTATAATACAAATAAGGAAAATAGTAAAGTCTTAAAATTTATTTTATTCGCGCGTAAATACTTGTATTATTTATATTAATATGGTATTATTATTTCGAATAACGATTTTTGCAAACGCAGGTGATGGTTTTGGATATAAATGAAAAGCCCCGCGCTTTTACGGATAAGCCGGCTTACCAGGGAATTTCCCTTGCTGACGGTGCTCCCGTGAAGAAGGACACAAGGGCACTTTACCTTGATGCTCTGCACGACACGACGGAGGACAAGAAGGATATTGAGATTGCGAAGAAGGACGTTATGACCCCCGCCGACAAGAGGATTATAACGGTGCTTGCAATTCTGAACGTTGCGGTCTTCTGCTTTATCGGAATTTTCATCAGTATTTCGGGAGGGGATGACCCCTACGGTCCCATAAAGGAGGAGGTACGCTTCGAGACGGATGCAGGTCCTGCAGTCTACTATGACGGTGCCGGGGTCTTTGCGGACAGTCTTACTCCCAAC
This sequence comes from Acutalibacteraceae bacterium, assembly GCA_045651625.1. Lineage (GTDB taxonomy): Bacteria > Bacillota > Clostridia > Oscillospirales > Acutalibacteraceae > RUG806. Next base: position 11,264 of record JAZRST010000070.1, on the reverse strand, counting down.
TACAATCAGACTCAGCTCCCCTCGGGAATGCTTACGGGCTTTATTCCCCTTTATGCCACCAACAAGGACACGGCAGGCTGGCTAAGAATCAAGGGAACAAACATAGACCACGTTGTGCTTCAGACCGAAAACAACGAGGACTACAGCAGATATACCTACTACGGTGACTACTACGTCGGCGGAAGTATCTTCATGGACTACCGTAACCGTCTCGGAAGGGGCGGTCAGGGACTTTCAAAGAACACCATTCTTTACGGCCACTACCTGCAGAATCAGCGCGGAATGTTCTCCGACCTCGAAAAATATATGGACGTGGAATTCTACAGAGAGCATCCCGTAATAGAGCTCAGCACCCTTTACGGAAACCACAGCTTCAAGATAATCGGTGCATTCATAGCGGCGGCGGAGGCAAAGTACGACAACGCCCTGTTCTATTACTGGTGTGACGAGTTCACCGATGCCAACACCCTCGGCTTTGCAAACGAGGTTGCCTTCAGAAGCTATTTCGTCAATCCTTCCATTGACGTTGAGCCTACGGATAAATTCATTACTCTTTCAACCTGCAGTCACTCCCTTGACATAGGCGGTATGGTAAACGCCCGTTTCGTTGTTGTGGGAAGACTTGTGAGAGAGGGTGAGGACCCCTCGGTAAATACCGATGCGGCTTACAGCCAGCCCGAGCACAGAATGCCTCAGGCGTGGTATGACAGAAACGGACTTACAAACCCCTATGCCCACTACGCAATCTGGGATGCATTCGCATAAAGAAGAGAGGAGCAAAAGAAATGTCAGATTTTGAAAACAAGAGCGCCAGACCCTTAACAGAGGAAAGCGTTGATGATATTCTCGCAGGGATTCTCAATCCCGACGGTTCGTTCAATGATGAATTCAACGGACTGCTCAAGAAATACGTAGGCGGTGACGGCGGTGAAAATCCCCTTCCCGTGCTCAGGGATATTTCTGACAGAACCGACGAGACCCCCGTTGCAGCTCCCGTTGCGGCTCCCGTAACAAGGGTTGAGTACGAGGAGCCCGGTGACATCACCTTTTCCGACAGAAAGGATGCGGATGAGAGAATTGAGGAAAAGCTCTCCGAAAGCATAAGAGCGGCTTATGCCGAGGCAGCAGCCTCCGTTCAGCGTCCCGAATTCACCTCCACGGGTGACGTGAGATATCCCGTTATGGGCTCGGGTGCATCTGAGGAAAGAGTTATTTACGATGCCGACTGGGAGGAAACCGCAAGAAAGGAAGCACAGCGTCTGCAAAGAGTTCGTCAGGACAGAATGCTCAGAGGCGACAGTGCCTATGCAAGAAGCTATTATTCGGACCCTGCGGCTTATTCTCGCAGTCCCTATATTGTGAATCCCTATATGCAGGACACCGCACCTGCATCGGAATACATCGACCCCCTTTCAAGGGATGATGATTTTGAGAGAGTGAATGAGAGCTCGCAGTTCTATTCAAGCTCAAAGAAATCTTTTTTTCCGGAGGGTTTTTCCGCAGCTCAAAGAAATAACTATGCTTCGGGCGGAAAAACCGAAAGATCAAGAAGCTTGAGAAATGATTTTGCAGGCGCTCCCGCACCAAGGGACACAAGCTGGCTTCAGATTGAAGAAAAGCCTCAGAAGAAAAGAGGTCTCTTCGGCAGAAGGAAGACTGCTCCTGCAGAAAGGAAAAGCGTGCCCTCCGTTGAGGAGGCAATTGAGAATCTCGAGCGTGAGAAGATTGCCGCTGAAGCACCTGAGGTGACAGCCTCTGCCCCTGCAAGAGATACCTCCGTTGACAAGGCGGAAATTCTTGCCGTGGAAAAGGAAACTCAGGGTCTTCGCTCTACCGTTGCCGAAATTGTTGACAAGTACAACAAGAGAAGCGAGGAGGACGAAAGAAGACGTCTTGAAGAGGAGGCAAGGCTTGAGGACGAAAGAAGACAGGCTGAGCTTCGTGAAAGAAGACGTCTTGAGGAAATAAGACAGATTAAGGAAAATATGAGCTCAGTGCTCAAGGAAGCCGTTGAAACTGCCGATGATGAGGCAGATTTTGATGATTACGAGGATTTTTCAACCGAGGCTGCTGACGTGGCAGAGAAGCAGGAAGAGGCTCCCCGTAAGGTTTACGGCGTAGTGTTTGATCCCTCCGCATTCAACGATGAGGATGAAAGCACTGAAGAGTTAACGGAAAAAATTACAGCCGATAACTGAAATCAATCCATCGGAAGGACAGTTTTATAAGTGAGAGAAAATAAGAATTTTGACGAGCCTGCACGCGTCATAAAAAGAGCAGATGCCCCCGAGACCGTGCTTTATGCCCTGACCTTCAGGGAGGCCGTCACGAATTATTTCACCTCCCGTTTCTCGAAGGAGAGCATCAGACGCTTTGTCAGAGACAGCTTCCCTCAGAAGGAGGACAGCAAAAGGGAGAAAATCAGAAAAATCATTATGGACGTTTCCTTTGTACTGCTTGTGCTGGGACTTTCATATATGGTTTTCTATTACGTCGGCTACCGCGACAGAATAAACGACTTCGGCAAGTGGGAGGTCACAATTGACAGCTATGACGAGGAGCAGCTTTTTGACTTTGAGGTAAAGAAGCTCTGGGAGAATATCAAGGAGCAGTATCCCGACGTGGATTTCCCCGAGGGTATGATGCTTAAATTTGCAGACCTCTATGCCGTGAATCAGGATGCGGCAGGTGCTTTAAGAATCCCCGAAATGGATTTCTTTACACCCCTGCTTCTCAACAAGTCCTCGCCCAACTACTATCTGTGGAAGAATCTTTACGGGCAGTACAGCCGTTACGGCAATCCCTATATCGATTACCGCTGCAGTATAGAAAAGGGAAGCTTAAGCAAGAACACAATAATTTACGGACACAACACCCACGACAAGCTGGGCTTCAACAAGCTTACCGAATATATGAAGCTTGAGGGCTACAAGAAGGCTCCCGTAATCACCGTGGAAACCCTTTATGAAAAGACTCAGTGGAAGATTTTTGCGGTAATGCTCACAAACTCCACCACAGCCGCCGACAGAGGTCACCTTTTCTCATATCTCATAACGGATTTCTCAAGTAAATCACAGTTTATGGATATGATTGACGGCATAAAAGAGCGCTCAATGATAAAGACGGGTGTTGACGTAAAGGCAGACGATAAGATTCTTACCCTTTACACCTGCTATCAGGATATATTCGACGGCGGACGTCTCGTTGTTTTTGCCCGTCTTTTACGTGACGGTGAAAGTGCTGATGTGAACGTTTCAAAGGCATCCTTCAACCGCAATGCCCGTTATCCTCAGGCTTATTACGATCAGATGGGACTTACAAACCCCTATGAAAAGCTGACTGAGCCCATAATCCTTGAAACCGACGAAAACGGCAACTGGGTTGAGGTTGAGGCTACAACGGACACTGTCTTCAACGACGACCCCTCCTCTGAGGAGCCTGCAACAAGCGAGGATGCTTCTCAGGGCGAGGAAAAGACCACGAAGGCTCCTTCTGCCGAGAAGACCACGAAGGCTCCTTCTTCTGAGAAGACCACAAAGGCCCCTTCCGCCGAGAAGACCACGAAGGCTCCTTCTGCCGAGAAGACCACAAAGGCCCCTTCCGAAGAGAAGACTACCAAGGCTCCCTCTGCGGAAAAGACCACAAAGGCACCCTCGGAAGAATCAACAACCGCCCCTGCACAATAATGGGTAAAGTGAAAAGGAAAGATTATGAAAATAAAGATATTTTTACTCGGCACTGAAAATCACGCATCCGCTTCCCGTACGGAAGAGGAGCTGAAGCAGATTTTTGCTTCCCGGCTCTCCGATAACGGTGATATTCAGTCCTTTGATACCATAAGGGATGCAACAACGGATATCGCAAAGGCGGTTTCCGAATCCCACGCCCTCATTTTTATAGCAGACCCCGAGCAGTATGCAACCACAAAAAGGATGCTTGCAAAGGCATTCGGCTTCTCCCTCTCCTGCGATACGGCTCTTCTTGAAAAGGCTTGTGCCGCTCTCGGAAAGGATAAGGAGGAAGAGGACAGCGATTTTGCTGCAGCCCACGCCTTTGTTCCCAGAAATGCGAAGACCTTTGTTCTTTCAGACGGTCTTCTTGCAGGCTTTTCCGTTGCAAACGGCAATCAGACCATAATTCTTCTGCCTCTTGAAAAGGCAAGAACCACGGTGCTTATAGGCTCTCAGGTGGTGCCCTATCTCAATGCTTCATACCACGAGAGCATTGATGCGGATGCCCTCAGAAAATACAACGGTGACAAGCTTTACGAGGCACTTGCATATCACAATGCCTCCCTTGCGGTTTCAGGCACGAATACCGCCGGCTTCCTTAAGGATTATCTCGGGCTTGAGGAAAGACCCGAGGGCAGGGTGCTTATTTCTCCCCTTGCTGAAAAAAGAGGCAGTCTTCAGCCCGTTGACTACGTTGTGAATCTTGCAATCACAGCGGCAGAGCTTATGTCTTGCCCCTACGGCGTTGCAATTTCCAATGCTTTCTATACGGGTGACAGCCCCGAAAGCGAAAAGATTGTCTATCTTGCCGTTTCCAACGAAAGAGAAACTGCGGTAAGGGAAATCCGTTCCCTGCCCGGTGAAGAGGTTTCAGCCTTCCTCAGCCGTTGCTGCGGCGACCTGTGCGTATTCGTCTGCGACGTCATTGCCGATGATACCGTTTTTAAGACCGACGTCAAGACAAGAGAGTCTGCGGCTGTAAGAAGATATAAAATTGCCATTGCCGCCGCTTCCGCCGTGCTTGTTGCTCTTATTGTGTTCATTGCGGTTTATTTCACCGCAAACAGCTATTCAATCGGCACCTGGTACGACAATTTTATGGAATGGGTATTCCCTGCGGGAAATCCCCTTGACGACCTCTTTGAAAATGACGCTTCCGATGCTGAGGAGACCTCCTCAGAGGAAGCAACGGACGAGGAGACCTCTGCCGAAGATGACACTCAGGAGAATACGACCGAAGCTTCCCCTTCGGATGAGGATGAAACCGAGGAAGAGGCTTCTTCCGACGATGAGGATACCTCGGATGAAGTGCTTTTGGTAGGCTGATGCTATGAGGGAAATGAGAAGAGAAAAAGGAAAAATCCTGCGTTTTTCTGCATTATTTGTCGCAATCTGTCTTGTTTTTACGGCATTTCCTGCCGTAAATGCAAATACTGCCATAGATTTTCTTTACTGCGATGCCGACTGTGACGGTGAGCTTACCGCCTCCGATGCACGCTCGGTGCTTCGCTTTGCAGTTGATCTTGATGCCTATTCCGTAGGGCATCTTAAAATCTGTAAGGCAGAGGAAAAATTTTCGGCAGAGCATGCACGCTTCGTTTTAAGACTCTGTGTGGGACTCGAAGCAACCGATATCACCACGGTGAACGTGCCCGTTTCAGATTTTTCGCAGTACGTGAACAAATCTCCCGAAAAGGATATTTTCAACGTTCCCGTACCCGAGGCACCTCCCGTCAACGCTCTCTCCGATACCTTCACCTTTACGGTTTATGGCTGGGGGCACGGTGTGGGACTTTCCCAGTACGGCTCCCTTTCTCTTGAGGAGCACGGCTATACCTATGACAGAATCTTAAGCCATTACTACACGGGCACGGAAATAAAATTCCTTGAAAATTTCCCCGAATCGGTGATTTACCCCACGCTTCTTCCCGATGAAAAAACGGGTGAAGAGAAGTGGCAGTACGTCCCCCGTGACACCGAGGAGCTTATGGTACGAATGGTGTATCAGGAAATCTACGGTGTTACCAAAAACGGAAAATACAAGGAAGCCTTAAAGGCTATGACCCTTTGCATATTCACCAATCTTATGAGCTTTGACTTTGAGGTCAGTAGCCGTTGGGACGTGGGTGTGGCATACGAGGGTGACTATAATACCATTCCCGAAAGCCTCAAGAGCCTTGTAAAAGAGGTGCTCGGTCAGTACATAACCGTGAAGGGTGAGGAAAAGCCCATTCTTGCGGTTTACAGCGGTCTTGCGGCAGGCTACACTGCCTCTGCCGAAAGCGTATGGGGCTATCCCTATTCGTATCTTCAGCCCGTAAAGAGCCATTTCGATATGGAAAATCCCATATTCATAAAGCAGTATACCTACACCTCAGCCGAAATGAAGAAGCTGATTCTCAGCTACGACAGCTCAATCGTGCTGTCAGAAAACCCTGCGGAATGGCTTGAAATTCTCAGCCACACGGCTTCAATGGACGAAGGCCGCGGCTACGTTACGAAAATCCGTGTGGGTAATAAGGTGCTTTCAGGCTACAATCAGTTCCAGTTCAATCTTATGAACAATAAATTCGTATCATCCTGTTTTACAGTTACCTATACGCCCTAAGGAGTTTTTTATGGATAAGGAAAGAATTGAAAGGGCAGTAAGGGAAATCCTTATTGCAATAGGCGAGGACCCCGACAGAGAGGGGCTTCTTGAAACTCCGAAAAGAGTTGCAAAGATGTACGAGGAGGTTTTCTTAGGACTTGAGAACGACCCCGAGCAGCATCTTAAGATATTCAGTGAAGAAAAGAATGAGGAAATGGTGGTTGTAAGGGACATCCCCTTGTATTCAATGTGTGAGCACCACCTGCTTCCCTTTGTGGGCAAGGCTCATATCGTATATATTCCCGGCTCAGGTAAGGTTATCGGTCTTTCAAAGCTTGCAAGAATAGTTGATAATTTTGCAAGAAGACCCCAGATTCAGGAGCGCCTTACCTCACAGATAGCCGATTTTCTTATGGAGCACCTTGAGCCTCAGGGTGTAGCCGTGGTAATTGAGGCGGAGCATCTTTGTATGACCATGCGCGGAGCAAGGGCTGCAGGGGCAAAAACCACCACCTCGGCTCTCAGAGGCAGTATGCGCTCCGATGCCAGAACACGCTCCGAGGCATTATCGCTCATTTTATAAATTTCCGTATTGAGGAGAGCTTATGTCAACACCGCTTGCAGACAGAATAAGACCGAAAACCCTCGGTGAAATATCGGGACAGCGCCATCTTTTTGCTGAGGGCGCTGTGCTTCGCAATATAATTGAATCGGGAAATATTCCCAATCTCATTTTCTACGGTCCCTCGGGTACGGGTAAAACCACCGTGGCAAGAATCATTGCCGCCGCAACGAAAAAGAGACTTCATATTCTCAACTGTACAAGCGCATCGCTTTCCGACGTAAAAGAGGTTATAGGTGAAATCAACACCATTGCCGCTCCTAACGGGCTTCTTCTGTACCTTGACGAGATTCAGTATTTCAACAAAAAGCAGCAGCAGACACTTCTGCAGTACATAGAAAACGGTGATATCACCCTTATTGCAACAACAACGGAAAATCCCCATTTTTACATATATTCGGCAGTCTTAAGCCGTTCAACGGTCTTTGAATTCAAAAGCATTTCCCCCGAGGATGCCGAGGGCGGCATCGTAAGAGCCTTCGGTGCTATGAGCGAGGAAACGGGAGAGGAGCTTGAATTGGAGGACGGTGTTATCCGCCACATTGCCCGCTCCTGCGGCGGTGATATGAGAAAGGCGGCAAACATTGTTGAGCTTGCTGTGCTGGGCTCCCCGAGAGCAGCTCTTCACGAAAAGAAGAAAATCACCCTTGAGGCAGTAAAGCAGGTAAGCACGAAAACTGCCGCTCACTACGACAGACAGGGAGACGAATACTACGACCTTCTTTCTGCCTATCAGAAATCAATGCGAGGCTCCGATGCGGATGCGGCACTTCATTATCTTGCCCGTATTCTTGAGGCAGGTGACCTTATATCCGCCACAAGAAGGCTTATGATATGTGCCTGCGAGGACGTGGGACTGGCCTACCCTATGATAATTCCCATTGTCAAGGCGGCTTGCGATATCGCAATGCAGACAGGACTTCCCGAGGCAAGAATCCCCCTTGCGGATGCTGTAATACTCGTGTGCAACTCACCGAAATCAAATTCGGGTGAGGCGGCAATTGATAAGGCAATTGCAGACGTCAGGGCAGGAAACTCGGGTCCCGTGCCGAGACAATTGCAGAACAAGCATTTTGACGGTGAGGATGCCGAGGTGAAGGGTCAGCACTATAAGTACCCCCACGACTACGGCAATCACTGGATCCGTCAGCAGTATCTGCCCGATAACATCAGGGACAGAAAATACTATACCTACGGTGACAACAAAACCGAGCAGGCGGCAAAGGAATACTGGGATAAGATAAAATCAGGCCGTTGAGCAAAAGAGCCCATCGACCTGAAACGGAGATTTATTATGACAGAAAATAAGAAGACAGACGGACTTCATATAGATAAGAAGACCATTATAAGCATAACGGCAATCCTTCTTGCCGTGTATATTTTCGCAGGTGCTCTCACAAGAATCCTGCCCCGAGGGGAATATAATATGTTCCTTGACGAGGAAACGGGCAAGGCTTCAATTACTCAGGAAAGTGAGTATCAGCCCCTCGAGGACTACACTATGCCCTTGTGGAAGATTGTAGCCGCTCCCGTTATGGTTTTCGTTGACGAGGAGACGAGAGATACGGGCTTTACGGGGATTCTCATAATTGCCTTTATAGTGCTTATGGGAGGCACCTTCCTGCTTTTGGACAGATGCGGAGTGCTTAAATACCTCGTGGCACTTGTTGTGCGGAAATTCTCAAGGCGGAAATACCTTCTTATGGCGGTGCTGAGCCTTTTCTGTATGGCACTTGCCTCCACTGCAGGTATTCTTGAGGAAAGCGTTACCCTCGTGCCCATTGCCGTTGCAATTTCACTGGCTCTCGGCTGGGACTCCCTTGTGGGGCTTGGAATGAGCCTTATTGCCGTTGCCTTCGGCTTCACAGCCGCTACCTTCAATCCCTTCAACGTTATGACCGTGCAGAAGCTTGCAGGGGATATTGAGGTTTTTTCGGGTCTGTGGCTTCGTCTTATTGTTTTTGCCCTCGTTTATCTGGGACTTTACGCCTTCCTTTTTGTTTATGCAAGGCGCATTGAAAAAAATCCCGAAAAGAGCCTTTCCTATGAAAGCGACAAGGCTCTCAGAGAAAAATATACAGTAAGTGATATTGACGCAATGCTTGCGGATAAAAGGGCAGGAAAGGCCGCAAGGGCATTCGGAATCTGCCTCGGTCTTGCATTCCTGTGCATCGTAACCGATTTCGTTATTAATGCAGGGGGAGCAATCTCCATGGGCGGCATCGGTGTATTCTTCGTGGCAGGCGGTATCTCTGCGGCGCTCATTACGGGCTTCAGAGGCAGAAAGCTTCTTTCAGGCTTCGGTGAGGGTATAAAGACCGTAGCCCCCGCAATTCCCCTTATTGTAATCGTGATTTCCGTTGCATACATACTCAACACGGGCAAGATTATGCACACCATTCTTCACTACATCCACGGTGTTATTGAGGGAATGAATCCCTACGGTGCAATTCTTCTTATCTTCATTTTCATTGCCCTGCTTGAGTTCTTTATCGGCTCGGGCACTGCAAAGGCATTCCTCGTAATGCCCCTCGTGCTGCCCCTCGCTCACCTTATCGGACTTTCATCAAACAGCGTGGTGCTGTCCTTCTGCCTTGCAGACGGCTTTACCAATCTTCTTTATCCCACAAGCGGTATTATGATAATTGCAATAGGTCTCATCGGAGTGTCCTATACAAAGTGGCTGAAATTCTCGTGGCCTTTATTCGTAATCGAAGGCATCATTTCCGTTGCGGTTATGATGCTTGCAGTATTCCTGAATTATAACTGAGTAAATAAGATGTTTGACTTTGTGTTAAACTTTTGTTAATATAAATCCATAAATATAAAGGAGACTAAATTTATGCCCAAGAAATTCCTTATAATCAATGCCGACGACTTCGGACTCTGCCATTCTGCCAACGAGGCAGTTATGGATCTGTTTATGTCAGGCTCCATTTTTTCATCCACAATTATGACTCCCTGCCCCGGTGCAGACGAGGCAATTCAGTTCTCAATTGACCATCCCGAATTCGCAATCGGCGTTCACCTTACCCACACAAACGAGTGGCAGGAGAACTTCCCCTGGGGCGCAATGACGGGTCTTCCCTCACTTCAGAACGAGCACGGCAGAATGTGGCCCGAAAGCGAGGATTTCGAGGCTCACTGCGACTATGACGAGGCAGTGAAGGAAACAATCGCACAGATTGAATACTGCGAAAACAAGGGTATGAAGCCCTCACATATCGACAGCCACATGGGCGCTCTTTACGGAATGAACGGCAAGCTTCTTATGCTGCCCAAGACCCTCGCAGTCTGCGGTAAGAAGGGCTATCCCTTCCGTATGTTCTCCAAGCCCTACACACCTCAGTGTCCCGAGGGCACTCCCGTATGGCTTTTCTCCGTTGCAAGCGTGCTTTCAGGTATGTTCGGCAAGAAGAACAACGTTCCCATGCCCGATTACCTTATCTTCCCCGAAAACATCGAAACGGGCGAGACCTACGAGGAATTCAAGTACAACTTCATTGAATATCTCATAAAGATTCCCGACGGTATTTCCGAAACCTACGTTCACCCTGCAATGCCCACAGACGAAATGAAGTCTATCACGGGCACCTGGCAGAGAAGATACTGGGAATATCTCGTAATGAAGGACCCCGAAACTCACGCAGCCTTCAGGACTCACGGCATCAAGCTCATCAGCTATCGCGAGCTTGCTGAAATGAGAAGAAATAAAAAATAACAGGGGGATAACACTATGATTCAGTGGTTTGCAGAAGCAGTCGGTCTTGCTTTCAGAGAGCAGTGGGCTCTTGAAAATGCTGTGAACGGTCTTAAATCACTCATCACGGGCGGCGGAGCAAGAGGCTTCATTGCCACGTGCATGATGATTATGGAAATGTTCGGTATGCTTCTCGGAGGCAATGCCGTTTCTGCCTGGGGTCAGGAACTTGACCTTCAGGATTATGAGCTTGTATACGTTGACGAATTCGAGGGTGACGAGCTTAATCTTACCGACTGGCGTGTAAGAGGTCCCGGAAAAACACGCGGCGGCTTCAACAGTGACAGTCAGATTGCCGTTAAGGACGGTAACCTTTATCTTACGGGCGAATACGTTGAGGACGGCACCTACGGTGACGGCTGGTACGGTGTTTCCGTAGCACTCAGAGAGCTTTACCTCAGAGGCTATTTTGAAATCCGTTGCAAGTGTGCCGCAAGCGATGCCTTCTGGTCCGCATTCTGGATTCAGGGTATGAAATCTCCCTATGATGCGGCTATTTCCCAGGGCGGTCTTGAAAGCTGTGAAATCGACATTTTCGAGGCTATGGGCTACGGTGAAAGA
>JAZRST010000069.1:0-1689 GCA_045651625.1 Acutalibacteraceae bacterium | reverse complement strand
AACAACCCCTGCAACGTAGTAAGAGCTACACTTAACGGCCTTTCCCTTCTTCGTAACGCTGACGAGGTTGCAGCAGTAAGAGGAAAGACAGTTAAGGAAATTTTAGGATAAGGAGTGAAGTACTAATGGCAGATATCAAGGTTAAGCTCGTAAAGAGCCTTATCGGTTGCAAGAAAGACCAGATTGCCACAGCACAGTCACTCGGTCTTCGTAAGATTGGCGACGTTTCGGTTCAGCCCGACAACGCTCAGACCAAAGGTAAGGTAAACAAAATCGGTTTCCTTCTCGAAGTAACTGAAGCTTAAGAGCAGAAAGGATGCTTAAATTATGAAAATTCACGAGTTATCGCCTGCTCCCGGTTCAAACAGACCGGTTAAGCGTATAGGCAGAGGACCCGCTTCCGGTCAGGGTAAGACAGCCGGTAAGGGTCACAAGGGTCAGAAGGCAAGAGCCGGCCGCGGTATGAACCCCGGTTTCGAAGGCGGTCAGATGCCCTTACAGAGAAGACTCCCCAAGAGAGGCTTCAACAACATCTTCGCAAAGGAAATTGCTATCGTAAACGTTGCTGCTCTTGATGCAGCATTCGATAACGGCGCAGTAGTTGATTCTGCAGCTCTTATCGAAAAGGGGCTTGTAAAGAAAGAACTCGACGGTATCAAAGTCCTTGCACACGGTGAGCTCACAAAGAAGCTTACAGTTAAGGCACACGCCTTTTCCGCAGAAGCAAAAGCTAAGATCGAAGCAGCAGGCGGCACAGCTGAAGTTATTGAATAATAACAACTGTTCAAGATTTTACTTTTAACGGAAAAGGAAGGAGCGTGTTTTACAATGATTAAAACAATAGTCAATGCATGGAAGATTGCTGATCTGCGTAAGAAGATTCTTTACACAGTATTCATTCTCTTCCTGTTCAGATTAGGTTGCGCTATACCTGTTCCTTTCATTAACATCGTTAGTGAAAACGGACTCGTTGGTGACAACACCGGCACATTCCTCAACTATCTTTCCATGATGACCGGTGAAGCATTTAACTATGGACGTGTTTTTGCTTTAGGTATTACACCCTACATCAACTCATCCATTATTCTTCAGCTTCTTGCTGTTGCTATCCCCGCTCTTGAAAAGCTTTCTCATGATGAGGAAGGCCGTAAAAAGATGGCTGCTATCACTCGTTATGTAACAATCGGTCTTGCAATCCTTCAGGGTATTGCTTACTATGTTTACATCTGGAGTCAGGGCATGCTTACTCCCGGCGCTGACGGCAAGGCTTACACAGGCTTCGGAGCATTCTTCCAGGGTCTTGTAATTGTTTCCGTTCTTACAGCAGGTTCCGCACTTGTTATGTGGCTTGGCGAACAGATCAATGATAAGGGTATCGGTAACGGTATTTCTCTTATCCTTTTCGCCGGTATCGTTTCTCGTGTACCCGCTATCATCTATCAGATGGTAATGGCTGTATGGCGTTCCGGTAAATGGTATTATCTCATTGCTCCTTTAGCACTTATAGGCCTTCTTGCTATGATCGTTTATATTTGCTTTATGGACGGCGCTGAACGTAAGATTCCCGTTCAGTACGCAAAGAAAGTTGTAGGCCGTAAGATGTACGGCGGACAGAGCTCCAACATTCCGATCAAGGTTAATATGTCCGGTGTTCTTCCCGTTATCTTCGCAAGCTCAATTCTCTCTCTT
>JAZRST010000068.1:0-2147 GCA_045651625.1 Acutalibacteraceae bacterium | reverse complement strand
GAACAATTATTTTGAATAGAACTCAACGATTAAGTGTTCTTCAACGGGAACAAAAATCTGATCTCTTTCGGGAAGAGCAACGATCTTTGCTGTGTGTGCTTCAGCAGCAGCTTCAAGCCACTGAGGAACGGGTCTTGATGCATTAGCTTCGAGAACAGCCTTGAACTTTTCGCTGTCAAGACTTGCCTTCTTTATGCCGAGAACCTCGCCTGCCTTACAAAGATAGGAAGGAATGTCAACCTTTCTGCCATCAATTGTAAAGTGACCGTGAGTTACAAGCTGTCTTGCTTCTGCACGGGAGGAAGCCCAACCTAAAAGATAAACAATGTTATCAAGACGGCTTTCGCAGATACGAAGAAGGTTTTCACCTGTCATACCTGTCTGCTTCTCTGCCATTTCAAAATATTTGCTGAACTGAACTTCGTTAATACCATAGTATCTTCTTGCGGTCTGCTTAGCACGGAGCTGTGTTCCGTATTCGGAAGCCTTCTTGCGGCTCTGACCGTGCTGACCGGGTGCATAGCTGCGGCGATCAAGTGCGCACTTGCCTGTGTAGCATCTTTCACCCTTTAAAAAGAGCTTCTTGCCTTCGCGGCGGCACAGCTTACATACCGCACCGGTATATCTTGCCATAATTTATGACACCTCCTGTAATCTTTTATACACGTCTTCTCTTGGGAGGACGGCAGCCATTGTGAGGAATAGGAGTTACATCCTTAATCATTGTAACCTCAAGACCTGCAGTCTGAAGTGCACGGATTGCAGCTTCTCTGCCCTGTCCGGGTCCCTTAACGTAAACCTCAACGGTTTTCATACCATGCTCCATTGCAATCTTAGCAGCTGTTTCAGCAGCTGTCTGTGCTGCGAAGGGAGTGGACTTTCTTGATCCTCTGAAGCCCATTTCACCGGCGGATGCCCATGAAACGGTGTTGCCCTGAGTATCAGAAATTGTAACGATTGTGTTATTGAATGTGGACTGAATGTGTACAGCGCCACGGTCAATATTCTTGCGCTCACGACGCTTACGTGTTGCGCCCTTTTTAGCTACAGCCTTAGCCATACTGATACTCCTCCTTATTTCTTCTTGTTAGCAATTGTCTTCTTGGGACCCTTACGTGTACGAGCGTTTGTCTTTGAACGCTGGCCTCTTACGGGAAGTCCCTTGCGGTGACGAAGACCGCGATAACTGCCGATTTCTATAAGTCTCTTAATATCGAATGCTGTTTCTCTTCTGAGATCACCTTCAACCTTAACGTTGCGGTCGATGTACTCACGAAGCTTTGAAACATCGTCTTCTGTTAAATCCTTAACTCTGATGTCAGGATCAACACCAGTTGCCTTGATAATGTCGCTTGCAGTTTTATGACCGATACCATAGATATAAGTAAGAGCGATTTCAACTCTCTTCTCTCTGGGAAGGTCTACACCAGATATACGCGCCATTTGTCAGTTACACCTCCATTAATAGGTTGTTGTCAAGGCTTAGCCCTGACGCTGCTTATGCTTGGGATTTTCACAAATAACCATTACTTTTCCCTTGCGCTTGATGATTTTGCACTTCTCGCAAATTTTCTTTACAGAAGGTCTGACTTTCATATTGTTTACCTCCTAATATTATTTGCCTTTCCGATATTCCTATCGGTTCAGGGATTTATTTGGAACGCCAGGTTATGCGTCCCTTTGTGAGATCATAGGGTGAAAGTTCAACCGTAACCTTATCTCCGGGAAGGATTCTTATATAGTTCATACGAAGCTTTCCTGAGATATGGGCTAAGATCACTTTTCCGTTTGCAAGCTCTACCTTGAATGCTGCATTGGGAAGAGCTTCTACAACGGTACCTTCGATTTCGATATTATCCTGCTTGGACATAACTTTTACCTCCGTTATTCATTGTCGGACTCTATACGGGCAAGAGCCTTTCTTAAGCTTCTGTCGGAGCTCATATCAGCCTCCGTCAGTGAAAATTCCGTTACCGTGACGTGCTTCGGATTCTTACGCTTCGGATGTCCGAGTCGTCTTTCACCGCCGTCACAGACGTATACGAATTTTCCGTCATAAGCGATTACCGCCATACGGTAATCCTTGTCGCGTCCTGCCGCCGATTTAATTACCTGTCCCCGAAAATACATTCTGCACCTCTCAACAC
>JAZRST010000067.1:0-10769 GCA_045651625.1 Acutalibacteraceae bacterium | reverse complement strand
AAAGTATGTAGCAGAGGTTTACAGTGCAACAAATCCCGAGGCTTCTTCCGCTGACCTTCTTGCAGCTCTTAAGGGCAATGCAGAAGAAGGCAAGACCGGCTACGATGCATGGTACACAGGTCTTAAGAACCTTCTTAAAGGCATCGAAAAGGACCTTGAGCCCGGCACAGCTGACAAGATCCTTGCGGAAAATGACGATGCAATGAAGGCACGTATGGAAGCTACCTACGAAGCACTTCATGCAAAGGTTCTTGCACAGATCGACAATGCATTGACTCTCTACGCAGCTATTCAGGCTGTTAACGGAACCATTAACTTAAATAACGTTAACATTTATACAAGATACAAGCAGGCATATAAGACACTTGACAGAGATTCCTATACCTTCCTCAAGGATTCAACTAACTTCTTAATGCCTCAGGAAACAATTAACAAGTACAATTCTCTTAAAGAGGATTTCGGAGCTCTTGACAGCTTCCTTGCTACAGGCGGCTTCAGCTCCTTCCAGCAGATTGTTACCGATTACGTAGATCGTCCTGTTCTTGACAATGACCTTTTCAAGAATCAGCCTTATGATGTAACCGGTACAAAAGTAGAGCAGATTATCAATTCTCTTGACTCTCTTATCACTTCTGATGAAGTCGGTGCTCTTCTCGGCGGTCTTCTTGCAGGTGATGCAGAAGAAGGCGCAGAGGCTCCTGCTGATTTCAAGATTAGTGACCTTGTAAAGGGCCTTATCTCCGATATGCTCTTCAGCGATGCTACAATCAATATGGTTGTACAGATGTTGTATCCTCTTATTCTTGCTGAGATTCTCAAGGTATTTGAACAGGATCTTATTCCTGCTCTTGCTGATGCCGGTATGTCTTTGGCAAAGTCACTTAACCAGGTTGCTGATGAATTGGGACTTCCTCTTTATCCCAGTGACGTTGCAAAGTATCTTGATCCTGCAAAGTATGCAGATAACATTGCAATACTTAAAACAGCAAGCACGAACTATATCTATGATGCAGAATCGGGAGAAGTTACTCAGACTCCCTGGACAGAGCCAAATGCTAACCTCTTGAACGAGGACGGTACACTCAAGCTCACTTGGGGTGTTGATGCTGCTAAGGAAGCAGGAAAGTCAACAGAAGAAGTTGCAGAAGCCTTCTATCAGGGCTTTGACGATGCTCTTCATGCTCTTAAGCCTCTTTTGCATGTTCTTGTTTCAAACAAATTATGGACTTCGGCAAAAGTGGGTAATGTAGTAGGTGGACTTGGCGCAATTGCCAGCCTTCAAATCGAGGCAAATGCATGTCCCGGTTATGCAAACCTTATCGTGCCCATTTTCGAAGCACTTGGCGGACGTGTAAATGGTGGTGCATTCCAGTTCAATGCTCCTTCTGTAATTGAAGGTTATGCTGCAACTTACGCTAACAACGGTAAGGCTGGCTTCTTAAAGGATAACTCAGCAGCCGATCTTCTCAGATCAATTGTTAATCCTCTTTTCAGCTTTATCGAAACCTTAGATACAGCTCCCATGTCAACTATAGTTGGCATTCTTCCCAACCTCTGTTATGCACTTTCCATGCAGATGGTTCCCGAACTTCTCGGTTTGCTTGGCACTTCTTTGAAAATAAATATTGATGCCGGTTTTCTTCAAGGCTGTGTAGGCGGTATTCTTGACAGCCTGCTTGGCGATAAAACAACAATGGATTTCAAGATTGCTGATATGTTAGGTGACTTCAACACTGAACTCATCGACCTTTCCGACGGTGTAAACTCTCTTCTTGGCCTTCTTGGTCTTCCCCTTCCCAGAATCGATCAGGCAACAATTGCTCAGCTCGGTTCAATGGATAAGTTCACATCCTCAAGATATGCTACTCATTACGACAAGGCTGCAGTTAACAGCGCTATCAGCGGTCTCAACCTCGGTGCAAACGAGGCTCTCACAATCACTGCTGACAAGGGTGCTGTACTGTACTACCTCCTTCAGTACATCTTTGGTATCGTTGGTAATGACGAGCAGTTCGCAGGTCTTCTCGGTATGCTTATGACCAAGGACGTTCCCGTTCTTGACGGCGCAGGCAACCCCACTTATGATGCAGAAGGCAATGCAGTAACTGAAGAAGTTCCCGACGATGAAAAGATCGCAGGAATAATCGCAACAATTAAGGATTACGGTCTCTTTGAGAATACTGGCTATGCAATTGCAGCTATCGTTGAGCTCTTCGCTCCCGAAGAGTACACAATGACAGAGCCTGCATGGAAGGAATCTCAGTACGATTACGGCTCCATCCCCGGTGCTAACGCAGCAACTCTTATGTACCTTGACTACTCCAACGACTGGACAAAGGAAAAGGCTACATACTTAGTTAACAATATTGACGCTATCCTTGCAACTGTTCTTGAAATGACAGGTATGGAAGAAACCGATATCAATGCTCTTATCGGTGATAAGATCAACGGTCTCTTCACAAATGACACTGTTACAAAGCTCATTTCTGCTATTGCAGGTCTCGGTACTATGCTCAACGTTGGTCCCGAGCTTGAAGGCATTCTTGATTCCGTAATCGGCGGCCTCGGTGCTGACCTCACTCTCATTTCTGATGCATTCGGCTATCTCTTCGTAACTGAAGAAGATATGGCAGAAGAAGACTTTGTAGCTCCTCTTATCCCCGGTGCAGAAGGCTACAGAAACGACACAGCTATCACAGGCGAAAAGAACGAAGACGGTACTTACACATGGTACTACAACGGTGAAAAGTTCGAAGACGGTAAGAAGGATATTTTCGTTGCAATTCTTACAGAAACTCTCGGCGGACTTACTCCCGTTCTTATGAAGATCTTCAAGGGCGAAGATCTCAGTGTTCTCGGTGCTATTAATATCGAAACCTACAACGGTTATGCAAACTCCATCGGTCTCCTCTTCGAGGCTCTCGGTATCGAAGCTATTTCTCAGGCAGAGTTCAATGCTCTTTCCCCCGCAGATGCTCTTGCATACGTTATCAACACACTCTTCGGTAAGCTCGACGATATTCTTGACGGCAGTGCTGTAAAGAATATCCTCGGACTTCTTCCCAACCTTATTTACTTCATCGAAAGCAACGGTCTCTCAGTGGTTCTTCAGAACCTTCTCCTTCCCATCCTTGCTCTCCTTGATACAGTAAGACCCATCTTTGATCTCAATGTAAACGGCATTCTTTCCACAATCGTTTCCGAGCTTGTAAGCTTCGGTAACCTTGATGCAATCAATATTATGGACGTTATCCTCGGTAAGACAGTTGTTCACGAGGAAGACGGCTATCAGTGGATTGCTATTGATATCAGACATCTCACAATTACTGATATCTTAGGTATTGTTGACGCAGCTCTTGGTTCAAACCTTATGGGCAGCCAGGTAGGCGTTTACGGACTTCCCGGTCTGTGCTCCGGTGTTGTAGAGTACGATTCAGTTATCGACAGCGGTAAGGGCTATAAGGCAACAGTTGATGCAGCTGACGCTCTTACAATCCTTGTAACTGCTCTCATCGAAGCACTTGAGGTTGAAGTTCCCGATACAGACGGACTTACAAACCTTGACGTTATCTTCGGCATGATCGAAGGCAGCGAAGAAATTGCTTCTATTGTAAAGACTGTTCTTGACATTATTGACGGCTTCAAGTTCGACTATGAGCTTCCCAACTGGCTCTACATGGCAGACGGTAAGGATCTCACAACATTTGCTCCCAGACCCTCTATCACATATCTCCAGTATGCAACTGACTGGACTCCCGATGTTGCTAAGAGCGTTTACAACGTTCTTGATGACGTAATTGATATGTTCCTTCCCGACCTCCTTGCAGATATGGGTGCGGAAAATATCGCAATGCTTGTTGAAGGTCTTCTTGCTGACAACGTTTACAATGATGAAATCTTCAACATGATTGTTGAAACAATCGTTAATCTCTTTGCCGGTATCAATGAAACTCTTCTCGGGGTTCTCGATAAAGTTCTTGATGTCGATCTTGCTACATGGTTCTCCTTCTGTGAATTTGACGGAGAAAAGTACGTATGCACAAAGGAATGGAACGTAACTGACAGAGCATCCTTCAAGGCAGCTCTCGAAACAGTTCTTGCTCCCGTAGACAAGATTCTTGCATTCGTATTCTTCGGTGACGGTCTTGAATTCTTTACAAGCAGTGTAAAGGATGAAAAAGGCAACTACATCGATCTTATCAATGTTGAAGGTATTGAAGGCTACGATTATGCAATCGTTCCCATTCTTGAAGCTCTCGGTCTTGAACTTCCCACAGCAGAGGAACTTGAATACAAGACATCCGCAGCAGTAAGTGTAATTCTTGACCAGCTCTTCACACTTATTGACAGACTCACAACAGCTGAGTCAACAGTTGAAGTTGTATTTGAGCTTCTTCCCAACCTTATTTACTTCATCAATGCAGACGGTATTAAGAATTCCGTAAATAACCTTCTCGGTGCAGCAAATAAGATTATTGAAAAAGTAGCTCCTATAGCAGGTCTTGAAGGTGCATCCGTTCAGGAGCTTATCGGTGAAATCAAGCTCGGTGAAGCAACTCTTGATATCACTGACCTTTCAATGAATACTCTTCTCGGTATTGCAGGCGCATTCGGTGTTACAATCTCCGATAACATGCTCGCAATCATCAAGAATCTCTATGTTGGTCAGTTTGTTGACTATCCTTCTGCAAACGGCTTCACAGCATACAAGCTTGATGTAACATCCATAGATGCTAAGGGCGACGTTCTTACACTCGTTCTTTCAATCGCACTTGATCTCTTCAATCTCAACAGAGACCTCTTCGCAGGCCTTATGGGTGAAGATGTATATGATGCAGTATACAACCTTATCCGCGGCGCTAATGAGCAGTTCAAATATGCAGAACCCAACTGGGGCTACATGTATGAAGGCGGTACAGCTGAGCTTGCAGAAAAGAACGGCAAGATGCCCAACTATCCCGCAAACACAACAGCAGCTAACTATCTCCTTTATAAGAACAACTGGAATAAGGACACAGCAAAATATGTAAACGACGTTGTTGATGCTATTGTTGCAGGTGTTATGGCAGAGACATCTCTCGGTCAGATGCTTGATGAAGCAATCGCAAACGGACTTTACAAGGATTCAATCCTCAATGACCTTCTCTCAATGGTTGTTGGTCTTATCTATGACTATGCTGATATCATTGAAGGCGCAGGTGCTCTTATCGGTGCAGAAAGCATCTATAAGTGGTTCGACTACTGCACAGTCGCAGAAGACGGCACAGTAACAGTAACTAAGGACTTCGGTATTGACGAAGCCGCTACAATTGATGAAAAGAGAGAACTCTTCGTAGAAGCATTCGTAGACGTTCTTGAACCCGCTTACGGACTTCTTGCATGGCTCCTCTTCGAGCAGGATCTCACATTCTTCAACGGCACAACAAATGAAACTCTCATTACCCTTACAGGTGGCAGAGGCTACGAAGAAGCATTTGTACCTCTTCTTGAAGCAGTAGGCGCTAAGATGCCCGGCCTTGAAGACAAGATGTACGAAAACGGCGAAACGGCTATCAGACCCGCTTCCGACTATGCTATTTATGATGATGCAGGTGCAATCACCGGCTACAATATGGAAGCAGCAGTAAGAGATATCTTCTCCGCAGTAACCGGTTGGCTCTACATGATTTGCGGTAACATGGCAAATCAGGGCGAATACGGCGTTATCGGCGCAATGCTCGACCTTCTTCCCAACGTTATTTACAATATCAACGCAGGTACACTCAAGGCAGTTGTTCAGAATCTCCTTCTTCCTGTAGAAGAAGTTCTCGGTCACCTTGAAGCATTCGGTCTTACAGTTGACTTCTCAACTCTTCTTGCTATCGGTGGTGTAACTATCGATATTAAGAACCTTGACTGGTATGCAGTATTTGATATTATTGAGTCATTTGGTCTTTACTGGCCCGATAATATTCAGGACTTCCTTGCAACACTTTATGTTGGTGAAGCTGTTGAATTCACATCCGCAAACGGCAAGACAGCATACTATATGACATACAATGCTGACGACGAAGGCGACTTCCTCGTATACGGCCGTGAGGATATGATCACAACTCTTATCTCCTTCGTAATCGACGGTGTTCTTGATGCAAGAAACGCTTCCAGACTTTCCGGTTGGCTTGGTGCTGACATTTATGCAGTAATCTACAAGTATCTTTCAAATGATCTTGTTAAGATTCCCATGAAGGATATGAACTGGCAGCTTACAGACCGTGTAGGCGAAATCATAACTCCCGCAGTTCTCGGTGCTACAATCAACGGCAACGAAGGCTTCTACGGTGAGCTTTACACAAGAGAAATGGCAGAGTACATCGAAAAGTGGCTTCCCTCTTTCGTAGACACAATGCTTGTTCTCCTTGGTGTTCAGGGCTCCGACGGTGTAAACTATGAGAGCCTCAACGATCTTATTGCTGACCTTGTAGGTACATCACTCTACACAGCAGAAAACCTTCAGAAGATTCTTGAGCTCATTCAGGGTCTTATTCCCACTCTCGAGGAAGCTCTCGGTGCAGAACTCTTTGCTGAAATCGCAGGTGTTCTCAATGAAGTTCTCGGTGTGGATCTCACATACTGGAACGGATATCAGGTAGCAGAAATCGCAACAGGCAACAGAGGAGATTTTGTTGACGAGCTTACAAATATGTTCAAGCCTCTCTATCCCATTCTCAGATGGCTCCTTACAGGTGAAGACCTCATCGCTCTCTTCAATATCCATGACGGCAGAGATGCTCTTGTAGTTGAAGGTGCTCAGGGTTATGCTTACGGTATCATTCCTCTTCTTGAGGCATTTGATTACCAGGGTGATATCCTCACTCCCGATGAGTTTGCAGCTCTTGAGGACGCTCCCGCAATGCTTGAAGCTATCCTCAATCCCGTGCTTGACGTGGTTGACAAGATTCTTACAGATCCTGTAAACGAAATCTTCAACGTTCTTCCCGGCGTTCTCTACTTCATCAACTCCGACGGTCTTGATACAGTTATCAAGAACACAGCAAACGCTGTATTCACAGTTCTTGAAAACATCAAGCCCATCACGGGTGAACTTGATATTTATGAGCTCATCGGCTTCAGCGCTGAAAACATGACCATTGAAACTCTCTTCAATATGCTTCTCGGCAACCTTGAAGAACAGTATGGCATTGAGCTTACAGCTCCTGTACTTGATGCTCTTAACGAGCTTACTGTAGGTACACTTGTAGAGTTCACATCCAAGAACGGCGAAACAGCATACACAGTTGAATATGCAACAGGCGCAGACAGAGTTGATATGGTAACACTTGTTCTCAGAACAGTTCTTACCTTCATAACAATTCCTGAAAACGTTGCAGGTATCGAAGCAATTCTTGCAGAAAACCTTGACGGTGACGGCTACAAGTTCGCTTGCTCACTTCTCGAAAACTTCTCCTACATGGCAGCAAGTAAGGGCGGCATGGATGAAATCATGTTCACTGTATACCACATCTTCTATGCAGCAAACGTTGCAGCACACAGCACAGAGGATTGGCTCGGCGAATTCAACGGTGACTACTCATTCCTCAACCAGCTCTTCAAGACAAGCAGCCTTGATTTCCTCAAGCAGATCGAGATTTCTCTCGGTGATCTTCTCAACAAGTTTACCGGCGACATCATCGACGATGACGAAATCGCTCCCAACGGATTTATCGCATTCTTCCAGAAGATTGCTGAATTCTTCCAGAAGATCGCTGATTTCTTCAAGAATCTTTTCAAATAAGGTTCACTGAAAAATCCGTGACTAAATGAAAAATCCCCTTGCACCGAAAGGTGCAGGGGGTATTTTTTGATATGCAGAAAAAAAGACAGAAAAAGAGCCCTTCCCGAAAGGAAAAGGCTCTGAGCTTTATTCTTCTGTGTTCTTTGAGGGGATTTCAATCTTGCCGTAGAGAGAACCTGCAGTATCCTTACGGGGTGCTCTTGTTACTTCGGGCTGGTAAGCTTCCTTCTTGCGGAAGTCACCCTTTCTGCCTCCGCCTCTGCGGTCGTCTCTGCCTCTGTTATAGCCGCCCTTTGAGGGATGTGTGGGCTGTACGCCTTCCTCAAGAGAGATTATAACCTTTCTGCCGGCATCCTGACCGATTGAATGAGAGGTAACACCCTCGATTTCCTGAATAGCTGTGTGAACTATTCTTCTTTCATAAGGATTCATAGGATCAAGCACTACGTTCTTGCCGTATTTAAGCACCTGCTTTGCGCTTCTGTGAGCAAGAGCACGAAGATTGTCGTTTCTCTTTTCTCTGTAATTTCCGATGTTTACGGAAACCTTACGGTGCTTGTCGTCATCAATTCCCTTGTTAACGGAAAGACGAAGAAGATACTGAATTGAATCAAGTGTTTCGCCGCGTCTGCCGATGAGAGTGCCGTCTTCTTCACATTCAATTGTGTAAACGTACTCGTTTGAATCTGCAGCCTTTGAAAGAGTAAGATTGTATTCCTTGATGCCCATACCCTCAATAATCATTCTGAGGTATTTTGCGGCACCGTCGTTTTCTGAAATTTCAATTGCTTCACGGACAACCTTCTTGTGCTCTTCCTTAGCGGGTGCATCAGCCTTGGGAGCTTCTGCCTTAGGAGCCTCTTCCTTTACGGGAGCGGGCTTTGCCTTGGGAGCCTCTTTGTGTGCGGGCTTGTCCTCACGGGGCTTTGCTGCTGCCTTGTTTTCAGGCTGCTTCTTTTCATTCTTAAAGGGTTTTTCTGTTTTGATTTCCTTAACGGGCTTGTCTGCGATTTCGTACCAGACCTTTACCTTTGCGGGTTCGGAAATGAGACCGAAAAGCTTTTTCTTTGCATCCTGGATAATTTCCTGATGAAGCTCTGCATCATCGGGAGCAGCCAGGAGAACCTTGGCGTTTTCGTAGGCTTCGGCAATTGAACTGCCGGTGCCGATTTTTTCTATAATCATTAACAACGAAATCCTTTCTTGTTATGTAAACCGGAACGGTTTGTTTTCAGATTATTCGTTATTGTCTTCTTTTTTCTGCATTAATGCTGCCTTGATTTTTACATTGTTTTCCTTTGCACGTCTCTGAACGGTTTCATCAATCATCTGTTCAGCAATGATAGCATCGGGCTTTAATGTAAAGTGGAGACCGACTGTCTGGATAAATGAGAGAATGTTGGAGATAATCCAGTAGAAGCCGATACCTGCGGGGAAGCTGAATGAGAACATGAAAGACATAACGGGGGACATCAACGTCATACAACCCATAGCAGGGTTCTTGGACATTTCGGGGTTTGTCTTTCTCTGCTTAAGATACATGAACAAACTGGACATAAGAGCGGTAACACCTGCGAGAACAGGGATGATAATAAGAATACCGCCTACTTCCTTCGGATTTGCAGTAAGGTCAATTCCGAAGATTTTGAAATTTTCAATGAAGCTTTCAATTCTTGTGATGTCTGCTTCCTTAATGATTTCGGGATTGAGATATTCCTTGATTTCGGCAAACTTGTTGAGGACAAGGAGCTCTATCTGACGTGTTGCGCCTGCTTCGCCGAGTACCTTAGTGTAAGCGGCAGTAAGCTCTGCAATCTGTGCTTCGCTGAACTTGAGCACGTATTTGATGGGGGAGTAGATAGCACCGTAAAGACCCATCATAACTACAAGCTGAAGAATCATGGGGAGACATCCCATATTGCTCATGCTGAAGCCTTCGCGTTTATAAAGTTCCTGAGTTTCTTCGGATATCTTCATCTGAGCTTCTCTCGGATTGAGAGTTGAGTACTTCGCTCTTATTTTATTTACCTTAGCCTGAAGACGCATCTGCTTTGCAGAGTTCTTCTGCTGAGTTACTGCCTGGGGCAGAAGAAGAAGTCTTATGATAAGAGTGATAAGTAAAAGTGAGAGAAGATAGTTATTAGTAATTTCGAAAAGAAATGAAAGAGCATATCCGAAAGGAACTGCTAAAATATCATATAATCCCATTGAAATCCTCCGAGTTTTATTTCCTGTTTCTTCGTTTGAATTTTAGCTCCGGAACAGGGTCCACGCCACCCGGAAAAAGCGGGTTGCATCGTAAAATTCGCAGCGTTCCCAGGGCGCCGCCGAGAAAGAAGCCGTAACGGTCAATGGCCTCAAGAGTATAGTGGGAACAGGTCGGATAATATCTGCACTTCGGGCCTGAAAGAGGGGAGATATATTTCTGGTAGAATCGGATAATCCCCTTAGCCGCTTTTTTAAGCATTTCTGATGATACCTGCCGATGTTAACTGATTGCGCATAACTGCGCTGATTTCCGTACTTTTCTTAAAGACCGTTTTTGTTCTGGCGACAAATACAATATCGTAACTGCCCTGAAGCTCTCCGAGAGACAGATATGCCGCACGGATGACCCTTCTTGCGCGGTTACGTTGAACTGCATTGCCTATCTTTTTGCTTGTTGTTATCCCAATACGACAAATTCCCGCGCGGTTCTTTACAACATAGGTAACCAACGCAGGATTTGTGTATGCTTTTCCGCGGCCGTAGGCCCTGCGGAAATCGGTGTTGGAATTTAGTGTTGCGAATCGTGACAATTTACACGAATCCTTTCAGCTTTAATTAGTATGTAAGCTGCTTTCTGCCCTTTGCTCTACGGCGGGCAAGAACCTTGCGGCCGTTTCTGTCTGCCATTCTCTTACGGAAGCCGTGCTCCATCTTGCGCTGACGCTTTTTAGGCTGATATGTTCTTTTCATTGGTAATACCCCTCCATTCTTATTCTTCATTAAACAGCCA
>JAZRST010000066.1:0-21736 GCA_045651625.1 Acutalibacteraceae bacterium | reverse complement strand
TGAAAGGGCGGTGTCTTGACCGCTTGACCACCGGGCCTTATTGGTAGCGGGAGTAGGATTTGAACCAACGACACTTCGGGTATGAACCGAATGCTCTAGCCAACTGAGCTATCCCGCCATTTACATTTCCCGCCGACTTATTTACTGGCCGGACAACGTAGCCTATTATACACATATCAGTGGTACTTGTCAATAGCTTTTTTTAAGTTTTTTCAAAATTTTTTAAGTTTTTTTCTTGTGGCCTGAATTCGTGTATGCAGGATGCCATTGTCAGCAGACTCGGTAGGTATATTATGTCATTATGTTTGTATCTCCTCCTGTATATAAAATATCGTGTGAAAAATTCTGAAAATCATTTGTGAGCAAAATGGGTGAAAAACGAAGCATTCGTGAGAAAAACGGAGCTTTTCGGGTGCTCAGTTGAATTTATTCAAAAAAGTGTTGACTTTCATATAACTCTGTGGTAAGATTACCACTGTTGAAAATTAACTAAAATATTTCGGAGGTACGATTATGTCAACTTATATGGCTAAACCCCAGGAAGTTACACGTGATTGGTACGTTCTTGATGCTGAAGGCAGAACACTCGGTGAGCTTGCAGTTGAAGCTGCTGTTCTTCTTCGCGGAAAGCACAAGGTAACTTTCACTCCTCACGTTGATTGCGGTGACAACGTAATCATCATCAACGCTTCCAAGGTTGTTCTCACAGGCAAGAAGCTTGATCAGAAGATGTATTATCATCACACAGGCTACATCGGTAACATGAAGGAAGTTAAGTACAGCACTCTTATGAAGACAAAGCCCTGCTTTGCAGTTGAAAAGGCTGTTAAGGGTATGCTTGCTTCCAATGCTATCGGCAGAGCTGCTATGAACCGTTTACACGTTTACGAAGGCGCAGAGCATCCCCATGCTGCTCAGAAGCCCTCAGTAAGAGAATTCTAAGAAAGGGAGGCAACATAAATGTACGAAGGAAATCCTTATTTCTACGGCACAGGTAGAAGAAAGAAATCAGTAGCTCGTGTTCGTGTATATCCCGGCACAGGCAAAATCATCATCAACGACAGAGAAATTGACAACTATTTCGGTCTTGAAACACTCAAGCTTATCGTTCGTCAGCCTCTCACTCTCACAGAAACAGCAGAAAAGTTCGACGTTATCTGTAAGGTACAGGGCGGCGGTGTAACAGGCCAGGCAGGTGCTATCCGCCACGGTCTTTCCAGAGCTCTTCTTCAGTACGATGAAAATCTTCGTCCTCTCCTCAAGAAGGCAGGCTTCTTAACAAGAGACCCCAGAATGAAGGAAAGAAAGAAGTACGGACTCAAGGGCGCTCGTCGTGCACCTCAGTTCAGCAAGAGATAATTACTTTTTATCTTTACACAAAATGCCTTGGAAGTTTTACTTCCGAGGCTTTTTTGTACCCCACTGAGGTGTCCTCAGGGGCATAGCCCCTTGCGGTCGCAGGCTAAAAACAGTCCACCGGACTGTTTTCTTAACGCCACGACAGTTCTCCAAGAGATAATTACTTTTTATCTATCGAAAAACGCTTCGGGAGTATTTTTACTTCCGAGGCTTTTTTGTTTAAAAATATTGATATTTTAGCATAATTATGATAAAATATTCTGCGGAGGGTGATTTTATGGATATGATAAGACCCGTTTCGGATTTAAGAAACAATTTTGCGGATATTTCACGCACGGTGCACGAGACGGCACAGCCGGTGTTTCTCACCAAAAATGGCTACGGTGATATGGTTGTGATGAGTATGGAGGCTTATGAGAAGCTGAGCTTTGACAGTGACGTTTATTTCAAGCTTCTTGAGGCGGAGAAGGAGGCTGAGCTTACCGACACCCGTTATTCTCCCAAGGATGTGCTTAAAGCCATAAAGGATACGTTGGGGGAGAAATGATGTACAAGGTGCAGTTTCTGCCTGTTGCGCAGAGAGATTTGCTTGAAATCACGGAGTATATTTCATCGGAGCTCGGTGCTCCCGTGGCGGCTGTGAGTCTTGCGGAAAAAATCGTTACCTCCTCGGAGAGACTCGGGGAGTTCCCCTATTCCTGCCCCGTATATGCCCCTATACGCCCCTTGAAGCATGAATACAGAAGGCTGAGAGTTGAAAATTATCTCTTGTTTTACTGTGTCAGCGAAAATGAAAAAACAGTCACCGTTATGAG
Organism: Acutalibacteraceae bacterium; assembly: GCA_045651625.1. Taxonomy (GTDB): domain Bacteria; phylum Bacillota; class Clostridia; order Oscillospirales; family Acutalibacteraceae; genus RUG806. The sequence continues at coordinate 19,562 of JAZRST010000066.1, read as the reverse complement.
AATAATTTACGCAAAAAGAGATTTAGAAAGATTATTGTAATGCAGGCTTCGGGAGTATTTTACTTCCGAGGCTTTTTTTGTTTTCACCCTGCCTTTTCCGTTGACTTTTCCCCGTGTGAATAATATAATAGTATGGAATATATATTTAATATGGGGTATTGCTGTGGAAGAGAGGTCTTCTTCTGCGGTACTATGATTTTGCAGGAGATATTATGACAGATTTCAGAGGTAAAAGAGTGCTTGTTCTGGGGCTTGCCAGAAGCGGTATGGCGGCTGTGAAGCTTCTCACAAAATTGGGTGCCGAGGTTACGGTTTCGGAGTCGAAGTCCCTTGACTGTATAAAGGAGCTTCCCGAGCTTGAGGCTATGGGTGTCCGTGTTGTGAATCAGACCGAGGAGGTTTTCGAGGAGGACTATTTCCTTGCAGTGAAAAATCCCGGAATCAACGGAAAATTATGGTTCGTGAAGCGTCTTCGTGAGAGGGGAATTTCGGTCATCACCGAGATTGAGCTTGCCTTTATGGTGAGTGCGCCTCAGCATTACGTGGCAATTACGGGCTCCAACGGCAAGACCACCACTGCCACGCTTACTTACGAAATCATAAAGGCACAGCATCCCGACAAGACCCTTCTCTGCGGTAACATCGGCATTGCACTGTGCGAAATGGTGCTTCAGTACGACCTTATAAATAATGAGGGCTACTACATTGTTCTTGAAATTTCAAATTTCCAGCTTCTTGACATCGTATCCTTCCGTCCCGAAGCGGCTGTTATCATCAACCTTGCCGCTGACCACCTTGATTTTATGGGTACTGAGGATGCATATTACCGCTCGAAGCTGAGAGTTTACGAGAATATGGGAGAGGGCGACCTTTTCCTTTACAATATTGACGATGAGCTCATTAACACCTACACGAAGGAGGTGCCCGTAGGGTGCGAGGCTATGACCTACTCCCTTTGTGACAGCTCCGCTGACCTTTATGCCGACGGTGAATGGGTATATCTTAAGGGCGAAAGGCTCTTCCCCCTGAGCCTTATAAGGGTTGTGGGCAGACATAACGTCCAGAACGTGCTTGTGGGCATCGGTGCGGCTTTAAAATGCGGTGTCACTGAGGATAACATCCGAAGGGCTATAGGTGAATTCAGGGGTGTTGAGCACAGAATTGAATTCGTCCGTGAAATAAAGGGTGTCCGCTACTATAACGACTCCAAGGGCACCAACGTTGATGCCACCGTAACGGCTCTCAGGGCATTTGAGTGCCCTGTAATCCTTCTTGCAGGCGGTCACGAAAAGGGACTGGATTTAGCCCCCCTGAAGCCCCTTATGAGCGGTGTGAAGCTTCTTGTTGCCTACGGTGAGTGCGGTGAGAGAATCTTTAAGGAGCTTTGCGGCTATACCCGTGCGGTTATAGAAAAGGATCTTGCGACGGCAATGAAAACCGTTTCTTCATACACTGAATCGGGGGACGTTGTGCTTCTTTCCCCCACAACAAGCTCTTACGACCAGTATACCTGCTTCGAGGAGCGCGGAGAGCATTTCAAGGCTCTTGTCAATGCAATTGAGGAGTGACATTTTTGTCTTTAAGTGAAAAACCCATAGGCATTTTCGATTCGGGGCTGGGAGGGCTTACCCTCGTAAAGGCCATCAAGGAGAAGCTGCCTTATGAAAATATAGTATATTTAGGTGATTCCCTGAACGTGCCCTACGGTGACAAGACTCCGGGACAGATTACGGAATTTGCCTTCTGGAACACGGAATTTCTCATTAAAAAGGGTGTCAAGGCGGTTGCAATTGCCTGCAACACTGCTGACGGCACTGCCCGAAGAGAGATTCAGGAGTGCTTCACAATTCCCCTTGTGGGTGTGATTTCACCTGCCGCAGAAAAGGCGGCAAGCCTTACCAAAAACAAGAAGGTGGGTGTAATTGCAACTCAGGCGGCGGTGCGCAGCGGTGCCTACGAAAGGGCGGTAAGAAGCGCCCTTGCCGACTGTCAGGTGTTCTCGGAGCCTGCTCCTAAGCTCGTTCCCCTTATTGAGGCAGGAAAAATCACCAAGTCCGACACTGAGACCGTGGAGGCTCTTAAGGAGTACCTTTCCCCCCTTATTGAAAAGGGGATTGATACCCTGATTTTAGGCTGTACCCATTATCCCCTTGTGCTTTCCCTTGTGCAGGAGCTTGTCCCGCAGATGAACGTCGTCTGCTCGGGTACTGCTTCAATCGGTGCCCTTTCAAAGAAGCTGAGGGACGAGGGGCTTCTCAATACCTCGGGTGTGAGAGGCACTGCTCAGTATTTTGTCACGGGCGACCCCCTTGAATTCGGCAGACACGCAGGAGTTTTCCTCGGGGAGAACATTGAGGGCAGAGTCCGGAAGGCAGACTGAATAATAGATAGTAGATAATAAATAATAAATTATTTTCCAGAATACAGAAAATAAATTATAAAGGAAGATGAACTATGAAAAGGCTGATACCCCTTGTGCTCATAATATGTATGATGCTTACTTCTTGTATGGCGACGGGAATTCTTCCCGAGACCACAACCGAGGAAGCCACAACCGAGCCCGTTGTCTACAGAAATCCCCTTAACGGTGAAATTATCTCTGAGCCCTATTCGGGCAGGGTATTCTCCGTTTCAATCAACAACGTAAAGCCTGCGCTTCCCTTCAAGGGTATTAACGATGCTGACGTTTTCTTTGAAATGTTCGTAAACGACTACTGCACAAGAGGTCTTGCGCTGTATACGGACATCTCGGACGTGGCACACGTGGGCTCAATCCGCTCCACAAGATATAACTTCACTGACATCTCCCTTGCATACGACACCGTTATGTGCTTCTCGGGCGGCAGTGCCTCCGTTATTTCGGATATGAAGAACTCGGGCATTGACTATCTTTTCGTTGACGTGCCCGTAGGCTACAGAGATACAGACCGCTCCGCTCAGGGCTACGCTTACGAGCATACCCTCTTTGCCGTGGGTGAAAATCTCAGAGCTGCGGCAGAGGATGCAGGCTTCCGCCTCAGCGTTACCGACAGAAACTACGGTATGAGCTTTGCCGATGAGGCTTGCCCCGTAAACGGCACACCTGCCAGCAGTATTGAGATTGTATTCACCATAAACGGTGTTACAAAGACCACCGTAATGGAATACGATGCCCTTACGGACAAGTACGTTTTCAATCAGTACGGCAAGGAAATGTCCGATATCGTAACGGGCACACCTGCCGCCTTTAAGAACGTTATTATAATGCTTGCTCCCACCCGTAACGAGGACGTTTACCACATTGCAGACCTTTATTCGGGCGGTGACGGCTACTTTGCCTGCGGCGGAAGGCTGGTTCCCATAAGGTGGTCACACACGGGTGAGACCGTACCCTTTACCTTCACACTTACCGACGGCACACCCCTCGTGCAGGAGACAGGCAACACCTATATTGCTATAGCTCCCACAGGAAGCCCCGTCAATGTGAAATAACACACAATTCACCGTCTTTGACGCATAAATAATTCAAGCTGTCAGCCACGGCACAAACGGCAGCTTCCGTACCGTTTTAAGTGCTCTGACTGTACCCTCAGCTGACCTTGTCAGGTCAGCTCTGTCATAGCATAATTTTATAAATCGCACGGTATTTAGCACGGAAGCCGTGAATTTTTGACACGATAATGACACGGAAATTGACACGATTGACGAAACTCCCGAAAGCCTTGTATATCAAGGCTTCGGGGGCTTTTTTTATGTCCGCTGAAATACCCTGAATCGCACGGTTTCTGACACGATAATCGCACGCAAATGCTAAAAAATTGACACGGTAATTGACACGCAAACATTACATTATATAGTAACACGATATAACAAGTTTAAAGAACAACAATACCGCGCACGCGCGTATATATGGGGAGTGAAAGAAGAGGAATAATTTCCCGTGAGGCTGTGCAACAAATTTAACTATGCAGGGGACGACAGCTTCGCAAAGGAAAAGGTAAGAGGGAAGAGTGAAGAAGTCGCTTCCCGTGAGGCAGTGCAGATAATGCACAAAAATGCCGAAAGTGTTGCATAAATGGTGAAAAATGGCGTTATTTATCGAACATTTGTTCACATTGCACAAAAAAGGGCTCAAAAATCGCAGAAAGTTTTTTTCATAAACCCCCGTTTTGCACTTGATTTGCCCTATCCGTTTGTGGTATAATGAGGCCACAACAGAAGAGAACGAATCCACCGACCCGAATTTTCACGGGTCGGCAATTTATTGCTTCTGAAAACATATTCAACAATTTAATAAGCATTAATTGCGGCGCGGACCTGATTTTTCAGGTCCGCCCTTTTTGTTGCCCTGAAAACGAAAAGAGGTGAGACGAGTGAGTAAAAAGGCTGAGGAGAGCCTGAACACTGCGGCAGGGATTCTTGCTTCTGAGGTGCTGAAGATGGTGAAGCGTGTTCTCAGAAAGGAGGAATCGGGCGAGGCTGACCCCAAGCTTCTCAAGGAGGTGGGTGCGGCTGTGAAGGAAGCCGTAAGTGTGGTAACGGCTCTCGGTAAAAAGGAGACCGGGGAGGCAGACGGCATCCGCATCGTTTTCGATTTCGGGGAAGAGGTTATGAAGTAATCAGTAAAAGCAAAGGGTGATATTATGAACGGTTATTATCTGCATTCCCGTAAAATTTTTGAGCTTTACATAAGCAAGCCTCAGCTGTTTCTTGTTTGCGAGGTTATTTTGTATTCCGTGCGCTACACGTCCTACGTGTGTGACGGAATTACCGTGAAATCAGGGCAGTGCCTTATGAAGCTTGAGGATATTGCCGAAATTTCGGGTGTCAGTCTGTCGCAGGTGCGCACCGCAATCAAGCGCTTCGTTGCCGACGGCGGAATCACCACCGAAAATATGGGAAGACGGGGGATTCTCATAACCCTCCTGCCTCCCTTCTCCTGCGAGGGCGAAAGGGTGAAGGCAAGGGACAGGAAGGAGCAGGGCACCTACCCGAAGCGGACGGATAATAAGCCGAAAATCACCCCCGACCCCAATGCTTCCTATGACCTTGCCCGTGCAGAGGCCAGAGCAAAAGCCTCGGTTCCCGAGTTCAAAAAGCGTGAACGATAGTGAAAGAAAGCACAAATTACTGTCTTTGGCGCACATTTTGATTCAAGGTCTTCTGCCACCGTGAGATTATTTTTGCAGGCTCTTTATTATCTGCCCCGACGGACATATCAGGGGTGCTGTGTTTTCGGCGGTTCGGAATACCATTGTATGCCTTGCCACCGCCGAAAACACCAAATACAGCAATTTCTGCTTCCTTTCACCTGCATCCCTTTTACAGACAGCAGACCTTGCTTAGTTAGTTTTATCCCACACGTAAGGGCGCACACTTTTGTTTCCGATAAATGCCCATATTCCCTCCGCCTGCATCCGCTTATCTGCGGATAATCGGCGCATCCGAACAGAATATGAGCATTTCTCGTCAAACGGGGAGACAGATAAGGAAATAGGGAAGAAGCTATTAATTGAAATATGAAATATTTTTCACTGAAAACGCGAAAGGAGAATGATAGATATTAAAACCTTGACACTGGGAGTGCCGTCGGAGAGGCAGATGGCTTTTCTGACGGACACCCACAGATACGTTGCCTTCGGCGGTGCCAGAGGTGGCGGTAAAAGCTGGGCGGTGAGGGTGAAGGCGGTGCTTCTTGCCTTTTACTATCACGGCATAAAAATTATGATTGTCAGGCGGACTTACCCCGAGCTTCGTGCAAACCACATTGAGCCTCTGAAACAGCTTCTCGGCGACACTGCGGTTTACAAGGAGAGCACCAAGGAAATCACCTTTCCCACGGGCTCCGTCATTATGTTCCGCCACTGTGCCAACGCCTCGGACATTGACAAATATCAGGGCACCGAGGCAGACGTGCTTTTCCTTGACGAGGCAACTCAGCTGACTGAGGAGGAATACGAGCGCTTCAAGGCCTGTGTCAGAGGTGTTAATCCCTTCCCCAAGCGTATTTACCTTACCTGCAACCCCGGCGGTGTGGGTCACGGCTTCGTAAAAAGGCTCTTTGTTGACCGACGCTTCAAGGAGACCGAGAATCCCGAGGATTACGTCTTCATAAAGAGCCTCGTCACCGACAATCACGCCCTTATGGAATCTGACCCCGAATACATAAAACAGCTTGAATCCCTGCCGCCCAAGCTTAAAAAGGCGTGGCTTCACGGGGACTGGGACATCTTTGAGGGGCAGTTCTTCGAGGAGTTCCGTGACGACCCCGAGCATTATGCGGACAGAAAATTCACCCACGTCATTGAGCCCTTTGAGGTGCCCTGGGACTGGAAAATCGTCCGAAGCTTCGACTTCGGCTTCCGCAAGCCCTTCTCCTGCGACTGGTGGGCGATAGATTACGAGGGCAGGGCATATCTGATTTTACAGCTTTACGGCTGTACGGACATCCCCAACGACGGTGTGAAGTGGCATCCCGACAAAATCTTTTCCGAAATCAGGCGCATTGAAACCGAGCACCGCTGGCTTAAGGGCAAGTGCATTGAGGGCGTTGCAGACCCCTCAATATGGGATGCCTCAAGGGGTGAAGCCATAATTGAAGCCGCCGACCGTCATTTCGTCTATTTCTCCCGGGGGGACAACAAGCGTATACCCGGCTGGATGCAGTGCCACTACCGTATGGGCTTTGATTCGGACGGCAGACCTATGGTGTATTTCTTCAACACCTGCCGTGCGGCTATAAGAACACTGCCTCTTCTGCAGTTTTCGGAAATTAACCCCGAGGACCTTGATACCGACGACGAGGACCATTTTGCCGACTCCTTCAGGTATTTCTGTATGTCCCGACCCATAAGCCCCAAGGTATCCCCGATTGCAGCCGTTGAGGGCGACGACCCCCTCAATCAGCGCACCCTCTACAGACGCTTCAGCCTCTGAAGCAAAATCAAAAAACAATTAATAAAGCATAAAGGAGAATTTTATGACAACAGATTTTATGATTACCGAAAAGGACGTGCAGCGTGCGTCACAGCTTCTTTCCCGTTACAAGGCGGCGAAGGCGAACCTTGATGCAAGGGTGCTTGAGAACGAGGAGTGGTTCAGGCTCCGTCACTGGAGTCAGCTCCGACGTGAGGATGACCGTGAAAGACGTCATTCCGCATGGCTTTTCAACTCCATTGTGAACAAGCACGCAGACTTTATGGATCAGCTTCCCGAATGCACGGTGCTGCCCCGTGAATCCGGGGATTCGGCTCTCGCAAAGCGTCTTACCTCGGTCATTCCCGTGGTGCTTGAAAGAAACAACTGGCACTCGGTATATTCCGATGCGGCTTACAAGAAGCTGAAATCGGGCACTGCCGTCCTCGGTGTGCTCTGGAACAGTGAGGCTGACTGCGGTATCGGTGAAATTGACGTCAAGTGCATTGACATTCTTAACATCTTCTGGGAGCCCGGTGTCAGGGACATTCAGAAATCCCGTAACGTCTTCACCGTTGACCTTGTGGATAACGACCTGCTTCTTGAAGCCTATCCCTTCCTTGAGGGCAGGCTCGGCAAGGGAGCCGACACCGTAGCATACACCTACGACAAAAACGTTGACACCACGGACAAGTCACCCGTGGTTGACTGGTACTACAAGAAGCGTGTGGGTGCGAAAACGGTTCTTCACTACGCAAAATTCGTAAACGGCTGTCTTCTTTACGCCTCCGAAAACGACGAGGCATTAAGGGACAGAGGCTGGTACGACCACGGTCTTTACCCCTTCGTCTTCGACCCCCTTTTCAGGGAGGAGGGCACTCCCACGGGCTTCGGCTTCATTGACGTTATGAAGGAAACTCAGGAGGAGATTGACATCCTGGGCAACGAAATCGTCCGCAATGCGCGCCTTGGCTCAAGAAAGCGTTACTTCACCCGTGTTGAGGGGGCTGTAAACGAGGAGGAATTTGCCGACTTCAACCGTGATTTCGTTCACGTGGCAGGCTCCTCAATCGGTGAGGAATCCATAAGGGAAATCGGCTTTACGCCTATGTCCTCAACCTACATCACCGTCCTTAACAACAAGATTAACGAGCTTAAGGAGACAAGCGGTAACCGTGATTTCTCTCAGGGCTCTACCGCAGGCGGTGTTACCTCGGGTACTGCCATTACGGCTCTGCAGGAGGCAGGCAGTAAGCTTTCCCGTGATATGATAAACTCCACCTACAACGCCTTCTCCGCAGTCTGCACCCTTGTGATTGAGCTGATGAGGCAGTTTTACTCCGTGCCCCGTACAATGAGAATCTTAGGGGACGGCGGTGAGGAGGTCTACACATATTTTGACAATTCCGCCTTTTCCTCCTCCGGCGGCAGTCCTCTCAGCGCTCCCGTTTTTGACGTGAAGGTCAAGGCGCACAAGATGAACGCCTATCAGAGAAGCGTGCAGAATCAGGATGCACTCAATTTCTATTCTCTCGGCTTCTTCAATCCCGAGCGTGCGGCAGAATCCCTTGCCTGTATGGAGCTTATCGACATTGAAAACAAGGAAAAAATCAAGTCCATCATAAAAGAAAATGCCATTTACGGAGGTACAAAGGAATGATTTATGCAGGAATCGGTTACGGTGAAAATGAATATTACGTAAACATAAACGGTCACGCCGACTACGCTCCCAAGGGGCTGGATATTGTCTGTGCAGGTGTATCAGCTCTCACCTCGGCATTCTTTGATGCCCTTGCTGCCGCAGCAGTAAAAGAACATTGCAATCGCATCAGTCTTTATACGTGTGACGGACATTTCAGCGTGTATATAGATGAGATTCGGGATGATGTCACAGATGACATAGTAAAAAGCTTTCTTCTTATGCTGAGTGAAGGACTTGCATCAATCGAAAGACAGTACCCCGCACAGCTTAAATTAAATGTGTTTGATTTACCCGAAAGGGATAATGATAATGACACTTCGGAACAGACGATGAATTCAGTAAGAGAGGAGGACAAAGGATGAATTTATATCTGCAGACCTTTGCAGAGGCTGAGGCTCTTCCCGTAGCTGAGGAGCCCTCCGCCGAAGCCGTATCACCCGAAGAAGAGTTCGGGGAGCTTATAAAGGGGAAATATGCCGATGCTTTCAGAAGCCGTGTTCAGGGGATAATCGACAAGAGATTTTCTAAAATGAAGGCAATGGAATCAAGCCTTGAAGCACTTTCTCCCTTAAAAGAGCACCTTGAAGCACGCTTTCCCCACATAAGCCCCGATGACACCGCCGCACTCGTTTCGGAATTTCTTAAGGGTGCCGCTGCCGACACCGCCGAAAAGCCCAAGGGGGCAATGCCCGAGGCTCTTCTAAGGGAAGCCTCAAGGCTCATTAAAATGAAGGCGGCAGAGAGTGTACGGGATGCGCTCTTAAGAGAAGCAGTAGAGCTTCGCAGACTCTACCCGTCCTTTGACCTTAAAAGGGAGCTTTCCTCATCTCCCGAAATGTGCCGTCTTATAACGGCAGGCGTACCCTTAAGGCGCGCCTGGGAAACGGTGAATCTTGAAGCCATTACGGATGAAAGAATCCGCAGTGCCGTTCTTCGCGCAAGGCTCGAAACAGCCGAAAGCATAAGGCTGAATGCCCGTGTGCAGGAAAATTCCCTTTCCGACCGCGCCGCAAGCCGTAAGCACACCGACGTGAACAGCCTGACGGAAGAGGAAATCAAAAGGATTATCACAGACGTCAGTAACGGCGCAAGAGTCACGTTTTAAGGGGAAAGAGGCGCACAAATCACCGTCTTTGACGCACAAAAAATAAAAGGCATTGTGCTGATTGTAAGAACCTGTATAAAGCCTGCTTTTGTGCCTCATTGTAAGTAGGTAAGGTGCTTGTTTTTCGGCGGTTCGGAGTACCATTGTACGCCTTGCCACCGCCGAAAAACACAAATCCGCCGATTTCTGCACCCTTTCCCCTGCATTCCCGAAGCTTCTGTGCAGACCTTATCGGGTTAGTTTGTGTGCACACGTAAGGCAGCAGACGTCAGTTTCCGTTAAATGTCCATATTCCGCACATCTGCACCGTTTCTTTGCGAAGAAACGGCACATCTGCAACAAAATATGAACATTTTCCGTCAAACGGGTCATTTTGCTGACCTTGCACAATTTACAAAATCAAAAACAAAGGAGAAAAATTTATGAATACAGAAAATATTATCACACTTACACATTTTTCAGCAGGTGAGGTGCTCAATACAACGGGCGGTACCCTTGAGAAGGGTGCTGTCACCAATCCCGACAGCCTCAGTGCTGAAATGAAGACCTTCTATGACAAGACACTTATCACCCTTGCAGGTGCAAACCTCATTCACGAGCAGTTCGGTCAGAAGAGACCCATTCCCAAGAACGGCGGTAAGACAATCGAGTTCAGAAAGTTCTCCCGTCTTCCCAAGGCTCTCAAGCCCATTACCGAGGGTGTGACACCCGACGGCAACAAGTTCAACGTAACTGCCGTCAGCTGTACCGTTGACCAGTACGGCGACTACATTGAGCAGACCGATATGCTTGAGCTTACTGCAGTTGACAACACAATTGTTGAGGCTACAAAGGAGCTTGCCTCTCAGGCAGGCGTTACCCTTGACACTGTTGTCCGTAACGAGCTCAACGGCGGTACAAACGTTATGTACGCTCCCGAGGTTGCTGAAAACGGCACCGAAAAGGAGATTTTAAGCCGTGAGGACATCACAAAGGACTGCAAGCTCCGTGTGAAGGACATCTTCAGAGCTGCTGCTCAGCTCAAGAGCGTGAATGCACCTAAAATCAACGGTGCCTACGTTGCAATCATTCACCCCTACGTGGCTTACGACCTTATGCAGGAGGCAGGTGACCAGTGGGTCGGCATTCAGAAGTACTTAAGCCCCGAAAACCTTCTCAAGGGTGAAATCGGAACGCTCGGCGGTGTGCGCTTCGTTGAAAGCACCGAGGCTAAGGTCTTCGGTCCCGCTGAAATCGCAGACGGTCTTACCCGTCTTACGGTAGCTTCTGACGTCAACGGCTCCGCTTCCGTTACAGTCAAGGAATATATGGAGGCTAAGACCTTCTCCGAGCCCCTCGAGGTTTACGTTGCAGGTGTGAAGAACACTGTAACAAAGGTGCAGGGCAACACGGTGACCCTCGGCACTGCAGTAACGGTGAAGAAGGGTGACGTCATCTGCGGTACCGGCGGCGGTAAGGACGGCTCAGCAGTCTTCTCAACCCTCTTCCTCGGCGAGAATGCCTACGGCGTTACAGATGTTGAGGGCGGCGGTCTTGAGCATATCGTGAAGCCCCGTGGCTACGGCAACGACCCCCTCAACCAGAGAAGCTCAATCGGCTGGAAGGCAACCAAGGTCGCAAAGAGACTTCTTGAGGAGTACATCATCCGCTTTGAATCCGGTTCTGAATTCTCATTAACAACAAATGCTAATTAAAGAAGCGATTTACTAAGGGCATAATTGACGCTTGCAATTATGCCGCGAGATAATTGCCTTGCAATTGCGAGATATTGTTTACACAATGCGAGATGTTGTTGTACAACGCGATATATTTTCCTTTCGGAAAACGAGAAGATAACAAATATTCGCATTTCCCGTAAGGGAAATATCTCGCACCGCAAGGTATATCGCTGACGAAGACAATCTCGCATTGCGAAGCAATATATCACGCCGTTGAACGGCAAGTAGATTTACACAGACATTTTATATTGTGCTAATTAAAGAAGCGATTTACTAAGGGCATAATTGACGCTTGCAATTATGCCGCGAGATAATTGCCTTGCAATTGCGAGATATTGTTTACACAATGCGAGATGTTGTTGTACAACGCGATATGTTTTCCTTTCGGAAAACGAGAAGATAACAAATATTCGCATTTCCCGTAAGGGAAATATCTCGCACCGCAAGGTATATCGCTGACGAAGACAATCTCGCATTGCGAAGCAATATATCACGCCGTTGAACGGCAAACCTGCCGTGAAAACGGCATATCTGAGGAGGATTATTATGAAAAAAACAACAACCGAAACGTTTCCCGTGTTTATCCCGAAGCTTCATAAGAATGACGATGCGCTTTTTGTGGCGGTGAACGGCAAGAGGATGCTCATCCGCAAGGGTGAGACCGTGCAGGTGCCCCGTGAGTATTACGAGGTCATTGAGAACTCCCGTAAGCAGTCACTTGAAGCCGAGCAGTATATTCTTTCCAACGCCAACGAGGCGTAAAGGAGGGCTTGTATGACAGTATCGTGTCTTATTGAAAGGACGGATGCGCTGTTTCCCAACGTCTTTCCCTTTCCTATGAAGGTGCGCTGGCTTCTTGAGCTTGACAAAAGGATAAATTCCGAGCTTCTCTCCCTTTACGGTGCCGGGGCGGAGCTTTCTCAGGAGGAGGAGATCTCCCACGGCAGAGAGCTTCTTTTAGGTGAGGAGTTTTCCGACGTGTATATAAGCTATCTTACCATGAAAATGGAGCTTCACTCGGGCAACATCACGGGCTACGTGAATTGCGCATCGCTTTTCAACAGCGCATACCTTTCCTTTATGCAGTTCTATAACCGCACTCACAAGGCAAGGGAAACGAAAATAAATATAGATTAAGGGGGATGCTATGCTCTTTCCAAGGCTTAAAACCTACAAGGAAAAGCTTTATTCCGTCAATAAATTCGGCTCCCTTACCTTCGGTGAGGCGGTGCCCGACGGATGCTTTACAGAAATGATGAATCTTACGGGGGATAAGTTTCCGCTTATGAGTGTAAGAAGCCCCCGTGCTCATTACAATGCCTCTTACCCCGCGGATTTTGAGGGTGAGAGCGTGACAGCCGTGCTTGATACTCCCTCGGGGCTTCTCATCTGCACCGAAACCGCAGTGTATCTTGACGGCGTGAAAATTCCCGATGCCGTTCTTGACGGCAATATCCCCACCCGTCAGGCAATTCTTACGGGCAGAAGCATCTTCATTGCCCCCGACGGGGTATATATAAAATGCACGGATTCGGGGGTTACGGTCAGCCGATGCAATTTCACGCACTATGCAGAAAAGGTCAGCGTCACCTACTGCACCGAGGACGGCACCGACGTCTTCCCTCTTTATTTCGGGGATATCCCCCAGTCCGCCTCGGTAGGGGACACCCTCGTTATGTCCGACGGCACGAAAATGGAGCTTATGGGCTTTACGGGGGACAGGTGGATCAAGGAATACGACCTTTATTTCCGTATGGACTTCCCCGAGGACTTCACGGGTGTTTCCGCCGACGAAACGGTGTTTGTGAAATGTAAGGACCATATTCTTTCCGACGGCTACTACACCGTAAAGGCCGTGTTCTCCGACTCCCTTGTGCTTTCGGGAAATCTTAAGGCTATGGGTCAGCTTTCCGACGTGAGCCTTTCAAGGCTTATTCCGAAAATGGACTTTGCCGTGGAGCAGAATAACCGTATATGGGCTTGCCGCTACGGTGAAAACAACGAGGGTGAATTCGTCAACGAGATTTATGCCTCAAAGCTTGGCGACCCGACTCAGTGGGGAAGCTTTCAGGGCATTTCAACGGACTCCTACGCCGTAAGCCTCGGCTGTCCCGGTGAATTCACGGGTGCGGGCAAGGTGGGAAACGAGGTCGTCTTCTTCAAGGAGGACTGCCTTATAAGGGTCCTCGGCTCCGCTCCCTCGGAGTTTACCGTTTACACCGTCCCTGCAAGGGGCATTGAAAAGGGGCAGTCGAAAAGCCTTGTGAATCTCGGTGAAAGGCTCTTCTACAAGAGCACCGAGGGTATCACCGTTTACGACGGCACCCTGCCCTTCCTCGTCTCCGAGCGTGATGCCTTTACGGGCTTTTACGATTCCGTGGCAGGCACCGTAGGCGGAAAATATATTATTGCAATGACCTCTCCCAAGGGGGAAAGGTCGGTGTACGTGTACGATACCTCAAACGGACTGTGGCACAGAGAGGATGACGATTTCCATACTCTTTGTATGTTCGTAAAGGACGGTAATCTCTTTCACGTCTGCCGTGAGGGAAATCTCGTTTTCGTAAGGGATTTCCCGAGGCTCACCCCGGGGAACGGATTTTTACCCCTGTACGGTGAGGTGGCATTTACTCCCGAAGCGGAGAAAGAGGTACCGTGGTATGCCGAAACGGGAAGGCTCTGCCGTAATATCACCTCATATAACAAGCGTGTAAGGGCGCTGAGGCTTTCCCTTGCCCTTTCGGAAAACGCCCTCTTCCGGGTGCTTATAAAGCCCGACTCCGAGGAGCATTTCAGGGAGCTTTTCTCCCTTGACAAGAAAACCGACGGCATATTTTCCTGCACCGTAAGAGTGCCCGAGTGTAAATTCTTTACCCTGAGATTTGAGGGTGAGGGAGATTTTACGCTTCACGGCTTCGAGGCGGTAATAAGCTACACGGGAGAGGTGACCGACCTTGAATAAAAACACCGATAACGAAAAAATATACACCCTGCTTTTACAGCTGAAGGAGGAGGTCACAAGGCTTTCTCTTCAGGTAAAGGCACTGAAAAACCAACTGAAAGGAGTGAAAACGGATGGCTAAAAAATATACCTCCGATGAAATTCTGCAGATGGCGGTAGGTCTTATTCCCAAGGATATGGAGGCAGACTACGACCTTGACGGAAAAATCACCTCGTCGGATGCAAGATATGCGGGAAGGCAGGAGGAGGGGCTTCTTCCCCTTGATACCCCGAAGCAGATGGCGGAAAACGTGGTAAACCGCATTATAAAGGAAAGCTCCTCCTTCACCTACGACCCCGAAGCAGACCCCTTGTACGCTCAGTATAAAAAGCAGTATGAGGAGCAGGGAAGACGTGCCTCCGAGGATATTATGGGAAGAGCCTCAGCCCTTACGGGTGGCTACGGCAATTCCTACGGGGGAAAAATTGCCTCCGACAAAATGGCTGAATACGCTTCTCTTTCTGCCGAAAAGGGTGAGGAGCTTGAGGAAAAGGCTTATAAAAGGCAGCTTGACAGCATCGAGGGGCTTTACTCCCTTTATTCTCTTATGTCCGATGAGGAGAAAAGGGAGGAGGACAGACAGAGGGCGGCAATTGACTTTGCGGTGCTTGCCTCTGAAATGGGTGATGATTCCTTCATTAAGGCTCTCGGCATTGAGCCCGAGGACGATGACTTTCAGAAATTAAAGGAAATGGCTGAGCTTTCTGCGAAGTACGGGGATTATTCGGGGCTTGAGGCTCTCGGCATTGACACCTCCCGTCTTACCTCGGGTGAAAAATTCGATATGGCGGAGCTTTTTGCGAAATACGGTGACTACTCGAGGCTTTCCGCCCTCGGGGTTGACACCTCCCGACTTACCTCTGAGGACAAATACAGCCTCGCAGAGCTTTTCGCAAAATACGGGGATTACTCCCTTCTTAATTCACTGGGAGTCAATACCTCGGACCGTGAGACAGAGGAATACTACGACAGACTTATAAAGAAGCAGAAGGTATGGTGACAGCTTGATTAATCTTAATAACGGTCATACGCCCCTTTCCCCCGGAGGAGCTTCGGGGGGAAGGACAGAATATTCGGAATGTGCAAGGCTTATTGAGGCGGTAAAAAGGGGGCTTTCGGGTGCCGACGTGAAAATCACCGAGGGCACCGACGGCTATTCCCCTGAGGGGCTTCTCCTTATTTTCCACAAGGGCACCTCGGAGAAGAATTCTCCCACAAGGGGTGCTGAGATTTTTGTTCCCGAGAACGCCTCGGCAGAGGCACAGTACAGAGCCTACCGCCTTCTGTGTGCCTTGTGCTCAGAGGGTGCTTACCGCTACAAGGGGGTGCATACCCTTCACGGGAAAAGTCCCTTCCTGAAAATGCGCACCCTCGGCAACGAAAATGTATATCTTATAAAGGCAGGCTATATTGACTGCCCGGGAGACAACGAAATATCGGACAGGGAGTGTGACCGTATAGCCTCAGCCCTTTCTCAGGAGATTATGAAAATATATAAGGAGAAAACAAATGAAAATTACAGCTGATTTCACACGGCTTCACAGCGGTGAAAGCCTTGCAAGGGTCCTTAATTTCACTGTGGATGAGCCGTTTTACGGCAAAAAAGCGAAGCTTGGTTTTATAACCCCTCGGGGAAACATATATTTTACGGAAGAGCTGTCTTATGAGCAGGGGCAGGGCGAATACCTTATTCCCTCAGCCCTTGCAGACGGCAGGGGAAAGCTTTTATGCCAGCTTTATCTGTGGGATGATACGGGCTTTCTTATGAAAAGCCCCGTTGAGGAAATCCCCGTTTATCCCTCCATTGACTGCACCGATGCTCTTCCCGTGCCCGAGGAGGGTCTTAAGAGCCTTGCTCTCATATTCGATTACCTCGAAAAGAAGGCTGAGCTTGACCACAGCCACAACGACAGATATTACCTCAAGGAGGAGATTGATGCTCTTCTTGAGAACGCAGGCTCAGGCTCGGGTGCAGAGCCGGGTCCCCACAGCCACGACGACTTATATTACACCGAGGCGGAAATTGACGGGCTTATAGCCAAGGCTCAGAGCAATGCCCTTCTTCTCATTACTGACCTTGCAAATCAGACCGATATAAAGCTCTCGGGCAAGAGTGACGTCGGTCACAGCCACGATGACCTTTACTGCAGTGAGGCTCAGGCGCAGTCCATTGTAAGCCGTGCCTCGGAAAACATCCTTGCCGATGCTCAGGATATGATAAGTGAGCTTGAAGAGCAGACAGAGGAGAAGCTTCTCGGCAAAAGCAACACAGGACACAGCCACGACGACTTATACTACACCGAAGCACAGACCGACAGCCTTGTCGCCAAGGCGCAGAGCGATACTCAGCTTCTTATCACAGACCTTGCAAATCAGGTTGATATGAAGCTCTCGGGTAAGAGTGACGTAAACCACACCCACGACGACGTAGCCTGCAGTGAGGTAAGGGTAGAGGAGCTTATAAGCGAGGCGGTTGAGGGGCTTCTTGACAGCACCGAGGAAATGGTAAACGAGCTTGAAGCACAGACCGAGGAAAAGCTTCTCGCAAAAAGCAACGTAAACCACGCTCACGACGACTTGTATTACACCGAGGCCGAGACCGACAGTCTTGTCGCCAAGGCGCAGAGCGATACTCAGCTTCTCATTACTGACCTTGCAAATCAGACCGAGCAGAAGCTCTCGGGCAAGAGTGACGTCGGTCACAGTCACGGGGATATCTACTGCAGTGAGGTGCAGGCGCAGTCGCTTATAAGCCGTGCCTCGGAAAACATCCTTGCCGACGCTCAGGATTTGATAAACGAGCTTGAGGAGCAGACCGAGGAAAAGCTTCTCGGCAAAAGCAATACGAATCACAGTCATAACGACTTGTATTACACGGAAGCGGAGGTTGACAACAAAATCAGTGCGGCAGCAAGCCTCAGCACAAGCCTTGTGAACGACCTTGCCGCTCAGACTGAGATGAAGCTTTCCGAAAAGAGCAATATAAACCACGACCACGGGGAAAAGTACTGCAGTGTGGCGCAGGCTGAGGCCTTTGTCAGCAGTGCCGCCGACGGCATTCTTGACTCTGCCGAGGCTCTGGTAAACGAGCTTGACGAGGATATAACAAACAGACTTCTCGGAAAAAGCAACGTAAACCACGCCCACGACGACAGATATTATACGGAAGAGGAAACCGACAGCCGTATCAGTAAGGCGCAGAGTGATACTCAGCTTCTCATCACTGACCTTGCGGGACAGACAGACTTAAAGCTTGCGGGAAAAAGTGACGTGAATCACAATCACGACGGAGAGTACAGCACACCGTCGGAGGTGCAGTCCTACATAAACGAGGCTGTTGTTGATGCCGAAATTGCCTTGCAGCAGATTGCCTTGAACCTTATGAATCAGACCGAGGACCTGCTTGAGGAAAAAAGCGACCTTATGCATACCCACAACATCTTTGACCTTGAGGAGGCTCCCTATGATACCGTTGTTGATTCCGGCGTTATCACCGGCTGGAGATACCGCAAATGGAATTCGGGCTATTCCGAATGCTGGACCACCTTCCAGCTTTATGCGGATAAGGACTATGGGGAGGGTGCAACGGTCCGCTGTAACGTGGCTATTCCTCAGGGAATGTTTCTTGCAAACAACTACGTGTTCTTTTTCCAGCCGGTGCTCAATGCCGCCAAAATCAGAAAGGTCTACACCGTTGCAGGCAACAATAAGGAAAATCTTGATATGTTCATAAAGCTTGAAAACAAGAATGTTACGGGGCTTTCGGGCGCAGCAGCCGATATGTCGGGTGCAATCAGTGCCAACGAAAGACTCGGTATTCAGATTCTTGTCAGAGGGCACTGGAAATAAGCTTATATAATTTCACAACAGGAGATGATATTATGGTGAAAATTTTCATAGATCCGGGTCACGGCGGAGCTTCAATCGGCGCCTCCTATAAGGGAAGACTTGAGCAGGACGACTGCCTCAGACTCGCACTTGCCGTCCGTGATATTCTTTTTACACAGAAGGGCGTTGAAGTAATGCTCTCCCGTGA
The DNA here is from genome assembly GCA_045651625.1 of Acutalibacteraceae bacterium. GTDB lineage: Bacteria > Bacillota > Clostridia > Oscillospirales > Acutalibacteraceae > RUG806. Next base: position 1,105 of record JAZRST010000066.1, on the reverse strand, counting down.
GGACGATTCCGACCCCGACCTTTTCAAGCGCTGTGAAAGGGCAAACGGCTGGGGTGCCGATTACTTTATCTCAATCCACCGCAACGCCTTCACCCCCGAGGGTGCAACGGGCGTTGAGGCATGGGTTTATTCCGGGGTTGAAACCGACGGCGTTACCTTCAATATGGCAAAGAACATAGTGGACAGCGTTTCTGCCGTTACGGGATACCGCAACCGCGGTGTCAAAAAGGGCGCGCCTGCCTACCGTGACTATGCGGTGAACCGCTACACGGAGATGCATTCCTGCCTTCTTGAAGCAGGCTTCATTGACAACACAAGGGACAACACGGTTTTCGATACCATGTTCTCTGAAATTGCCCTTGCTGTTGCAAAGGCGGTTATGGAAAATACGGGGCTCACCTTCGTCCCTCCCGTAATCAGAGGGGACGTTGACTCTGACGGTAAGGTAACAGCCTCCGATGCACGGCTTATTCTCCGTGCCGCAGTAGGCCTTGAGGAAATCGACAGCGAAAAGGGCGATATTGACGGTGACGGTAAGGTTACTGCCTCCGATGCCCGCGATGCCCTCAGAATTGCCACGGGGCTGGAGGTGTGATATGGAAAGCAAGGTAAATATAAAGGAGCGTCTTAAATCCTGGGCGGTGTGGGTCTCGGTGCTGGGTGCACTGGGTGTGATTCTCAATTCTCTCGGTGTCTTCGAGAAAATCGGCATCACATCCGCAACCTTCGACGTTATTGTCAATGCCGTGGGCACAATTCTCATAACCTTCGGCATACTCAACAACCCCACAAGCAAAGATTGTTTTTAAGAAACAATCTTTGCAATGATATTTTTTGCTTCGCAAAAAGTGATATTGCTTCGCAGTTATATTGATGCTTCGCATCAGTTATATATTTCTCTCCGAGAAATGTTTCGGGACCTGCGGTCGGCATTTTACAGAGCGAAGCGGAACAAGCCGTCAGGCTTCCGAAACATTTGCCGTAAGGCAAATATATCACTCATTCCGTAGGAATGAATATCACCCGTCACAGGCGGATATCACCGACAACAAAGTTGTCGATATCACTATCATAATTTATAGGGTGGACGCCCTATAAATTATGA
>JAZRST010000065.1:0-81603 GCA_045651625.1 Acutalibacteraceae bacterium | reverse complement strand
GCGGTTCAGGGGCTTTTTCTTCTTCTTTCTCCTTTTGTTTTTTGCAGGAGATGTATTTTCTTTATTCAATGCAACCATCCTTTTCTGAAAAAATATTGCAATATTTCCATATACGGATTGTATTATAACACACTTTTTCGGAAATGTTTAGTATATTTTAAAAAATTTTTGTCAAATATTTTTAAAAATATCTTAAGAAGTGATTTTTCTGAAAGAAACTGCCCCCGGTTTATTTATTTTTTTCTGCATCTGTCTGATTTCGCTTATGCTTATAGGAATATTTTTCGGCTTCGGTGATTTTTATTGACATTTTCTTCACCGGATTTATAATATAAGCAGAAATCAATTTACCGAAAGGATGTACGTTATGCATTACACAATGAATATTGCAGGCTGTGAAAGAAATCTTCCTCTGTGCCCTCTTAATGAAGACCTTATGATTGGCGCTTTTGTTATTTTCGGTGACCAGGAGCTGACAGTGGCAGCAGCAGGAGCGCTTCTTGACATAGCCCCCGAATACGATTACCTTATTTCTGCAGAGGCAAAGGGTATCCCCCTTGTTCACGAAATGGCAAGACAGCACGGCGACAAAAAATATTTCCTTGCAAGAAAGGCTCCCAAGCTTTATATGACGGGAGTCTTTGAAGTAAACGTACGTTCAATAACAACTGCAAGGGAGCAGAAGCTCTATCTTGATACTGCAGACGCAGAGCTTATGAAGGGCAAGAAAATACTTATTGTAGACGACGTTATCTCTACGGGTGAATCCCTTTACGCTATTGAACAGCTTGTCCGTCAGGCAGGCGGTATTATCTGCGGAAAGCTCTGTATTTTAGCAGAGGGCGATGCTCAGGACAGAACAGATATCAAGTATCTTGAAAAGCTTCCCCTGTTCAATTCCAAGGGTGAAGTAATATAAAAAAATAAACAACCGTTTTTCTTACGGTATAAAAAAATTAAGGGTATCACCGAGGTGATACCCTTTTTGCTGTCTGATTTATTATGCGAAGATGTCTCTGAAGAACTGAACGACTGCCTGGAAGAAGGCTACAAGCCAGTCAAAGGGAGCGAAGGTGCTCTCACTCTTCATAGGCTGGTCGCAACGGTCGCACTTGCCGTTGGAATTTTCATCAATATGACCGAGTACGGGAACAGTCTTTATTTCAGAACCGCCGCAACGTGTGCAGTCACGCTTTTCGTGACCCTCATAGATACACTCTGCAGTATCAACCACATACCATTCACCGAAATTGTGACCGAGTGCTGAGGGAGCATTTTCTGTTTCCTTGTAGTTATCACCGCAAGATGAGCAGACATAAAGGAAATAGCCGTCTTCAACACAGGTGGGAGCTACGTAAGAGCCAACATAGCTGTGCTGACATTCATCTGCTGCAGAAACGGAAACTGCGCAAACGGAAAGAAGCATCATAACGCTGAGGATAACGCTGAGAATTTTTTTCATATCAAAAACTCCTTAAATACAAGATGATAATTCTGTAAGGTAATATTATCACAGAAAAATATTATTGTCAAACACTTTCAATAAAACGGATAAATGCTTTTCTGCCCTCTTCATCACGCTTGTAAACACCTGCGTGCTCAAGAACGGTTGCAAAAACCTTACCGACCTCATCCTGAAGAATATCCATACAATTTTCTTCGGTGAAGTTATAGTTGCCGATAAAGGATTCTGCCCAGTCAGCGTGGGCTTCGGTGAGAGCGTCTGCTCTTAAATCCTTCTTTTCAAGAATTGCCGTCTTAAGAGCTTCAAGCTCGTCCTTGAGTCTCGGAGGAAGAACTGCAAGCCCCATAACCTCAATAAGTCCGATGTTCTCCTTCTTGATGTGATGAAGCTCTGCGTGGGGATGATAAACACCGAGAGGATGCTCTTCGGTTGTTATATTATTTCTGAGAACGAGATCCATTTCAAAAAGCTCTCCCCTTCTTCTTGCAATGGGAGTGATTGTGTTATGAGGAACTCCGTCTGTTTCTGCAAAGATAAATGCCGATTCGTCGGTATAGCCTCTCCACTTGCGAAGAATTCTGTCGGAAAGCTCAACGAGGCTTTCAATATTTTCTGACTGAAGTCTTATAGTGGACATAGGCCACTTTACAAGACCTGCCTTTACGTCACTGAAGCCCTCAAAGAAAATTTCCTTTTCAATGGGCGCTCTCTCCATTGCAAATTCGTACTTACCGCCCTGGAAATGCTCGTGGGAAAGAATTGAACCGCCGACAATGGGAAGGTCAGCATTGGAGCCGAGGAAATAATGGGGGAACACCGTAACAAAGCTCAGAAGCTTTCTGAAAACGCTTCTGTCAATTGTCATGGGAGTATGCTTGGAATTGAAAACGATGCAATGCTCGTTGTAGTAAACGTAGGGAGAATACTGCATAAACCAGCTTTCGCCGTTTATTTCAACGGGAATGATTCTGTGATTCTGACGTGCAGGAAAATCAATTCTTCCCTGATAGCCCTCACACTCACGGCAGAGCATACACTTGGGATATCCCGACTGAGGCATATTCTTTGCTGCGGCAATTGCCTTGGGATCCTTTTCGGGCTTTGAAAGATTGACTGTGATATCAATGGTACCGTAATCACCCGTCTGCTGCCACTTTATGATTTTGGCAATTCTGTCACGGCGAATATAGTTCGTATCTCCGCTGAGCTTGTAATACCAGTCGGTAGCCTTTGAGGGACACTCGTTATAAAGCTCTCTGAACTTTTTTATAACCTCGGAGGGACGGGGTGTGAGAACACCCATAATTTTAGTATCGAATAAATCCTCTGAAACGGAGCCTGAATCAATAATTCCTGCTTCAATCGCATCATCACAAAGTCCTTTAAGGATTTCTGCAAGAGTACCTTCAGCGGGAGCGACCTCACTGTCAAATTCATTCTTTCCGAAAAGGGCAATAATGCCGTTTATGCAGTAGGTCCTGTCCGATTCTTCAATAAGACCGGCATTGACCGCATAATTCACAAGAGCCTTTATCTTTGCATCAACCATAATCAAAACCTCGCACTACAAAATATACCTTATTATACACATAAAACATAGGTTTTCGCAATAGTTTGAAAAAAAATATTTGCATTAACGTAAAATTACATTTATAATAAAGAAAAAACTCTAAGGAGCTTCAATATGAAATACGAAAACAATTGCGAATCCCTTAATTCCCGTCCCGTTCCCGAATGGTTTGCCGATGCGAAGTTCGGTATCTTCATTCATTGGGGACTTTATTCCGTACCTGCCTACACCACAAGAGGTCATTATGCCGAATGGTATCAGTGGCAGATTGAAAAACAGCCTGACCAGGGTGCAAAGGAATGGCACGACAAGGTTTTCGGTGAGGATTATAAATATACCGATTTCGTTGAGGGCTTCAAGGCTGAGCTTTTCGATGCAGAAAAATGGGCTGACCTTTTCAAGAAATCAGGCGCAAAGTATATAAACATCACATCAAAGCATCACGACGGCTTCTGTCTTTTCAAGACCGACTATGCCTGGAACTGGAACTCAATGGACGTCGGCCCTCACAGAGACTTCTGTATGGAATTAAAGGAGGCAATGAAGGACTCAGGCGTTCGCTTCGGTGTTTATCACTCCGTTTACGAGTGGTTCCATCCCCTTTATCTCAAGGATCCCGAGGAATATGCAGTAAAGCACCTTCATCCTATGCTCAAGGAGCTTATCACAAAGTATGAGCCCTCTACCCTCTTTACTGACGGTGAATGGGATCATCCCAGTGAAACCTGGCATTCAACCGAATTCTTAACCTGGCTTTACAATGAATCCCCCGTTAAGGACTACATCGTTCCCAATGACCGCTGGGGCAAGGAAACACGAGGAAGACTTGGCGGTAACTTCACCACAGAATACGGCATTATTGACGGCGGAAGAAAGATTGAGGACGTTGAGCTTGACCGTCCCTTCGAGGAATGCAGAGGTATCGGCAAATCCTTCGGACTTAACAGAATTGAAACAACAGAGGATTATCTTTCCGCAAAAGAGCTTATCGAAATGCTTGTTGAATTAGTATCCAAGGGCGGAAACTTCCTTCTTAACATCGGTCCTGCCGCAGACGGTACAATTCCCGTAATCATGGAGGAAAGACTTCTTCAGATAGGTCAGTGGCTTGAGGTGAACGGTGACGCTATTTACGGCACCCGCCTTTACACAAAGAATCCTCAGAAGGATACCTACTACACAAAGAAGGGCGACACAGTTTACGCAATAATCAACCGCTTCCCCTTCGGCAGTGTTACTCTTTCAGAGGTTGATTATGACGAAAAGCTCAAGGCTCGTCTTCTCTCTCACGATGCAGTGCTTACCACGGAAAATGACGGCGGAAAGCTGAAAATCAACTTCCCTGCCATCAATCCCGACGAGGTAAAGTGTCAGTATATGTACGCAATTGAATTAACAAAATAAAATTTCCGGCATAAGTCTTAAAAAAGACCTATGCCGGTTTTTATATTCAGTGGAAGTTAAGCTAAATTGATATGGGAAATCCAATTGAATTCCACCAGCTCAACCGCATCTATTCCCTTGTAATATTCCTTGAGCCTGTAAAGATTCTTTTTACCCGGCCACTTAAGATACACGGTAAAAAACCATCCGCCGTCTGAATCCTTAAAAAGTAATTCGCAGTCCTTCACATTCTCAGTTGCAAGAAGAGCAATTTCAAAGCTGTTATCGATTATATACTCACTCTTTACTTTTACTATCAGAGAATCAAGCGCATAATTTTCTTTGGTACTTTCAACAGGCATACCTACGGAACACCTCAGCACATTACGGGCATCGGAAGCAGTCAGTTCACCATCAGAATCCGTGTCACCTGCATAAAGCTGCTCCACTGTATATTCTTCGAACCCCACAGCACAGCGAAGAATAAATCTTGCATCACCGGCATCGGTTTTTCCGTCTGAATTCACATCATACCCGACAGTCACAGCTGCAGAACAGAAAAGAACACAGGAAGAGAAAATTAATAATGTCAGAATCAATGCAATCAACTTTTTCATAATAAATTCCTCCTTAAAGCTGTTCTTGAAAAAATATATATAAATTACTATTCCGTCAAATATACAACAAAAACACCTGTTAAACCATCGGAATCACCTCAGAAAGCATTTTATTGCTGTCTCAATCATATCAACATTTATACAAAAAAAGCAATAGCGTGTGCACAAGTGAAGAAAAATATACCCTAAATAAAGAAAATGTCAACAGTCTTAATTCGGACTTATATAAACACGATAACACAGCTATCGCAGTCAACGAATAAAAAATCGGTCAAAAGCTTACCCCCGTGCTTCCCGGATGCAACTGAAAGCATCCGTAAAAGCCGGGGGTTACTATTATTTCTTTATAACCTTGAATGTAAGGGTGTGTTCACCGAGATTTTCACCTGTAACAGTTACGGTAACATCACCTGACTTACCTGCTGTTTTAAGCCAGAATGCACGTGCACCGCCCACAAGAGCAAATTCATCGGGACCGATAACGGTAGCAGGACCGTCAACTCTAACCTTTATGCTGTTGTTTGCAAAGGGCAGACGGTTGCCGTTAAGGTCCTGACACATAAGCTCAACTCTTGTTACGTCATAGGTCTTGTCCTCAATAAGAGTATCGCTGTCAGCCTTCACAACAAGCTGCTGACCCGTTACAGCAGTACGGGTAACGGATTTTACAAGCACACCGTTCTTATAGCCGTCGAAGCGGTATTCAACGTGCTCGTCACCCCAGTTGGCAAAATACTTGGTAACGATATCAACGATTTCGGATATCTTCATTTTGCCCTTAAGGAAGGAATAAGCAACCTCAAGATAGTGCTGAGGGGGCATAATGTAGCCGTAAACGGAAGCCGCAACGAGAGCATTCTTGAGAGGTGCGGCAACCTCGGGAGCAAGTCCCTCCTCCTCTTCAAGAGAGCTTCCTATAAAGTCCTTGGGAAGAATGGGAGGATGAGGAAGGTTGGGATAAGCCTTTTTGTCCGGGTATGCCGTTGACTTGTACTTGCCGTTTTTATAGATTTCAACGTAGTCGCAGTTTGTGAAGATATAGGTCTGACCGATAATTGCACCGGGATGCTCACCTACGTCCATTGCGGAAGAGGTTTCAAGCACGGGGATATCGTCCTGCTGAGAAGCATATACGGCACCTGCAAGCTTCGGAATACGGAACATATCGGCTACACCGTGGTAGCAGATTCTGTCACCGCTGCCGAAGTCCTTATGGGTATTGTAGTCAGCCATACACCAGCCGATAGCACCCGTGTGACGCTTTGAGCCGAAGGAGGTATTCTGTACGCGGAGATGTCTTAAAGCGTGCTCTGTGCGAAGAGCCTCTCTGTCAAAGGTCTTTGTGGGATACATATGACCGTTGTGCTCGGTTACAAGATAGGGAGCCTTCAGTCCGCAGGTGATAACAGCGGGAAGAAGATTGATGGGACCGCCCGAATGGATAAAGTCATTATAAGTATAAACATCCTCAAGCAGGTGGCTTCTGGGGAAGTTTCTTACACCGCCCGTCTGTCTTGTGGGGTCAAGAGAACGTGCAAGAGCATTGGTCTCGGTATAGAATTCGTCACAGTCTCCGCCTTCATTTACACGGACACCCCAGAGAACTACCGAAGGATGGCTTCTGTCACGGGTAACCATTGAGCGGATATTGTCGAGACAGTTTTCTCTCCATTCACCTTCACCCAGGAACTGCCATGAGGGCATTTCCGTAAACACGAGAAGACCGATTTCGTCACAGCGGTCAAGGAAATGCACGGAGTCGGGATAGTGTGCCGTTCTTACGATATTACAGCCGAGGGTATATTTCATAAAATCGGCATCAGCCTTCTGTGCGGAGGCAGGCATTGCATTACCAACGTAGGGGTAGCTCTGATGACGGTTAAGACCGATAAGCTTTATCTTTCTGCCGTTAAGCACAAAGCCCGTTCTTGTAAATGATGCCTCACGGAAGCCGAAGCGCTTTTCTGCTTCATCCTCACCGAAGCTTACCTTAAGGGTGTAAAGCTTGGGATTGTCAATATCCCACAGCTCAACGTTTTTTACCTTCCAGCGGATACGGATTGCCTTGCCGTCAGCCTCTGCAGTCTTTGTGCCGAGAAGCTTTTCTCCGTCATAAAGCTCGAATCTGCACTTACCCGTAACCTTCTCGGAAAAGGTTACATCTGCTTCAATGGTCTTTACGCTGTAAAGAGGGTCGGGAGTCTTTACAAAAACGTCCTCAATATATTTTTCGTCGTAAATATCAATATGTACTTCTCTGTAGATACCGCCGTAAACCAGGTAGTCAACAACCTTGCCGAAGGGAGGAATCTCGGGTCTTTCGGTGGAATCAAGCATAACGGTAAGAACGTTGTTGCTCTTATTCACATTGTCCGTAATTTCAAGGGAGAAGGGAGTATAACCGCCCTTGTGCTCACCGATAAAATCACCGTTGAGATAAACCTTTGCATAGTTTGCCGCACCCTCAAAGGTAATGAAAATCTTTTTATTACCCGTAAAAGCATCCTTGGGAAGACGGAAGTTTTTTCTGTAGCAGCTTACAAACTGAAAAATCTTTTCGTCAAAATAGTTGTAGGGCAGCTCCTTGTTTGTATGAGGAATCTGTACTTTTTCAAAGGCACCGTCGTCATAGCCGGGCTTTATCATCTCTTCAGCAAAGCTTTCGCTGTATTTCCAGTCAAAATTAAGGTCAATTATTTTTCTCATTCCCTGCACTCCTTCTGAAAGTATATACAAGTTCATTATACATTGTAAAGCCGTCCAAGTCAATGCTACAAAAAACTGTTGATTTGTACGATAATAATTGTTAAAATAACTCTATAATGTCACGGGAGGACTTTTTATGAGTAAAAAACTGAAAGCCGCTAAAATTATTGCAGGTGCCGCGATTGTCACTGCAGGAGCATATCTCGGTGCAGGCGGTGCGCTCTGCTACGGAATTCTCTCAAGGAAGGCCTGCAACAAGCATCCCGAAGAGCTCCTTAAAGCCCCCGGGAATATGCACAGATATATGAATGATGAAAACTTCAGAACAGCAGACGACTGGTACTGCGGCATAAATCCCGAGGATACGGTGCTTTATAACGAAAAGGGAGAAAGACTTCTTTCAAAGATAATTTTAAGGGATGAGCCCTCACACAAGTGGCTTATTGCCGTTCACGGCTACACCTCTCGTCCCAGAGCAATGGCACGTCAGGCAATACATTTCTACAAAAACGGCTATAACTGCATAATGCCCTGCCAGCGTGCACACAGAAACAGAGATGAAAAATTCACCTCTATGGGCTATTATGAAAAATTTGACGTAATCTCCTGGATAAACTATATTATTTCACTTGATCCCGAGGCAGAAATCGTGCTTCTCGGCATTTCAATGGGCAGTGCCACGGTAATGCTGACAACGGGCGAAAATCTTCCCGCAAACGTAAAATGCTGTATTGCAGACTGCGGCTTTACCGACTGCAGAGAGCTTTTCAAGGGAGCTATAAAAAGAGAGGCAGGACTTCCCCCCTTCCCATTCGTAAATGCGGCTGACTGCTTTGCAAGGCTTTTCCTCGGCTGGAGCTTTTCGGACTGCTCTCCCATAAGCGCAGTTTCTCGCTCCGTTACACCTACACTTTTCGTCCACGGTGAGGACGATACCGTAGTTCCCTTCTGGATGATGGAGGCTCTTTACGAAAAGTGCTCCGCACCGAAAATGAAGCTTGCACTTCCCGACACGGGACACGACGAGGCATGTGCGAATTTCCCCGAGAAATACTGGGAAGCGGTTGACAGCCTTGTAAATGAATACGTAAAATAAAAAAACGGCTTGAGCGATACACCGAAACGGGTGAACTCAAGCCGTTTGATTTTTTCAGTTGTCACTTGACGTCTGTCTTACCGAATGCGCAGATACCGCTGACAAATACCGTGGGGATTCCCTGTGTAAAGGGTCTTCCCGTTTTGTTGCCTGCACCGCCGAATACGGGGGTTACACAAAGCTCAGCATTGACGTTACCCGGCAGTAAAATATCAACGCTTCCGAATACAGCACCCACGTTTATTACGATATCATCAGTAATTACGGCACCTCTTAAATCAATTTCAAGACCGCCGAAAACCGCAACCGCATCAGCACCGTAGAAGGGCTCACCTGCAATCACGGCATTTCGACCCGAGAAAATCGCAGTGCACTTCTTTTTGGGAAAATTACGTGACTTTATACGTCGGATTGCTTCCTTGGCATTCTTATTGAAGGCATCCTTGAAAATAAGGCAAAGACCTACAACGACTATAAGAATGGGGCCGATAAGCTTTGCAAGCATCTTGAAATCAATTATATCACGGCTTCCGAGAAGCAGAAGAACGCCTGCAACCATACCAACGATACCGGGAGTCTTATCCCTCTGTGAGAAAAGTGAAATGAAGCTCGGGATAATGATTATAAGAGTCCACCAGCCCTTGAAAAAGATATCAAAGGGAAGAATATCAAGCACGTGAAGACCGAGAACAACACCCACGCCTACAAGGACGAGACCCCATAAAACTCTGTTTATATTTTTCATAGCAAACGCCTCCTTTACAGTAATATTTTACAATAATTCCGCCGTAAAGTCAACAACAATGCCATATTGTAAAAGCTCCCCTTATATGTTATAATTCTTATATTATATAATGGAGGCATTTTATGAGACTTCAGGAATCGGGAGAAATGTATCTCGAAACAATATATATTCTGTCAAAAACCCTGCCCGTAGTCCGCAGTATTGACGTAAGCGAGCACCTCGGCTATTCGAAGCCCAGCATTTCCCGTGCCGTGGGTCTGCTGAAAAACGGAGGCTTCATCACCGTCGGAGAAAACGGTGAGCTTCTTCTTACAAAGCAGGGGCTTTATATAGCGGAAGAAATGTACGAAAGACATACTATTCTTACGGCTTGTCTTGTAGGACTCGGTGTCAGCCGTGAAACAGCAACCGAGGATGCCTGCAGAATCGAGCATTTTTTAAGTGAAGAATCCTTTGAGGCAATCAAAAAGCATATTTCCCGTAAATAAATTTTTTATTGGGTGAGAGAATTATGAAACTGTACATCAACAAGGAAAAGTCCTATCAGACCTTCCGCGGAATCGGTGCCTCGGGTGCCTGGTGGGCGCAGGTCGTTGGCGGTTGGGACCACGAGGACCCCGAAAGCGGAAAAAAGGTAAATGAGCGCATTGCCGAGCTTCTTTACAATCCCGTAACGGGTATCGGTATGAGCATTTACCGCTACAATCTGGGCGGCGGCTCAAAGAACAGCGGTTCAAGTGTTTTCCCCAACAAAAACAGAATGGCAGAGAGCTTTGACAACAACGGCTGCTACGACTGGACAAGAGATAAAAATGCCGTCAGTATGATGAAGCTCTGTGTGCAGGAGGGCGCGGACGAGGTAATAATATTCTCAAACTCTCCCCCCGAAAGGCTTACAAAAAATCACAAATCCTGCCTTGATAAAGCCTGGCACAGCAACCTTCCCCGTAAAAACGAGGATGCTTTTTCCGAATATCTTCTTGACTGCGCAGAGCACTTTTTAAGTGAGGATATCCCCGTAAAATTCATTTCCCCCATCAATGAACCGATGTGGGTATGGACCGAAAAAAACGGTCAGGAGGGCTGTCACTACACTCCCATTGAGGTATATTCCCTTCTTAAAAAGCTGTCAGCAAGGCTTAAAGCGAGACCTGCCCTTAAGGGCGTTAAAATCAGCGCCTGCGAGAACGGTGACATCCGTTGGTTCAACAAGGCATATACCCTTGCCGTGCTCGGCAGCAAAAAAATAAGAGAATGCTGTGACGGAATTGACGTGCATTCCTACTGTCTGCCAATTCCCGTTCCCTTCCTCAATAACAGGGTGGGCTTTCTTAAAAGATACAGAAAATTCCTCGATATATTCTTCCCCGGCGAAACCGTCAATATGAGTGAATGGTGCCATATGAACGGCGGGCGGGACAGCGGTATGAATTCTGCACTGGTTACCGCAAAAACAATATTCGAGGATTTAACGATTCTCTCTGCATCCTCCTGGCAGCACTGGATTGCAGTATCTGAGGTTGACTACTGCGACGGACTTATCTACATAAACGAGGACGACAAGACCTTCTCCCTCACAAAGCGTCTTTTCGTTACGGGCAATTTCTCAAAATACGTTCCCCGTAATGCAAAAAGAATTGAAATCATAACGGATGATAAGGACATAAACGCCGTTGCCTTCTATAAGGACGGAAAAACCGTGGCAGTGCTTATAAACGGCACGAAAAACGAAAAGCACCTTAAGAACACCTTCGGCAAGACAGTGCTTACTGCCCTTACCGATAAGGATAATGACCTGACGGAAAAGGAAATTGCCGAAGACTCAGATATAATCCTTCCCCCCGAAAGCGTAACAACAATCATTATATAAACTAAGGAAGCGAAATTGTATGAAATACGATTTTACAAGTATTCCCGACAGAAGCGCCTGCGGCTCGTCAAAATGGAACGGGGCAAAGAATGCAAGCGTGGACGCAGTCCCTCTGTCAGTTGCAGATATGGAATTCCCCACTGCGGAGCCTATAAAAAATGCTCTTGCAAAATTGGCTCAGGAGCAGATTTTAGGCTACACCGACCCCACGGACGCCTACTTTGATGCCGTGGCATCCTGGATGGAAAGAAGACACAGCTTTCACATTGAAAAGGACTGGATTGTTACAACACCCGGTGTTGTAAACGGTCTCGGACTTATCATTGAAGCTGTCACAAGGCCCGGAGACGGAATTATCATCCTTACTCCCGTGTATTATCCCTTCGATATGGCAGTTCTTGCAAAAAGCAGAAAATTTGTTTACAGCGAGCTGATTTTATCCCACGGAAAATACAGCATTGACTTTGAAGACCTTGCAGAAAAGGCCGCTCTCCCCGAAACAAAGGCTATAATATTCTGCAATCCCCACAATCCCATCGGCAGAGTGTGGACAAAAGAAGAATTACAGCAGCTCGCAGACATCTGTAATAAAAACGGGGTTTTCATCATTGACGATGAAATTCACAACGACCTTATAATGCCCGGCTTCGAGCATACGGTTATGGCAACTCTCGATGAAGAAACACTCGGCAATATTGCCGTCTGCACAGCCCCCAGCAAAACCTTCAACCTTGCGGGACTTCAGTGCTCAAACATCATAATCCCCGACAAAAAGGCAAGAGGCAAAATGAAGGCAGTTATTATGATGAATCTTCAGAGCCACCTGAACATTTTTGCCTTTGAGGCCTGCAAAACCGCATATAACGAGTGCGAGGACTGGCTTGACGAATTGCTGACGGTCATTGACGGCAATGCAAAATATATCGGGCGGTTTATGGCGGAGAATTTCCCCGAAATAAAGGTATTCCCCCTCCAGGGTACTTATCTTCAGTGGATAGATATGAGAGCCCTCGGTATGACACACATTGAGCTTCGCGAGATGCTCGAGAATGCGGATATTTTCCTTGACTGGGGTGAAATGTTCGGTGACCTCGGCAGAGGCTTCCAGAGAATCAACCTTGCCTGTGCGAGAGTAACTCTGGAAAAGACAATGGAAAGATTTAAGAATGCTGTAAATTCCGTTCTTGAAGACAGAAAAATAAACGGCAAGCCCTATCACAAGAAGCTGGAAAAGGGTGATTTACTTTCCGATTTCGTTTACAACTCCCCTTACGGAGCAGGCAAGCTTCTTAAGCACAACGTTTCAAAGAAAACTCTTCTTGTTTTCACAAGATTCATAGAGTGCGAAATTGCCGTAAAGACCCTTGATACCTTCAAGAAGTATCAGAGAGTTTTCACGATGTTCGGCATAGATCTCAAATTCGTTCTGCAAAACACCGTTGAGGAGCTTGCTCCCTATCAGGGCTTCTATCCCTTTGAGCTCATAGCAGATCCCGAATGCAGGTTCTATGACAAATATAACATTTTTGAAGCCAACAGCATAATAAGCATGGTTGCAGGCGACAAGATGTTCGAGGAAATGACCGACGGTGACGTGCACAATCTGCTTGATACCGATATGGTAAAAACATTCACCGAAGTAAGCACCTCGGGAAAGCGTGAATTGCAGCTTCCCGCCCTTATAGGGGTTGATAAAAGCATGAAAGTAATTTATTCTCATTATTGCAAAACCATCGGTGACTTCCCCGATTCGGGAACACTTCTCGGTGCATTGAGAAAAAACTGAGTACGAAAGAGAGAGAAAAACAATGGCAAAAGAGAAAAAACAGCTCCGTCCCGGCTTTGTAGTGCCTAAAAAAGAACTCAATATGTTCGCAGTAGGTGCTATGGGTCAGGGTATGATGTATGCAATGATGTCAAGCTACATCAGTGACTACTACGTAAACGTATTACAGCTTCCCCTGATGTTCGTAATGCTTCTTATGCTTCTTGCACGTGTATGGGATGCTATAAACGATCCGCTTATGGGTATTATCGCAGACAAAGCAAATCCTAAGCACGGCAAAATGAAGTCCTACATCCTTTACGGTATCGCTCCCATTGCAATACTTACGGTGCTTCTTTACATATCCCCCGAGCTTCCCAAAACCGAGCTTATGATATATGCGGCGGTAACCTACATTCTCTGGGGTATGTGCTATACCCTTGCAGACGTTCCCTTCTGGGGAATTCCCAACCTTATGACTCCCAATGGCGATGAAAGAGGCTACGTTATCTCCTACACAAAGAACCTCAACAGTATCGGCTCTGCCCTTCCCGAGGTGCTTTTCCTTGTAGCAGGCTTCACACTTCCCACACTTCTCGGATCAACCGGTATTGAATACGAAAAACAGCGTTACCTTATAATTGCCGCTGTCTGCGTGGTTATCGGTGCCGTAATGTACGGCAACTCCTATTTCCACATCAAGGAAAGAGTTATTCCTCCTTCAAAGACACGTGCTCCCGGAGAGCCCACTGCACTCAAGAGAATTTTCACCTGCAAGCCCCTTATGCTCGTTGTTCTTATGGGTGTTCTTTCAAGCGGAAGATATATGGTTCAGGCTGCTGCTGTTCACGTTGCACGTTATGCCTTCTACATCGGACCCGAGCTTACCTCCGACTTATCCCTTGAATTAAGAACGAAGTACATTGCAGAAAGCGTTTCATCAGTTAAGACTATCTTCCAGGTATGTGCTCTTGTAGGCATGTTCGGCGCTCAGCTTCTTATGCCCAAGCTTATAAGAAAGTTTGATTACAAGAAGATTCTTATCACAACCTGCCTTGCAGGCTTTGTTGCAAGTATCTTCACAACGCTTATCGGCTGGTTTACCGCAAACCTTTACATCTGTATCCCCTTCATTCTCATCTCCAGCATTCCTCTCGGTGTTCTCAACGTCGTTTCCAATGCAATGATCGGTGACTGCCTTGACTACCTTGAGCTGAAAACGGGCTTCAGAGACAATGGCCTCGGCTCCGCTTTACAGGGCTTCGTAAACAAGCTCGGCAATGCTCTTGCTACAACCGGCATCATTCTTATGTACATGTTCATTGACATCGATCCCTCAAAGATGCTTTCAAGCGAGGTTGTTGTGGCTGCTACAGAGCTTACAAAGACTCAGAACTTTGCAATGTTCTCACTTGTTTCCATCATCCCCGGCATCAGCATGCTTCTTTGTGCACTTCCCATGTTCTTCTATAAGATTTCAGGCAAGGAACGTGCAAGAATTATGGATGAGCTCAACAAGAGAAGACAGGCTCAGCTTGAAGCAGAAGAAAAGGCTTCCGTATAATTCTTATTTTACTGACAACAAAAAAGTGTCTGCCGCATACGCGACAGACACTTTTTTTGCTATAGTCAAAGAAAGGGGTTCTTAAAAATACGACTATTAATAGTTTTCTTCTCTTACCTCGAAGAAGCTCTGAGGATGAGCGCATACGGGGCACATGCCGGGAGCCTTCTTGCCCATTACAAGGTGACCGCAGTTACGGCATTCCCACATTGTTTCCTCAGCCTTTGCGAAAACCTCCTGCATTTCAACGTTTGAAAGAAGCTTTCTGTATCTTTCCTCGTGGCTCTTTTCGATCTTGGCAACCTCTCTGAACTGGTATGCAAGCTTTGTGAAGCCTTCTTCCTCAGCTTCCTTTGCAAAGCGGTCGTACATATCTGTCCACTCATAGTTTTCGCCGGCTGCTGCAGCTGCAAGATTCTGTGCTGTGTCACCGAGCTCACCGAGAGCCTTGAACCAGAGCTTTGCGTGTTCCTTTTCATTTTCTGCTGTCTTAAGGAAGATAGCGGCAATCTGCTCGTAGCCTTCCTTTTTTGCGACGGATGCAAAGTAGGTGTATTTATTTCTTGCCTGGCTTTCACCAGCAAAAGCTTCCATTAAGTTTTTCTCTGTTTTTGTACCTTTAAGTTCCATTTTTATTTCCTCCAAAAATTTAATTATACTACCCTGCATTCAGGGCATTTACAATGAATTACAAGCTCATAATCCTCAATTTCACAGCCGGCTGCATTCTCCATTGTTTCGGAAAGACCGGGGATGCTCAGATCCTCAACCTTACCGCAGCCGGTACAGATTATATGCTCGTGCGGGGCGGGATTTCTGTCGAATCTGTCGGGCTGACCCGACTGGCAGATTCTTCTTATACTACCCTCTTCAACCATTCCGTTAAGATTATTATATATTGTAGCACGGACGATTGAAGGATATTCCTTTTTAGCCAACAAAAATATTTCTTCAGCGGTAAAATGGCCGCAGTTTTCACGCATTACTTTAATTATTGCAGCCCTTTGTTTGGTCATTTATATCGCCTCCTGACTTATTTTTTGAATTGTTCTAAATTTATTATAATCATTCTAAAATAAAAGTCAAGAGCTTTTCTAAAAATTTTTTAATGATTCTAAAAAATCAGTTATTTATATCATCAAAATAACGAAGGAGGCTGAAATCCTGACCGAGCGAAGCCTTAAGATAGCTTTCCGTAAGTCGGTTCAGCACCTTAAGGGAGCTTTCCTGCAACTCAAATGAGAATATTTTTCCAAAATCCGAAAAGCAGATGTGACGCATAGCGGAGATAACTGCTGCTCCCGCCTCGGGAATTGCCATTCCCCTGCCGCAGCTTTTACAGAAAAGTCTGCCGTCGGCACAGTTGAAATACATTACGTCCGTTTCATATTCCGAGCAGTTATCGCAGGCAATGAGAGAAGGCATATAGCCTGCAACACACGAAAGCCTCAGCTCAAACACGGATTTTACAAGAAGCGGATTTTTGTCTCCCTTTGTGAGAAAGTGAAAGCTGTTGAGAAGCAGACGGAGATATATCTCCTCGTCACACTTATCGGGAACACATTTCATAATAACCTCGCAGAAATACTGAGACAGGGTCAGAATCTCCATACTCTTGCGAAGGTCGAAGAACACCTCTTTTACAAGTGCTTCATTTATGTTATATACGTTATTTTTCTCGGAGAATGTAAACTCACAGTAGCAAAAAAGAGAGGTGCCGCCGTGAAGACGGTTTTTCGTACCTCTTGCACCTTTTGCAAAAGCACGGATAACGCCTCTGTCACGGGTAAGCACCCATACGATTCTGTCTGCTTCACCTGTTACCGAGGTTTTTATTACAACTCCGTCAACAGTAAATTTTTCCATTAATCAAGCCCGAAATTATGAATAAGACCTTCGCGGTTACGCCAGTCTTCCTTGACCTTGACCCAGCACTTGAGATTAACCTTGCAATCAAAGAATTTTTCCATATCGTGACGGGCAGCCGTGGAAATTCTTTTGAGCATTGCGCCGCCCTTTCCGATAATTATACCCTTATGGCTTTCCTTTTCGCAGTAGATTGTAGCATCAATATCAAGAATATCGCTGTCTTCTCTTTCCTTGAAGCGTTCAATTGCAACTGCCGTGCCGTGGGGAATTTCCTTATCGGTAAACTTAAGAATTTTTTCTCTTATATACTCAGCCGCAATAACCTTTTCGGGCTGATCAGTAAGAGTATCATCGGGGAAAAGATGCTGTGAGGGGAACGAAAGATTTTTAAGCTCCTGAAGCAGCTCACCAAGTCCGTTGCCGTCAAGTGCAGACACGGGAACAATAGAGGTAAAGTCGTAAAGCTTTGAAAATTCAAGAATACGGGCAAGTAAATCCTCTTTATTCTCAATAGTATCAACCTTGTTTATTGCAAGAATTGCAGGGATTTCCGCACTTTTAAGCTTCTTTATAAGGGTAAGCTCCTCTTCACGGATTTCGCCCTTGGGCTCTACCACGAGAAGGCAGGCATCAACGTCGTGAATACCCTCGCCTACCGCCTTTACCATTTTTTCACCGAGCTTTGTCTTGGGCTTGTGATAGCCGGGAGTGTCGGTAAAAACAAGCTGGATTGCTCCCTCTGTAAGCACACCCATAATGCTTGTACGGGTGGTCTGGGGCTTGGGAGAAACAATAGCAATTTTTTCTCCTAAAAGTCTGTTAAGTATGGAGGATTTTCCCACGTTGGGACAACCGACAATTGCAATAAATGCAGTTTTCTGTTCTGTCATAATCAATTATTCCTCGTCAAGATAGTAAGCGCCGTTTCTCTTAAGACCCAGCTGAGTAAGTACGGTTTCTTCCTTTTCGCGCATACGAAGAGCCTCAAGACCTCCGTTTACGTGGTCGTAGCCTAAAAGGTGAAGCATTGAATGTACCGTGAGGAATGCAACCTCTCTGTCAAGAGAATGTCCGTATTCCTCTGCCTGCTCCATTGCTCTCTGCATTGAAATAACAATATCACCTAAAAGAGCGGCACCCGTTGCGGGATTATGGTCATATACGCCGTTTTCACCCAGGGGGAATGAAAGCACGTCTGTTGCCTTATCTATATCACGGAATTCGCTGTTAAGCTCCTTTATCTGCTCGTTATCAACGAAACGCACGCTGATTTCTGCAGAATCACCAAACTCCTCCATAAGAAGCACCGCGTTACAGCAGCGTCTTATAAGAAGTCTTAAACCTGAGGGTACCTTTACGGTATTCTGATCGTTTGTGATGATTACTTTAATTTTGTTTGCCATATAATCTTCCTTTCACGATTAATCACGCTTTTTTTCGCCTTTTTCGTATGCCTTGATGATATCCTGCACAAGTCTGTGACGGACAACGTCTTTTTCCGAAAAACGCACTGTTTCTATATCTTCAATTCCTTTAAGAATTTTAACAGCTTCCTTAAGTCCCGATTTCTTACCGTCGGGAAGGTCTATCTGTGTAATATCACCCGTTACGACAATTTTCGAGTTAAAGCCCAGTCTTGTCAGGAACATTTTCATCTGCTCGGGAGTTGTGTTCTGAGCCTCGTCAAGAATAATAAAGCTGTCGTCAAGGGTTCTGCCTCGCATATAGGCAAGGGGTGCTACCTCAATATTGCCCTTTTCCTGATATTTCTGAAAATTATCAGCACCAAGCATATCAAAAAGTGCATCGTAAAGAGGTCTTAAATAGGGGTCAACCTTCTGCTGAAGGTCACCGGGAAGGAAGCCCAGCTTCTCACCTGCTTCAACTGCGGGACGGGTGAGAATTATTCTGTTTACCTCCTTTGCCCTGAATGCCTTTACAGCCATTGCCACGGCAAGATAGGTTTTACCCGTGCCTGCAGGGCCTACACCGAAAACAATTGTATTTTTATTTATGGTATCAACGTATTTTTTCTGTCCGAGAGTTTTGGGCTTTACGGGCTTTCCCGACGTGGTGATGCATATACAGTCGGAGGAGATTGAGGGAAGCTTATCGTCATTTCCCTCATTTACAAGAGAGATGCAGTATCTTACGTTCTGCTCAGTCAGCTGCTCGCCCTTGTTTATAAGCATTATAAGCCCCTGCAGAGCCTTCGTTGCCTTGGTGACGTTTATATCCTCACCCGTAATTTTAAGCTGAGAGCCGCGGTTTACGATTTCAACGGAGAACTCCTTTTCAAGAAGCTTCACGTTTTCGTCAAAGCTACCGAAAAGGCTTACCGCCTGCTCCATTCTGTCAATATTTATAATCTGTTCAAACATATTTTTACCTCAGTGTGAAAGAGCATCAATTATGCCCTCATAGAGTTTTTCTGGATGCTTCATAAAGTTTTCACCAACAAGCTGAGCCTGAAGACTGTCGGCTGAAAAAAGCTTTGTTTCCATCATAAGAGTATCCCCGTCACGTACGCTGAGTGTCACGTAGCAGCCGTTTTCCGTTTTTTCTATATTGTAGCTCACACTGCCCTTGAGTCTTTCACGGGCAACAACCGTAAATGCAACGGAAAGAGCCTTTTCTCTTGCGGTTATGGGAATTTCAGTCTGAAGCTTATCTGCAACGGATATACCCTCGTCTGTGATACTGAAATAATCATCATCCTCTTTTTCGGTACGCGTTACGAGACCGCTTTCACAAAGCATATCAAGCGCAGGATTTATTTCAAAGAAATTCACAAGCTCACTGCTTCTTAAAATTTCACCGAATGCGGTTCTTGAAACCTCACTCTTTACGTTTTTCAGTATATAGCACAGAAGCACGCGTATGCCGAGCCTTGAACGGACTCCGCCGATGCCCACGTCCTGTGTAAGTGCATCAAATTCATTTGCCATTTTGCTTATCCTATTCTTAAGTAGTCATAAGGCATTACGGAAACCTCGCCTATTATGACCGAGTAATTATTGTAGTTTACGTAAACACGGGCACCGCCCTCGAAAGAGGTGCAGGTCACGCCGTCACCGATTTTTTCGTGTCCCGTAATTCTTTTTGACGTAAGGTCGCCAAGCTCGCTTTTTGCCTTAAGGCAGAATTCTACTGCTTCAGTGAGGGAATATTCGTAATACTTATCCGAATTCTCACTGAAATTCCAGCTGTAGTGAGGCACTGCGCCGTATTCAACAGCCTTCAGCTGATTTATTACGGAAACGGAAGAGGAATTGGAAGCATCCCCCGAATATACAAAGGTACCGTGAAGCACCGAAGGAATAAAAGGAACTGCCGTGTAATATGCAGTTTCTTCAACGAGGGTGCCAAAGGGAACGTTATAAAGATAATCCGCATTTTTAATGAGATTGCCGGGTGTGCCCGAAAGCATAAGCTTTGTTTCGGAGGAAATTGCGGAGAAATTGTTCTGCAGTGCCGAATTGTATTCCCGATAGCTTCCCTTTTCCTCAAAACAGGAAATACCGCTGTCGGCAACCGCAACACCCGAAAAGCCGTTTTTCTCAACGAAGCCGAGGATATTATTCGTGCTCTCGGCAATACCTCTCGTGCCGAAATATTTCATTGTAAAGCCCTCTTCTCCGATATAAGGACTCAGAGGATTTACCTTGTATACCGTTTTGTATTCCCCCGAAACACCTTTTTCAGTGTAGAAGGAGCTTCCAGCCGAAAGCAGATTTGCTTCTGCGAAAACGTTGAAGTTCTGTGACTGAGAAAAATTAAGAAGAGTGCGGAGATCATTTTTCGAGCCGAGTGCGCTCACAAGTCCGGCTTTGCCTGCAACCGATGCGGAAAGTCCGCCGCTGAAAGCACCCGAAAGCACGGCATTTATTTCATTTATGCCCTTGCCCTTAAGAAGCCCTAAAAGGTTTTCAATCTGCTGATAATCTGCCGTTACGTTGCTTCTTTTTCCGTCTGTACCTGCAACGATGCTGAGAGTCAGAGGATATTCGTCTGCGCACTTACCGTCCGGAATAAAGCCTGCTCTGATAAGAGACTGCCTTACGGAAGAGGCTATATCCGTATAAGAGGTGCTTACGGAAGACAGCACCTCGTAGGTAACTGCAATTTTTCCGTCGTAGGAATTGCCGATACTGACCTTTCCCTTTTCGCCACTGACGGGAGTTATGATGAATTCGGGGTAAATTCTGTTTATATTCTTTTCATCGTTACCTGCTCTGAAAGCACGGATAATTGCATTTTCTTCACCCTCGGTGAGGGTTGCGGAAAGACCTGCACCGCCCTGCACGATGCCGTAAGCACCGAGAGCAACGGGAATATTATCTTCATAATAGTCTTTGCCGTAAACGGAAAAGTTAAGCGCAGTATTTTCATCCTCAATTGCCGTGTGCATAAGCGCACCCGAGCCGTCGGGCAGAAGGAAATAATCTCCGAAAACGGAATAGTCAACCGTGTCAGCGGCATATCTTACCGCACCGAGATACGGCAGAATACCGACACTAAGAAGGGTAAGTCCTTCACTCATTGTTACGGCAGAAGCATCAACCGAGACCTCGAGGGAAGCACCCCTGAGTGAGAAGCTGACGGGCAAGGTAAGGCTCACATTACCGTTTTTAAGCACGTACGTCACAAGAGCACCGCTGTCGGTAAGCTCATAGGAAGGCTTGTTATTTTTAATTTCTGCCGAGGAATCAAGGATATAAACGGTTTCCCCGTCTGTTACCCTTGCAAAAAATGAGGAAGCAAAGGAATTTTCAAAGACGGGAAGAGATGTCCATTTCTTTCCGCTGTAAACAGAGGTAAGAGCAATTCCTCCGCTGTCCTTATTAAGATACAGTCCTGCAGATTCGTTGGAGGTAAGAGTCACGGTGTTATCGTTTTTATACACACGCGAAGAGACACTGCCACCCTCGGAGGTCCTGACTGAATTTATAACAATACTGTCAAAGCTATGTGATGAACAGCCCGTAACGCTGAGTATAAGGGCTGAAATTATAACAAAAATACACACGAGCCGTGCGGTTTTAACAAATATTCGCATTTACACTCTCCTGAAAGTCCAATCTCAAATATTTTAACATAATTATACAAAAATATCAATAAATTATGTTAAAATAATCAACATTTCAAGCAAAAAAAACGGCCTCCTGACGGAGACCGTTCTGAGTTATCTGTCTTCTCTGAAGTAAGAGATACCGAGTGATGCGGGGGGCTGATGCTCTCTCTTCTTACGCATGCTTGTGATGATAAGAACGATAATGGTAACAATGTAAGGAAGCATCTTGAAAAGCTCCTGAGTTTCCGTACCGAGACCCTGAATGTAGTTATTTGCATTACAGAGGGCACCGAAAATGAATGAGCCGACAATGGCTGACGAGGGCTTCCAGAGCGCGAAGATAACAAGTGCAATTGCCATCCAGCCTCTGTCACCGAAGGCGTTATTCGTCCATACACCGTTGGCATAAGCCATAACATACTGAAGACCGCCGAGACCTGCTATGGCACTACCGATGCAGGTTGCAATGTATTTGTATCTGATAACGTTGATACCTGCAGCATCAGCTGTTGCAGGATTTTCACCGACGGAGCGCAGGTTAAGACCTACACGGGTACGGTTGAGAACAAATGCTACGATAACTGCAATAATGATTGCGGCGTAAGTCAGGAAATCGTGTGAGAAGAAAATCTGACCGAATGCACCGAGGTCATCTGCAAAGGGAAGCTTTACAGAGAAAAAGCTGCTTGTCTTTGTAAGAGCAATTGAGGGCATACCGCTGTCGATAAGCTTGATAAGTGAGCCGCCGAAGAAATTACCGAAGCCGATACCGAAGGTGGTAAGAGCAAGACCTGTAACGTTCTGATTGGCGCGAAGAGTAACGGTCAGGAAGCTGTAAATAAAGCCCATAACCGTTGAGCCGAAGATTGCGCACACAAGAGGAATAAGAACAGCAAGAACACCGTTCATATTATCAATATTGTTTCCGCAGGCATTTTCATAAATGAATGAGCCGATAACTCCGCTTATGGCACCGACGTACATAATACCGGGGATACCGAGGTTCAGGTGACCTGACTTTTCAGTCACGATTTCACCCGTTGAGCCGTAAAGAAGCGGAACACCAAGAAGAATGGCACGGCAAATAAACTGAACTATCATGCTTTTACCTCCTTCTTACTGTGACGGAATTTTACGGAATATCTGATAAAGAATTCACAGCCGACAACGCAGAGAATAACGATACCTACGACAATATCTGCAAAGGATGCATTGAGCATACAGGTATCTGCAACCTTTGCGGCACCCATTCTGAGGAAGCAGATAACGCCCGTCATAAGCACCATAATAAAGGGATTGAACTGTCCGAGCCAGGATACCATAATTGCGGTAAAGCCCTGACCGCCGACCGTATCGGTGTTGATAGAATGGTCAGTACCTGCAACGAGAAGCATACCTGCCACACCGCAGACCGCACCTGAAATAATCATTGTACGGATAATAACCTTCTTAACGTTGATGCCGATGTAACGCGCCGTGTTCTGGCTTTCACCGACAACTGAAATTTCATAGCCGTGCTTGCTGTACTTGAGATATACGTACATAACAAGAGTAAGAACGGCAACGATGAGAATATTCGTAAGATATCTGTAGTTTCCGATAATGGGAAGATTACCTTCGCTTACGGGCTGAATAACGTTTGAGCCGCCGCCTACGATATAAACGTAGTAAGCAATAATCTGTGTTGCAATGTAGTTCATCATAAGGGTGAACAGTGTTTCATTCGTATTGAAAAGTGCCTTGAATACTGCGGGAATGAAGCCCCATATTGCACCCGCAAGAATACTTGAGCCGATAACAACAAGTAAAAGCACGGGATATGAAAGGGTTTTGCCGAAATTTATCATACAGAACATTGCTGCAAGACCGCCCATAAGCGCCTGTCCCTCAGCACCGCAGTTCCAGAATTTCATCTTGAAGGCAGGTGTCAGAGCCAGTGCAAGGCAAAGAAGAATTGCAATTTCCTGAAGATATTTCCAGAGCATTACGGTTGAGCCCGTTTCGATTCTTCCGAAAACACCGCGGTACATAATTTCAAAGGTATCACCGAGACTTCTGTCGGTAAGCACCATTGAAAGACAGCCCATAAGGAAAATTGAAATAACAATGGTAGATATTCTGATAAGCCACGCCTTCCACGGCACCATATCGTCACGCTTGACAATATGAATAAGAGGCTCTCTGTTATGCTTTACTTTAACGTCAGCCATTATCATTCTCCTTTCCCTCATTCTTTGATTTTGTCATAAGAAGACCGATTTCTTCCTTGGTTGTTGTACGGGCATCAACCACACCTGCGATTTTACCCGAGCCGATAACCATAATTCTGTCGCAAAGCTCAACAAGAACGTCGAGGTCTTCACCTACGAAGATAATTGACACACCCTTTTCCTTCTGCTCGTTGAGAAGGTTGTAAATCATATAAGAGGAGTTGATATCAAGACCTCTTACGGGGTAAGCAACCATAAGCACCGTGGGAGAAGCGGCAATTTCACGGCCTACGAGAACCTTCTGTACGTTACCGCCCGAAAGACGGCGTACGGGAGTTGTGGCACCGGGAGTAACAACCTCAAGGTCACGGATAATCTTCATTGCAAGGTCCTTGGGAGCCTTTCTCTGAAGGAACAGGGAATGACCCTTTGAGTAGCTTCTGAGCATCATATTATCAATGATGTCCATATTACCTACAAGACCCATACCGAGTCTGTCCTCGGGAACAAAGGAAAGACGTACACCCATTTCACGGATCTGCACGGGAGTTTTATCCCTGAGGTTTTCTTTCTTTTCCGTTTTGGGATTTATGTATAAGATTTCACCTGCAGTCAGGTGCTGAAGTCCTGCAATTGCCTCGAGAAGCTCACGCTGACCCGAGCCTGCAATACCTGCAATACCGAGGATTTCACCGCCCTTTGCGGTAAATGAAACGTTATCAAGCATTGTGGTGCCCTGTCTGTCAACGCAGGTAACGCCGCTGACGAGAAGACGGTCAACGCAGTCCTTGGGCTCACTTCTGTTGATATTAAGCTCAATCTTCTTGCCTACCATCATTTCGGTAAGCTCGCTTTCGCTTGTTTCCTTTGTGTTAACCGTACCTACGTATTCGCCCTTACGGAGAACGGATACTCTGTCGGAAAGAGAAAGCACCTCGTGAAGCTTATGAGTAATGATAATAATACACTTTCCGTCGTCACGCATATTGCGGAGGATTGCGAAAAGCTTTTCGGTTTCCTGAGGAGTAAGAACAGCTGTAGGCTCGTCAAGAATAAGAATATCCGCACCGCGGTAAAGCACCTTGATGATTTCAACGGTCTGCTTTTCCGAAACAGACATTGAATATATCTTCTTTGCGGGAGCAAGGTCGAAGCCGTACTGCTCACTGATTTTCTTGATTTCCTCAGTTGAGCGCTTAAGGTCATATTTGCCGTTATCTATGCCGAGAACAATATTTTCAGCAGCAGTGAAAACATCAACAAGCTTGAAATGCTGATGAATCATACCTATTTTGTAATCGAACGCATCCTTGGGAGAAGCAATAACGGCCTCTTCCCCATCAACGAAAATCTGACCCTCATCGGGGAAATAAATACCCGAAATCATATTCATAAGGGTAGTCTTTCCGCTTCCGTTTTCTCCGAGAATGGAAAGAATCTCACCACGGTAAGCGGTAAGATTTACGTTCTTATTAGCAACAACTTTACCAAATCTCTTGGTAATATTTTTAAGTTCAATAGCCGGTTGTTTTGACACGTTGAACCCCCGTTCTTTAAAAATTCTCAAGAAATTGCTGTAAAAAATCACAGCAATTTCTTCAAAATCAGTCTAAGACGAGTTTCCTCGCCTTAGACTGCACTAAAAATTCAGAAATTAATACTTTTCGTCAAGAAGAGTGATGCCGTCGATTCTGAGATCGAAGTAAGGAGCAGCACGGAACTTGGACTCGTTGAAGATACCGTCTTCGATAACTTCTGTGTCGCCTTCGTAAGCAGCGTCTGTATCAACGTCAGCCATGTAAGAAGTGAGAGTTTCACCGCCTACTGTGAATGTAGCTGTGTCGAATACCTTGATTGAGCCGTCAAGAAGCTTGCCCTTAACTTCTTCAATCTTAGCAGCTGTGCCTTCTGCAGCAGCAGCTTCGTTTACTTCTGTAAGAACAACTGAACCTGTTTCAATTGTACCTGTCCAGTCAGCAGCGATAGCTTCGCCTGTCTGTACGCACTGAATCATGTACTTGAAGTAGGGAGCCCAGTCAATTCTGGAAGAAACGATGAAGGTGTTGGGACATGCAGCAACTGTTGAGCCGTTGTAGGAAACGTTGGGAACACCTGCTGTTTCGCAAGCTGTGGGAGCACCCATTGAGTCAGCGTGCTGGCTGATAAGAACGCAACCGCCGTTGATGAGAGCCTGAGCAGCTTCCTTTTCGAGCTGTTCGTCGTACCATGAGCCTGTGAACTTAACGTCCATTGTTACTGTGGGGCAAACGCTCTTTGCGCCAAGATAGAAGGATGTGTAACCGGAGATAACTTCAGCAAATGTGAAAGCACCTACGTAACCCATCTTAGCTTCTTCAGCTGTGATTTCGCCTGCAGCGATCATTTCGTTGAGCTTCATACCTGCAGCAACACCTGCAAGGAATCTGCCTTCGTAGATTGATGCGAAAGCGTTGTGGAAGTTAGCAAGACCTGCTGTGTGAGCCTGTGTACCTGTTGCATGACAGAACTCTACGTCTGTGTATTCCTTAGCTGCGTCGATAAGGAATGATTCGTGACCGAAGGAGTCAGCGAAGATTACGTTACAGCCGTCAACCTCAATAAGTTCAACTGCTGCATCGTAGCAAGCACTTGACTCGGGGATCTGAGTCTTCTGTGCATACTCAATACCAAGCTCATTACAAGCTGCAATTGCAGCATCGATGAAGTTCTTGTCGTATGTTGAGTTTTCGTCGTGAAGGAAGATAAAGCCAACTTTAACTTCGTTTAATTCACCGACTGTTGTTGTCTCGTCAGCTGCTGTTGTTTCTTCAGTGTTGCCGCCGCAGGAAGCGAAAGCTACTACCATAGAAAGAGCAAGAACGAGAGCGAGTACCTTGAATACCTTTTTCACTTTGGGTTCCTCCAATAAAAATTTTTTATTCTTTCCAATCGTCGCTTCTGAAGCTGATGCTGTCATCAGTCATAGAATCAACGATTGCTAAAGACCTGAGATTCACTCCCTGAGCGCGGATTTCCTTTCCGCCGTTCTGGAAGCCTTTTTCGATTGCAATGCCGACACCCATAAGGTTGGCACCTGCATCCTCAATGATTTTCTTAAGTCCGAGCACTGCCTGTCCGTTTGCAAGGAAATCATCGATTACAAGAATGTTATCACCGGGATTGATATACTTTTTCGAAACGAAAACAGTATAGCTCGTACCCTTAGTAAAAGAAAAAACCTCAGCGGTATAAACATCGTTACCGATATTTTTATGATGCCCCTTCTTTGCGAACACAACGGGAACGTCAAAATGCTGTGCGGCAAAGCAGGCAATGGGAATACCGGAGGCCTCTACCGTGAGAATTCTTGTGATGTTAAGATCTGAGAAAAGTCTGTAAAACTCTTTTCCGAGCTCCGAAAGAAGAGATACGTCAAGCTGATGATTAAGAAAGCTGTCAACCTTGAGAATATTTCCGGGAAGCACCGTTCCGCAGGAAAGAATTTTTTCTTCAAGCAATTTCATCCGTTATCCCTCCGAGTGTTTTTCAAAGCAATGACAGTATACAGCACAAATCGGACAAAATCAAGAAATATTACACAACTTTTACTATTTTTTCGTCTTTTATACATTTTCTACAAATTTCAGCCCACTTTATTCTACAGAGAAATTCACGGTAATTTCCTTTCAGACAGGGGTTAATCCTGAAGCCTCTGCCCTGCACAATCACGGAAATATAATATGTTTCTGATTTGTTAAAAAATATTACAAAATTATTAACTAAATATTGTTAAAAAATACAAATATTAATCTGTTGACAACACAAATTTTGTAAATTAAAATATAGGCATAATCAATCGGTGTACCCGAATAAGGTTATAATACTCTTGAAAGGATGTTTTTTCCCATGAAAAAAACAAACAAAATCATAGCTCTTATTCTTGCTATGGTGCTTGCTTTCTCATCCGTTCCGCTTATGGCTTCCGCCGCAGCAATCAAGGATGACGTAAACACAGTTGAAAAGCTCATTCAGGGCGAGTCTGTCGGCAACCTCGCAGAGTGGCTTCTCAAGAACATCAACAACAGAAAAGAAGAAATTTTAGGCTCAGTTCTCTCTCTTGTATTCACATTCGTTGAGGATGAAGACCTCGGCAAGGTAATCGGTGAAACTGACTTAACTGCAGCCTCCGACGAAGAGCTTGCTACAATCCTTGTAACATGGCTTGACACCTATGTGCTTCCCAACATCGAAATGGACGACACACTTGAAGGTGTTCTCGGTGTTTTCGGCATCAAGCTCGGCTCAACAAACCAGCTTATCGACTCTCTTTACAACATCAGAAGCTTAAAGCTCGGTGACCTTAAGTTCAAGTGCGACGCACTCAAGGGCATCGACACAGGCAAGGGCAAGAATCTTCAGGCAGTTTATGCTATACTTCAGTTCCTTGCAGACAACACAGAAATCTTCAAGAAGGCTGCAAAGGCTGACCTTTCCTTCGGTTTTGCTATTGACCTTGCACTCAAGGCTTTTGATTTCGACATCAACAAGGAAATCAGAAATGCAATCGGCCCCGATGCTATCAAGGAAATGCTCTGCGATGCTATCGAGCTTGATTATGAAACATACAAGTCCTACACAGCAGACGAAATCGTAGCTGTTGCATTCCTTAAGCTCCTTACAGGTAAGGAAACAGTAGAAAAGGCTGAAGCTGCTGAAGTTATGAATCTTACAATTTACGGCTTCCTTGACAAGTATGCAGGTCAGATTTACAAGCTCCTTCTTGTTGGTCCCCTCAACAATGACGTTAAGGCTCTCCTCGTAGAAAAGGTTAAGCCCCTTGATGATGAATTCGGAAATATCTTTGACGAAGTATTCAACTGGGACTACAACTTCACAGGTAACGAATTCGACGAAGTTCTTGCAGCAGGCAAGGGCAACATGGTAGCAAAGCTCAACGACGCTGTTATCGCTCTTCTCAAGGTTATCCTTACAGAGGATGCTTTCAAGGCTCTTGACCTCAAGACCGGCGGCAACGAAAACCTTGACGACAACCTTACAAAGACATTCCGCTTCGTACTTCCCAAGCTCGCTAAGATCGACAAGGAAAAGCTTGGCGCTGACCTTTCAGGCTTCACAGCTGACAAGGTAAAGAACATGGGCTCCGAGGAAATGGCAGTTGCAGTTCTCAAGCTCTTCTTCCCCGGCTGGTTCGCAAACAGCAATGCAGCTGAAATCAATGCTGTAAAGTCTCTTGAGCAACTTGCAGTTCTTGCAGCAAAGTATGCAGCAACAAACAAAGAATGGGTTCCCATGGATATCGCAGCTGTAAGCGCAGCTAAGAACGTTGAAAAGATGAACGATGCAGCTTGCCTCGACCTTATCTTTGAAATCGGTATGGAAGTTGCAGCAAAGGCTCTCGAATACAACAAGGGTACAACATATTTCTCACTTCCCGAAGACACAAGCAAGTGGACAGGCGAGGATTATCTTGACGATATCGTTGACTGGGCTCTTAACTTCATCGACGGTCTTCCCGCAGCAGCAGATAAGCTTTCAACTGAAAGAGGCGTTATCGACGGTGAAGGCGGCTTCTTCAAGCTCAACGTAATCCTTGATTCTCTCTTCGACACATCCTTCATTTCAGGCTGCGGCAACGGCACCTTCACACTTGATTTCGAAACAATGCTTATGGATAAGTTCCTCGGCAACCTTCTTAACTTCGATCTTGAAGATGCAGTAGCAATGCTTGCTGAAAACGAAGAAGCTTCTCTCTTCGACAAGAAGATCAACGTTGCAGTTATCGACCTTGTTGACGATCTCCTTACAGGTCTCTTCGAAGAAGGCTATGAGCTTCCCGCAGCATACAAGCTCGGTGACGTTGACTCCAACGATGCTGTTGACGCTACAGATGCAAGACTTACACTCCGTGCAGCTGTTGGTCTTGATAAGCTCGATGCAGCACAGACAAAGGCTGCTGACGTTGATAAGAACGGCACGGTTGATGCTACTGACGCACGTCTTATCCTCAGAGCTGCAGTTGGTCTTGATAAGCTCGCATAATTAAAAATTATAACTGAATAATTCTCCGGACAGCAGATTTCTGCTGTCCTTTTTTTGCGCATTTTTCAATTATAATGTTGATTATTATTACAAAAAATATTATTATATAAGAAAGACTATTTTTTGGGGAGAGCATTATGATCCGAAAGGTTTACAATTCACTTGATGATTTCATTTTACAGAATAAGGAGCTTGAGACAGAGCTTCCCTATTCCGATAACACAGAAATTCTCGGGAAATCACTGAGCATCGGCACACACACTGTTTCCAACCGCCTTGCTTGTCAGGCAATGGAGGGCTGTGACGGCAATGCCGACGGCACCCCCGGAGAGCTGACACTCAGAAGATACGACCGCTTCGCCAGGGGCGGCGCAGGACTTATATGGTATGAAGCCACTGCCGTGCTTCCCGAGGGAAAGGCAAATCCCCGTCAGCTTTGCATAAATGAAGACAACGTGGGGGAATTTGCCCGTCAGGTTGAAAGAATCAAGGAAACAGCACTTAAAGAAAACGGCTATGAGCCCGTGGTCATTATGCAGGCTACTCATTCGGGCAGATATTCAAAGCCCGAGGGTGTACCCGCTCCCCTTATTGCATACAACAACCCCATATTTGAAAAGGACAATCCCATTTCCCCTGACAGAATCGTAACGGACGAATATATCGACCGCGTAAAGGAGGCGCTTATTGATGCTTCACGCCTTGCAGAAAAGGCAGGCTTCGACGGTGTTGATATAAAGGCCTGCCACAGATATCTCAACTGTGAGCTTCTTTCCGCATACGAAAGAGAAGGCAGATACGGCGGCTCCTTCGAAAACAGAACGAGACTTTTAAGAGAAGGCATTCTCGGTGCTATGGAGGTTACGGGAAAGGACTTTATCGTATCCACCCGAATGAACGTTTACGACGGCTTCCCCTACCCCTACGGCTTCGGTGTAAGAGAGGGTGCTGATATTGACGTTGACCCGGCAGAGCCCGTAAAGCTCATAGAAATGCTTTACTCCTACGGTGTACGTCTTATAAACATAACTATGGGCAATCCTTACTTCAATCCCCACGTTAACCGTCCCTTTGCAAAGGGCGGCTACGTACATCCCGAGCATCCCCTTGAGGGCGTTGCAAGAATGCTGAAGGGAATTGCAGAAATCAAATATGCAGTACCCGATATGAAGATTATCTCCTCTGCTCTTTCCTATCTCGGTGCGGCGGCCCCTTACGTTGCTGCAGCATTTATTGAGCAGGGCGGCTTTGATATAGCAGGCTTCGGAAGAACAATTTTTGCTTATCCCGATTTTGCAAGAGATATTCTCACAAAGGGTGCGGCGGACAAGAATAAAATCTGTATCTGCTGCGGAAAATGCACGGAAATAATGCGTACTCCCGGCGGCACACCCGGTTGTGTCATAAGAGATAAAGAGGTTTATGCTCCCATATACAAGAAGCAGTGCGGAGGTGCAGACAGTGAATAAGGTTGCAATTATATCAGGTGTTTCAGCAGGCATAGGGCTTGCCACAGCAAGGCTTTTTACTGAAAACGGAATAACAGTTGTCGGCATGGGCACGAGAGAAAATGTTGAAAATGCTCCTGACAGAAATTTTATTTACGTGCAGGGCGACGTCTCCTCCCACGATGACAGAAAAAGGCTTGTTGACACTGCCCTTACGGTTACGGGAAGAATCGATTTTCTTGTAAACGTAGCAGGCGTAGCACCAAAGGTCCGCGCAGATATCCTCGAAATGACAGAGGAAAGCTACGACAGAGTAATGAACATAAACACCAAGGCAATGCTTTTCCTTACCCGTGACGTTGCCAACGAAATGATAAAAAACGAAGGGGACGAAAAGGGCGCAATCGTCAACATTTCCTCTCTTTCAGCATACACAAGCTCTGTTTCACGCGGCGAATACTGCATTTCCAAGGCAGGAGTTTCAATGATAACGAAGCTCTTTGCCGACAGACTTGCCGAATTCGGTATTCCCGTAAACGAGGTACGTCCCGGCATTATTGCTACGGATATGACAAGCAAGGTAAAAGAAAAATACGATACGCTTATTGAAAACGGACTTCTGCCCCTGAAGAGATGGGGTACACCCGAGGACGTTGCAAGGGCTGTTTTTGCACTTATAAACGGTGCGCTCCCCTACGTTACGGGTCAGTCAATTGACGTTGACGGCGGTTTTCACATAAGAAGGTTATAATTTATGGAATATCTTTATTTTGATACCGTTGTAATCGGTACGGGTGCGGCAGGCTACAACGCCGCTTGTGAAATAAAAAAGCTCTGTGACAAAAGCGTGTGCATTGTCACGGAGGGAATAAGCGCGGGAACATCAAGAAACACGGGCAGTGACAAGCAGACCTACTACAAGCTGTCACTTTCGGGAGACACTCCCGATTCCGTCAGAAAAATGGCGGAAAATCTGTTTTCGGGCGGCTCTGTTGACGGAGACAACGCCCTTGTTGAAGCCGCACTTTCTTCAAAATGCTTCTATAACCTCTGCTCTCTCGGAGTTCCCTTTCCCGTAAACCGTTACGGAGAATACGTAGGCTATAAAACAGACCACGACCCTTATATGCGTGCTACGTCTGCAGGACCTCTTACGTCAAAATTTATGACCGAGGCTCTTGAAAGGCAGGCTGAAAAGCTCGGAGTGCCCGTTTTTGACGGGCTTCTTGCAACGGAAATCATTACGGATAACAACACTGTCAGAGGACTGCTGTGTCTTGATAAGACAAGCGGTGAATACAGAACTTTTTCCTGCAATAACGTAATTCTTGCGACGGGCGGTCCTGCAGGGATATATGCGGATACCGTTTATCCCGACGGCCACACGGGCAGCACGGGACTTGCAATCAGAGCAGGTGCCGACTTACAGAATATGACCGAGTGGCAGTACGGTCTTGCAAGCGTAAAGCCGAAATGGAATGTTTCGGGCACATATATGCAGGTGCTTCCCCGTTTTGTTTCAGTTGACGAAAACGGTACTGAGCGTGAATTTTTAGCAGATTATTTCACTGATATCCACGAAGCCCTCTCCTGTGTTTTCTTAAAGGGCTATCAGTGGCCCTTTGACTCCAAGAAAGCCGAAAATGGCTCTTCACGGATTGACCTTGCGGTTTACAACGAATGTGTAAGCAAGGACAGACGGGTTTTTCTTGATTACACGAAAAATCCCTTCGGTCTCGAAAAAATAGAATATGAAAAGCTGTCGGAGGAGGCATACGACTACCTTAAAAATGCGGATGCTCTTTTCGGCACACCCATAGAAAGACTCAGCAAAATGAATCTCCCTGCCGTACAGCTGTATCTCGGCAAGGGTGTTGATTTGACGAAGGAAATGCTTGAAATCGCACTTTGCGCTCAGCACAATAACGGCGGTATTGCCGTTGATTTATGGTGGCAGACGTCGGTTACGGGACTTTTTGCTGTTGGGGAATGTGCAGGCACACACGGTGCGGCTCGTCCCGGAGGCTCGGCACTCAATGCAGGACAGACCGGCTCTCTTCGTGCGGCACAGTTCATTTCGCAGAAAAAAGAAGAGCTCCCGGATGCTGAAGGCTTTTCAGCACTTGCAGAAAAAGTGCTCGGGTACCACAAGACACTCAAAGAAAAAATCAAAGGAAACGAAAACACTGCCTTCACTCTCCTTTCGGGGGTAAGAGCAAATATGAGTGAAGCCGCCGCGGCTGTAAGAGATATAAAAGCTATAAAAGAGCTGACTGTAAGAAGAAAAAGGGATGCGGACAGCTTCCCATTCCTCGTTACCGCAAAGGATACAGATGGGCTCGTTGATGCATACAAGTATTACGACGCTCTTCTTACCTCCTGCGCAGTCCTTACGGCAATTGATGATTATTGGAAAGAAACGTCCTTCACAAGAGGCAGTGCAGTGTACGTAAACGCTGACACAGAAAAGGTTCCCTCTGACCCCAAGAACAGAATTCAGACCGTTCACTATAAAAACGGTGAATTCACAGTCAGCTGGCGAAGCGTGCGCCCGATCCCCGAAAACGACGGATTTTTCGAAAACGTTTGGCGCGCCTACAGAGAAAATAAAAACATATATTAATAAGCGGAAAGAAACCGAAGCCTGAAGGAGGCTCAGAAGATGAAGGCTGTATTTTTGTGCAACGAAAAAAATAATCCCTTAAGAATTTACGATAAAAACACAAGGGAAAGACTTTCCTGCCTTACGGGTATTACGGATGAGGTTTATTCCCGTGATGAGGTTTTTGAAAACAAGGAGAGCTTTTCCGACACGGAATTCATTTTTTCAACCTGGGGAATGCCCGTGTTTACGGAAGAGGAAATAAAAGACCTCTTCCCTGCCCTCAAATGCGTATTTTACGGCGCAGGCTCAGTGCAGTTTTTTGCACGCCCCTTTCTCAACTGCGGTGTAAAGGTATTTTCATCATGGGCTGCAAACGCAGTGCCCGTTGCGGAATATACCGTTGCACAGATTATTCTTGCCAACAAGGGCTTTTTCGCACTGTCACGCTATCAGAGCTCGGGAGAATTACAGACGGCAACTGCACTCAAGGAGTGCTATCCCGGCACCTTCGGCGAGGCAGTGGGAATAATCGGAGCCGGAATGATAGGCTCACTTGTTGCCGGAATGCTGAAGGCATACAGAATTTCCGTGAAGGTTTTCGACCCGTTTTTAAGCGATGAAAAAGCAGAGGCTCTCGGTGTTACGAAATGCTCCCTCAGTGAAATTTTCAGCACCTGCTTTGTTGTTTCAAATCACCTTGCAAACAACGGGCAGACCAAGGGCATCCTGAAAAAAGAGCATTTTTCGTCAATGAGGCAGTATGCAACCTTTATAAATACGGGAAGAGGCGCTCAGGTTGTTGAAGAAGAGCTTTGCGAGGTCCTTTCCGAAAGAGAGGATATTACCGCAATTCTTGACGTAACCTGCCCCGAGCCGCCCGAAAAGGGACATCCCTTCTACGGACTTTCCAACTGCATACTCACTCCCCATATTGCAGGAAGCTACGGTGACGAGGTAAAGAGAATGGGTGAATATCAGCTTGATGAATTCCAAAAATTCATCGCAGGCGAAAAAACCGATTATGAAGTAACAATTGAAATGCTTGAAACAATGGCATAAAACAATAAAAACAGAGAGATGAGAAAACATGGATATCAAGGCACTTAAAAATGAATTACTGAAGGAATACTGCTACCGCACGGAGCTTCACGCTCACACCTCACCTGCAAGCTCCTGCTCGGAGGTTGCTCCCGGGGACGTTGTTGAAATTTATAAAAATCTCGGCTATGATGCCGTGACTATAGCAAATCATTTTTCCTTCTGCTATCAGGACAGTGACAAGCAGACGGTTATCGACCGCTTCTTCGGAGATTTCGAGAATGCCCGTAAAAAGGGCGAGGAGCTGGGAATAAAGGTAATTCTTGCGGCGGAAATCCGCTTTACGGAAAATGATAACGACTACCTTATATACGGTGTCACAAAAAAAATGATGGAGGAGATATACGACCTTCTCCCCTTAGGCGTTGAAAATTTCAGAAGGGTTTACAGTATGCCCGACAGCGTATTTCTTCAGGCACATCCCTTCCGTCAGGGTATGGAAAGAGTTGACCCTGCAATTCTTGACGGTATTGAGGTTTTCAATCTTCATCCCAATCACAACTCAAAAATCGGTCTTGCCGCAGTTTATGCTATGGAAAACAACTATTCAATCGTAACGGCAGGCTCAGATTTCCATCACGTAAACAGAAAGCACGAGGGTGTTTCGGCTATACTTTCAAAAACACTCCCCGAGGAATCCTTTGACATTGCAGATATACTCAGAAGCGGAGATTACCTTCTTGAAACAGGCAGAAACCACATAATAATTCCGTAAGGAGGCTGTTATGGCACTGACAATCGACAATAAAGCACTGCTTGAAATCATTCCCGCAAAAATCAAGGAATTCATGGGAGAAGATACCCTCGGAATAAAATTCATCGGCGGCGGCTCCAACGGAAAAGCCTTCAGCTGTACGCTTTCTCACAAGACCATCGTGGTCAAGGCCTTCAGAATTGAGGGAATGATGGAAAATGAAGCTTCTCATCTGAAAGAAATAACGGACAAAACCTCCGTCACAATGCCCGAAATTTATTTTACGTATTCCGACAGCAGTGTCGCACTTATGGGAATGAGCTTCATTGAGGGCACAAACGTCCTCTCCCCCTCTTATCTTTTTAAGTCAGAAGCAAAGAAAAGGGCTTTTGCCGAAGAGGTAATCGGCTGTCTTCTCGAAATTCATTCCGTAAAGGGAGAAAATTTCGGCTCCGTTATGAATCCTTCCTACGACAGCTGGGCAGAATATTATGAAAAAGAGCATATAATCCCGAAAATGCAGGGGCTTCGTGACCTTTGCGACAAGGGAAAATATTCAAAGAAAACCTATGCACTTTTAGAAAAGGCAACTGAGCTTTACAGGCAAAAGGCAAGGTCCGATGCCGAGTCCGTGCTGATTCACGGAGATATAAACATAATGAACGTAATGGCAGACCCGAAAACGCTGAAGCTCAACGGCTTCATTGACCCTGCAGGCTGTACTTATGCAGACCGTGAATACGACCTTTTTCAGCTTATGAATATGTGGGGCAACAGCTTTTACCTTTATGAAACCTACAAAAAGCATTATCCCTTATCAGAGGATGCGGATTTCAGAATTACCTTTTACGGGGCACTCAACGAGGCCTCCTGCAGGCTTTCGGGCGGTCTTATAATGCCCTTGTGGGAAATTCTCTGGAACAGAAGACTGAAAAAAGAATTAAAAAAATATATTCAGAGTTAATTATTCTATTGCCTTTTTTTCTTTTTTCGGATAAACTAACATCAATATGCAGAGAACTGCGAAGTATTTCTGCAAAAAAATCAATCAGGAGATGACAAAATTATGAGTTCATCAAAAGCACCCGCAAATGCTGTCCGTCCCTTCGGCTGGGCTGACAAAATCGGTTACTCACTCGGCGATATGGGCTGTAACTTCTCTTTCCAGCTTGTATCAACCTATATGCAGCTTTTCTACATGCAGTACATCGGCATTGAAGAAGGCGCATACGCTATCATAATCCTTCTGTCAAAAATCTTTGATGCAATAAACGATATTGTCATCGGTAACCTTGTTGACACAAAGAGAATCGGCAAAAAGAGTAAGTATATGCCCTGGATTCTTCTCGGCGGTATCACTCTTATTATTTTCAACGTTATGCTTTTTGCACCCGTTCAGGATTTCTCAAGATGGGGCAAATACATCTGGTGCCTCGGCGCATACTGTCTGTGGTCAATTGCCTACACAATGGTAAACGTTCCTTACGGCTCACTTCATTCCGTTATTACGGATGACCCTCAGCAGAAGGTTTCCCTTTCCACCTTCAGAAGCATCGGTGCCGCTCTTCCCGGTATCATCGTTATGATGGTTCTTCCCAAGGTAGTTTATGACACCAAAACAAACGAGCTCGGTGAACAGATTGATATTCTCAAGGGCCCCATACTTCTTCCCGTAGCTCTTGTTTTCGGCGTTGTGGCACTCTTAGCCTTCTGGGCAACCACAAAGCTCGTAAAGGAAAGAGTAAATCACACCTCCGAGCAGAACGCTGTAGGCTTCAAGGCTATTATGTCCTCCGTAAAGTCCTTCTTCACAAACCGTGCGATGATAGGTGCTACAATTGCTTCCGTTGCTTCCGTTGCTCTTTTCAACTCCACAATGTCCCTTAACAATATGGTATTCCAGTATTTCTTCCACGACACCGGCAAAATGGGACTTGCTATGGTAGGAAGCTATGCTCCCATGATTATCTTTATGGCATTTATGGGCAAGCTCACAAAGAAATTCGGCAAGAAGACCGTTATTGTTTCCGCAATGCTTGTAGGCGCAATCTCAGGTATCGTTTCTCTTGTTCTTCCCATTTCTCCCGATTCAACGGGTATGATTCTTTACGTTGTTTGTCTTATGGGGCTTAATCTCGGTAATGCAGGCTTCCAGATTTCCGTATGGGCTATTATCGCAGACTGTATTGAGGTTTCCTACAGACAGACCGGCAAGAGCGAGGAAGGTTCCCTTTATGCTCTTTACTCCTTCTTCCGTAAGCTGGCTCAGGGTATCGGTCAGGCAGTCGTTGCTCTCGGTCTTTCCGCTATCGGATTCATTGAGGGTGAAGGTGCCGTTCAGGCTGCAGATTTCGGAGGCAAGGTAAAATCCCTCTACTTCATTCTCCTTGCAGCAGGCTCACTTGTTGCATTCCTTTCAATGAAGTTTATCTACAACATCGGCAAGAAGGAAGAGGATGCTTTCGCACAGACAATTGCAAAGGCAGAATAAGCTTCGGTTTTAATAACAAAATTTCAAGGGGGAACAAATTTCTGTTTCCCCCTTGCTTATTTCTCCGCTTTGATATATAATCTCCTTACTTCTTCACTCTTCACTATTACTTATTACTTCATATACGCGGGTGTGGTGGAATTGGCAGACACGCAAGATTTAGGTTCTTGTGCCAAAAGCATGCAGGTTCGACCCCTGTCACCCGCACCAAAAGTCCGTACTAACCTTCAGGTTGGTACGGGCTTTTTTAGAAGACAGGTGTCGAACCTTAAGAAGGTCTGAGCGTTAAGAAAACAGTCCGGCGAACTGTTTTTAGCGAAGAGCGGTGAGACGGGTACTGCACACCACAGTGTGCGGTCGTCGAGCCATCGGGCGCAAGGCAAAGCCGCAGCACCCGGCGACCCCTGTCACCCGCACCAAACCAGAAAAATCCGAACCAACTTTTCCCAACAGGAAAAGGGTTCGGATTTTTTGTTTAAATTTAACTCATATTAAATTTAAGACAGTTTCAGAGTCACATCAGAGTTTTTGAGACTATCTTAATGCATATATTTTCTTAATTTGCCAATGGAATACAGACGGTATGATTTTCGTTATCTATTTTATAAAAAAATTTGTAAAAAGGCATCAATCTACCTGATTCTAAATCCGGATTATAAGTTATTGTACACATGGTAATTTTTTCTGCAGAAAAATTCTCTGCTTTTTGTATAGCAAGCTCAATTGCTTTATCATAGGATATATAATCAGTTAATTCATTTTTACAATTATCCGGAACATAATATCCGTATATAGAAGATACGGTAATGGAATTATCGCCGAAATTTTCAGTAATCCAGAATTTGATATAATTGCTTTGGAGATTCAATGAAAGCTCTTGCGGAGAATCTGAATAATTTGTAATTCGGATTATTGTTTGCATGGATAACGGCCGGGAATTGGCGTCATTTTCACTACGCAAGAAAAGATTTTCCCGATAAACAAATAAACTATTCTCATCAAGTCCTACAAATTGCATCGCTGCTTTTGTATATTTGTTTTTACATATACTATTTATTATGTCATCATCTGTCACATCAGCAGTTATGTTTGTAAAAATATCACTTTCGATAGAAAAATATGATGTAAAGCTTGTGATTTTTGTGTCAGTGAATTGCACATAAGGAAAGATACCGTCAATATCATACTCAACCGAATAATCTTCAATTTCAGATAAAGACATAATAGCATTCAATGAACCTAGTCTTTCTTCAGCTTTTGCGGGAGTATTGCTAACCGCTGAATACTGATCACCTGTAAAAATACGGGTCATATAGTTAACTGTACCCGAAAGATCAGAATTAATCTGCAATTCTTTTGGAATCTGTTCTGTAGCAGAAGCTTCAAGCTTAATCGGATTACCGTCACCGCCGTGCGATGCAATATCATCTTTTTCTGTTGTATTTGTGATAATAGTTGGTATATTTGGGGTTATTAAAACTTGTTTATTTTCTAAAATAAACACAAATATAACAAGAAAAATACAAGCAACAAGACTGACTGTGACTTTTATTGCTCTGTAGCTTCGTATATTGTCGTTAACTGTCTTGATTTCTTCTTCTCTTTCTGTAAGAAATCTTTCATCTATACCTGAAATTGCATAATATAAATCTTTACCTGTCATTTTGATACCTCCTCAAAATGCTTTTTTAGTTTTTTTCTGTTACGGTGAAGAATAACGCGTACATAGTTTTTAGAAATTTTATATTGCTGACAGATTTCAGATATATCATTAAGGTAATAATAGCGGGAAATAAATATGCTACGTTCCCGAGGTGCCAGAATAGTAAGAAAAGAATTCAACTCTGCTTCTATTTGTAAGGATGTTAATATACAGTCGTTCGGAATACATAAATTCAGTTCATCAATCAAAGTATCATTCAGAGGTGCTATATCTTCAGGATTAACATCAAAAATTAACGACATAGCTTCAACCATTTCGTAAGAGGGCCGTCGTTTGTTTGTTTCCCATTTTGAAACAAGATCGCGAGAAACCCACAATTTTTTTGCCAGTTCTTCTTGTGAAATACCTGACTGAAGCCTAAGATTCTTAATTCTTTGTCCATCCATCTGAAAAACACCTCCTTTACCGATATCATTATAATATTATTTCATTTTAACAACAAGGGACAAAACATTACACAGTACCTATATTATCGACTGATGTAATGGTTTGTCCCTTGTTGAACTTTGCTGTCTTTTATAGAATTGATTACAGAGGTGAATTGAATGAGGCATTTCATTAAATTTGTTCTGTTTAGGGTTATTTTATTTGTATTACTTATAAACTGTTTACCTGATACAATTAATGCTACAATAATTTCAGAGAACCAACAAATACCTGAAATTTTTTTATTTTACAAAATGGGCGATGCAGATTTTGATGAAAATGTAACAGCAGCCGATGCAAGAGCTGTGTTACGAGTCGCCGTTGGACTACATTCATTGTCCCCGGAAATATACATTTATTGCGATTGCAATTATGACGGCTCAATTGATGCTGCTGATGCAAGAATTATACTCAGAACAGCTGTCGGGCTTGAAAACCAACAGGAACATTCTTTTGAGTTTTCTGAATTGAAGCCTGCAAGCTGTACTGACTGCGGTAGCTATATGGCAAAATGCAGTGATTGCGGCATAGTTGTGGATGGAGAAATTCCGACAACTGAACATATTTTTGACAGTGGTAGGTTTATAAATGAACCTACACCAACTGAAAAGGCAACAAAAGTCTTTACGTGTGCAGCATGCGGATATATAAAAAATACAGAAATATCGCACTGTGAATATTTCGGTCATAAATGGAATATCTTGAGTTTACAAAACATACCTGTTTGTGAAATTTGTAATTTCAGTGATGATGACTATATGCTTTCTCAAACGGAATTTTCAGAAATTCTTGTTAATCTGACTAATGCAGATGAAATTATAAATAACCTTACTTCAATTTCAGACAAATGCGGTTCAAGATGGTATTCTAAAGACAGCAATAACAAAGCATCAGAATATATAATGAACAAGTTATGTGATTACGGATTTGACGAAAATAGCTTAGTAAATGACAAATTCTATGTTGACGAAATAGAACTAAAAAACATTTATGCTAAAATTCCTACTGCTGTAAAGAATCCCGATATTATTGTTCTTTGTGCACATTATGATTCCTCAAAAGAAGGCAAAGGTGCAGTTGATAATGCGACAGGCGTAAGCTCTTTGCTTGAAATTGCGAGAATTATGAATAGCACAAGAGCAGATTTCGGATGCGAAATACGCTTTTGTTTTCTGAACAGTGAGGAAATTGGCTATTACGGAGCCTATAGATATTGTTGGTATATCTCACAGTCTACTGAAAATTCTCCTGCATCAATTGAAAGGCATAAATATATACTTAATCTTGATATGACCGGAAAACCAAAGTCAGCCAAGGATTATTACTTATGTGTAAGCACCGAACCGGTAACTGACACATATCAATACCGCAAAGCAGAAAACAATCCGACAAGCGATGCGCTCACAACAGCAAAAGCAATTATAGGAAATTGTACAGAGGTAGACTTTTACTGTCCTGTATCGGCCGGAAAACACGATTTACTTCCGTTCAGAAAATATGGGCTTGACGGCGCCACTCTTTCCTGGCGAGAAAAGACTGATTTTGATAATAACTGTGATTATAACCTTATACCACCAACAATAATTCACACCGATTCTGATACTGTTGAAAATACGGATATATTGTCATTATGTAAAACTACTCTGCTTATCAATTATACTGTTGCTATTATACTTTATGATTATTACCTTGGTTGATATAAATGCCATTTCAACAAGTTAAGTTTTTCATAATCTTCACTTTTTTCCGCCTCATATTCACTCTTCTCTAAAAATGCATTCAGAGATCCGTAAAGAATAAATTAAAATTTGTGTAAGATATGTTGCAAATCCATATTATATTATGATATTCTTAATATAAACCACAATGTGGATAAAATCCGCCTAGGGAGGATACAGAATGTTTAAGATTAACAATTTTACCAACAATGATGACGTTTCAATCATTGCAGAAAGTGGCCCCTTTCAGGTTATTCAGTACAAAAGAGATCTGAGTGTTTCTCCGTCCACAGCGGTTACCGCTTATTTCTGCGATAAAATGAACATCAGAAAAAGACAGGTTATCTGTGACCTTTCGAAGACAAACGGCGTTATCTGTCAGGCAGGTGCCATGCAGTGGACTGTCGGTGACGTAAAGTCAACAACGGGAGTAAAGGGCGCATCAGACTTTCTCGGAAAGCTTGTAAAGGGCAAGGTAACAGGTGAAAGCGCCATTAAGCCCGAATACGTAGGAAACGGTATGCTTGTGCTTGAGCCCACCTACAGACATCTTATTCTTCTTGATACAAGCTCCTGGAACGGCAAGGTCGTTCTTGATGACGGACTGTTCCTTGCCTGCGAAGCAACGATAAGACAGAAGCTGGTTGCACGTTCAAATATATCCTCTGCCGTGCTCGGCGGTGAGGGATTATTCAATCTTGCGCTTGACGGCAACGGAATTGCAGTGCTTGAATGCCGTTGTCCTCAGGAGGAGCTTATTGAGGTTACGCTTGAAAACGATATCCTCAGGGTTGACGGAAGCTTCGCAATTGCATGGAGTGATTCCTTATCATTCACCGTGGAGCGCTCAGGTAAAACTCTTATCGGCTCTGCGGCTTCGGGAGAAGGCTTTGTAAACGTTTACAGAGGCACGGGTAAGGTGCTTCTTGCCCCCATTGACAGCACCATCGGCGGCTTCCCCGTTTCCTCAACTGCTCCCTCTGCCCCTGCAAGTGCCGGCACAAAAACTGCAGGCATGTTAGGCGCACTTCTCGGCGGAGTTGCAGATGCTCTCGATTAAAAAGTAAGAAACGGATGGGATTATTATGGTAAAAATACTTAACGGACTCTCTTTTGTGGTTATGATGTTTTCAATTCTTTTCAACACAATTG
The DNA here is from genome assembly GCA_045651625.1 of Acutalibacteraceae bacterium. GTDB lineage: Bacteria > Bacillota > Clostridia > Oscillospirales > Acutalibacteraceae > RUG806. The sequence goes on along the minus strand of JAZRST010000065.1, from coordinate 38,275 downwards.
ATGCATCAATTCTCAAAGCTGCTCCAGAGGCAAAAAGTGCTCAGGAGCTGACTGAAATTCAGGATATTTTCGACGATTACGAGCTTGCAGACGAAATCACCGTTATTTCCTTAGGTGAGCTTTCAATTGCACAGCGCCACACAATCATTGCGCTTCAGGGCCTCGTTGCCCGTAAAAAGCCTGCAATTTTTATTGATTACGGCTCTTCCTCTCACAATTATGCCCTTGCCGAAATGGAAAAGGCAGGCTACACACTGTCACGCACCGATGAAGAGGGCAACCCCTGGAAATTTGAAACAATCATTGAAAAATTCAGCTCATACATCAAGGACGGCGGCTACATTCTTTACAAGACCCACGACGACCACGGACAGCTCAACACCGCAACGAATCTTGCAACCTTAAACGGCTGGCTTCCCGTGACAACAGAGCTTGAGGAAACGGCAATTGCACTCGGGCTTACAAAGTGTGCCGATATAAGTGAGGATGAAATTGACCTCAAGTACCTCAAAGCCTTCTACAAGCAGTACAAGGACAGCTTCCGTAACGACAGTCTCATTCATCTTTACAGCTATGCATCAGGTATGAGGGATTTTGCAATCCAGCAGAATATTTTTGTTATTTACATAGAGGACAGCGATTTTACGGGAAGACTTTTCCGTGATAAAATTATGAGAGAGCTCACCCCCTCTTCTATCATTTTCGGTTGGTGTCAGTATGAAATAAAATTCACTCAGTCAGCATCCCGTTACGGTCATACGGTCATTCCCTCTGACCATTCCTACAATTTAAGCATCCTTTCCTGTTTTGATGCAACAGAGGAGGAATTCAGCACCTCACTTCCCGAAAGTGTTGAGCTTGACCCCGACAAGCACTATGTTTCCATAGTTTACAGCGACGGTGATAATGCACAGTGGATTCAGAACGGCTTTTACGAATACCACACCTGGCAGAGCTATAATGAAGAGAAACCTGTCTGCTGGACCTTCTGTCCTCTTCTTACGGAGATTTCCGAGTCTGACATAAAGAGAACTCTTGATATTGCAGATAACACAACCTTTATCACAGGTCCCACAGGCGGCGGTTATTCGAGAATTATGCATATGAACTCTGATGAGCTTGAAGCATTTTCCGATTACACCGCGGCTGTTATGAAGGAATCAGGTCTTGGCATTATGACCTTCCTTGACACAATAAAGGGCAGCGAAAAAAGCTTCTTTAAGAGCATGGAGAAAAGAATCTCATATTTCTCAAGATACGATAATATTGAGGGCGGTATTCTTCAGCTTGACCCCGACAACTATTCAGGCGGCAAGGGCAGAGTAATGTTTTCAAACGATAAGCCCTTTATCTGTGTAGGCTTCAGTCTCTGGTATCCCACCGGCAATGCAGACGAGGTAACAGAGGATTGGCTTAAGGAGCAGGCTGCAATCATTAACGGCAAATCTGCTGACATAAGCTCCATAAACGGCTATACGGTTATAAACGTGCATCCCTGGACAGTAGGCCCCGATGACCTTCAGATTTTTGTAGACAATCTCGGCGAAAACATAGAGGTTATTAAGATTGACGAGCTTTTAGCAGCTGTTAAGCAAAATGTTCCTCACGAAACTGCAATTCCCGATTAACACAATAGTTATTACAGGTATAAGAGCATTTCTTATACCTGTTTTTGTTGCATTTTTTATATTAAAATGTTATATTGTAATAAAGAAAACAACGGAGAAGAGATATGACAATAAGACCCTATAAAGAAACCGACCGTGAGGCTGTGCACGATGCCTGCCTTTACTGTGACGGTCCCGACAATTACTCGGAAAGTACAAAAAACTTTCTGTTTGCAACCTACTGTGATTATTACATAGAAAAAGAGCCCTTCAACTGCTTTGTTGCGGCTGACGAAAACGATAAGGCGGTAGGATATATAATCTGCGCTGAGGATTTTGATAAATTCATAAAGATTTTCAACGAGGAATATTTTACGAGAATCCCCGAAGAGGACACAGCCTGCAGATTTTACGCCTCAACTGCAAACGAGGTACAGAAGAAATATAAGGATGACTACCCTGCCCATCTTCATATTGATATACTTTACACCCACCACAGACTGGGCCTGGGCAGAAAACTTATGGATGCCCTCATTTCACACCTTAAGGAAAAGGGTGTGAAGGGCGTGGTGCTCAGCGTAAATGCAAAAAATGAAAAAGGCGTTAATTTTTACAAAAAATACGGCTTTGAGCTTCTTGAAGAAGCACCCGACTGTATTGCATTCGGAATAAAATTACAGGAGAAAGACAATGAAAAAATCAGCTGAATATTTTAGTAATTTAATGAGAATTCTTTCCGAGGTTACGGAAAAGCAGATGCCTGCTATTGATAAGTGCTCGGAGGCCTTTGCCGCTGCACTTAAAAACGACAGAACGATTTTCCTTTTCGGTACGGGTCATTCACATATGCTTGCAGAGGAGCTTTTCTACAGAGCAGGCGGTCTTGTAAAGCTTCAGCCCGTGCTTGAAACCTCACTTATGCTTCACGAATCCGCATCCAAAAGCACTGAGATTGAAAGACTGCAGGGCTACGCTGAAATTCTTTTCAATTCATACAATATGAAGAAGGACGACGTAATCGTTATTGCATCAAACTCCGGCAGAAACGGAATTCCCGTTGATATGGCTCTTCTTGCAAAGGAAAAGGGACTTACCGTAATTGCACTTACAAGCATCAGTCACTCAAAGGCAGGTGCATCAAGACACAAGAGCGGAAAAAGACTTTTTGAGCTTGCAGATATCGTCCTTGACAATATGGGTGAGCTTGGCGATGCTTCCGTTGCTTTCCCCGAGCTCGGCAGAAAGGCCTGCCCCACCTCCACGTCCGTCGGTGCCGCAATTCTTCAAGCTGTTGTGGCAGGCACAATTAAAATAATGCTCGCTGAAGGCATAACCCCCGAGGTATATTCAAGCAGTAACGTTGACGGCGGCGACGCCATAAACGAAGCTTTTATAGAAAAATACAAGGGCACAATAAAATCACTTTAAGAGGTTTATTATGGCAGTTATTGTTAATGAAACCTTCCGAAAAAAGGCAGCGGACTTAAAGGCTCCCCTTATTGAGACTGAAGCATTCCCCAAAAATACTGCAGTTATAGAAAAGGATGAAAATGCCTTTCAGGGGCTTTTAGTCAGAAAAATTTCCGATGCCGTTTTTCCCGTTGAAATAAAAAGCGGAGAAGAAATTCTTTTTGACTTCGGCGATCATTTTACAGGATATCTTAATATTTCCCTTGACAACGACGGTCTTATAAAAATTACAGACTCCCCCGTAAGGCTTCATTTTACCTTCGGTGAATTTCCTCTTGAAACTGAAACAAAGCCCGAAGAATACAAAGGCGGTCTCGGAAGCGGCTGGCTTCAGAATGAAGAGCGCTCCTTTGTTTTTACCCCATGCAGAGCAAGGCTTGACAGAAGATATGCCTTCCGTTATCTGAAAATAAAAAGAACGGACAGCGCATCCTTCACAGTAAAAATCAATGCATTGTCCGTAACTGCGGTATCTGCAGCTGACATAAAAAATGCACCTCCCTCTCCGTCGGAGGATGCTTTACTGAAGGAAATCTACAGTATATCCGTAAAAACTCTTAAGGAATGTCAGCAGGAGGTTTTTGAGGACGGGCCCAAGCGCGACCGCAGACTGTGGATAGGAGATCTCAAGCTTCAGGCAATGACGGATTACGGCATTTTCGGAAATCTTAATCTAATAAAGAGATGCATATATCTTTTCGCTTCGGCAACGGGTGAGCATAAAATGGTGGCTCCCTGCATTTTCCCCGATTCACCTCCCTTTGTTGATGAATGGGTATTCTGTGATTACTCATTGTTTTTCATTTCATGCCTTTACGACTGGTACAAGAACACGGGAGATATTTCTCTTGTTGAAGAGCTTTACTCCGTGGCTTTTGCTCAGTTTGAAGCGGTAAAGAAAAAATTCATCAAGAAAGAAAAAAGAATCGACCTTAACTGCTTTATTGACTGGTGTCCGGGGCTTGACAAATCGACGGCTCTTCTCGGTGTATACATTTACACACTGAAGCAGCTGCAGACCTTATCGGAGATACTCGGAAAATCCGAAGAAGCGGTAAAAAAAGAAATAGAAGAAGCAGCAGAAATTCTTAACAGCTGCTATGACAAAAAAACAGGTCTGTTTACAGCTGTTTCCGGACAAATTTCATATCACTCTCAGATATGGGCAGTCCTGTCGGGAGTTCTGACCGATACAGAAGCAGTCAAGGTACTTGACCGAATAAATAAATATCCTACTGAGCTTACAATGCGCACCCCCTATATGATGCACTACTATATTGAAGCTCTTTATAATTCAGGGCTTAAGGATGAAGCACTCAGCTTCATAAAGGACAAATGGGGAAAAATCGTAAAAGCCGGCTTTGACTGCTGTCCTGAAATCTTCAATACCGAAAATCCGCTTGAATCCCCGTACAACGCTCCCGAAATTAATTCAGCCTGCCATGCATGGAGCTGTACACCTGCTTACTGGCTGAAAAAATTATTATGACTACTTTTTAAGGATGTGATTCCATGGCAAATCTTCAGGATTATATCTGTCCGTCCTGCGCAGGAAAAATTGAGTTCAATCCGGCGCTTCAGAAGATGAAGTGCCCCTACTGTGATACGGAGTACGATACAGAGGCTCTTAAGGAGCTTGACAATGCCCTCAGTGAAGAGGAAACGAAGGAAGACCGCTTCAACTGGGATGACAGCAGTGAAAGCCTCTGGGAGGAGGCGGCAGACGGCGCAATAAAAAGCTATATCTGCAACTCCTGCAGCGGTGAAATCATAACGGATGCCACCACGGCGGCAACAAGCTGTCCCTTCTGCGGCAATCCCGTTGTTATGACAGATAACCTTAAGGGACTTCTTAAGCCCGATTTCGTAATCCCCTTCAAGCTCGATAAAAAGCAGGCTATGGATAACTACAAAAAGCACATAACGGGCAAAAAGCTTCTTCCCTCTGTTTTCAAGGATAAGAATCACATTGACGAAATAAAGGGTGTTTACGTCCCCTTCTGGCTTTTTGATGCATCGGTTTCAGGCAGTGCACAGTACAAGGCAACAAGAGTGCGCCACTACAGTGACAGCAATTACAACTACACCGAAACCAGACATTTCTCCATTTTCAGAAGCGGTAATATGGCATTTTCAAAGATTCCCGTCGACGGCTCCACGAAAATGGCGGATGAGCTTATGGAATCGATTGAGCCCTTTGATTTCTCCGAGGCGGTTGATTTTCAGACGGCTTACCTTTCGGGCTTCTTTGCAGACAAATATGACGTCAGCGTTGAAGACAGCATTGCCCGTGCAAACGAAAGAATAAAGCAGAGCACCTCAGATGCACTTGCTTCAACAGTCAGCGGATATACCACTGTTTTACCCTCAGGCTGTAACGTAAATATGAATTCGGGCTCCTCAAAATACGCACTTTATCCCGTATGGCTTCTGAATACCACCTTCAACGGTGAAAAATTCACCTTTGCAATGAACGGACAGACGGGAAAATTCGTAGGCGACCTGCCCGTTGACAAGGGTAAATACAAAAAATATTTTGTGGTATCAGCCGCTGTGGGAACGGTTATCGGCTTCGGACTGACTGTTCTTTACAATCTGTTTATGGGTTAAGGAGGGACAAGAAATGAAAAAACTTACTATTATTTTATTGTCCGTTCTTATGCTTTTCTGCCTTACTGCTGCGGCTTCTGCTTATACCTATGAGGACGGCGGACGCACGGCTCTCGTAAACGACCTTGCAGACCTTATTCCCGATTACGACGAGGAAGTACTCAACTCCAAGCTCGAGCAGATAAGCGAAGGCTACGAATGCGAGGTTGCCCTCCTTACGGTAAATTCCACAGACGGCTACGACATCACTGCATTTGCCGATGATTATTACGATTACAACGGCTTCGGCTGGGGTGACAACGACGACGGCATAATGCTGGTTGTGGATATGGGCTACCGTGAGTTTGCAATCACAACCCACGGCACGGCAATTGATATCTTTACGGACTATAATCTTTTACAGATTGAAAATGCCTTCGTTCCCTACCTTTCTCAGGGAAGCTACACCACGGCATTTATTGCATACTACGAAAAGTGCATAGAAATCTTTGATGATTATAACACCTATCTCAACGATTTCGGCGGAGAGGGAAACGTATATATCCCCTCTGACGATGATTATGATTACGATTACGGCTATGACTACGGCTACGAAAACGATTATTATCAGCCTGCAGAAACCAATTTCTTCTCTGTAAAATGGCTTGTTATTTCCGTTGTCATAGGTATTGTTATTGCAATCATATACACGAATTTCCTTAAATCTCAGCTGAAAACCGTAAAAAGCAAGCCCTCTGCTTCCGATTACGTAATTCCCGGAAGCTTCGGACTTACGGGTCAGCGTGACGTTTTCCTTTACAGCAACGTAAAGAAAACACCCAAGCCCAAGAATAATAACACGGGCTCTAGAGGCGGAAGCTCCTTCGGAGGAGGAAGCTCCACCCACCGCTCATCCTCAGGCAGAACCCACGGCGGCTCAAGAGGAAGCTTTTAATTGAAGTAAAAAGTAAAAGATAAAAATGAAGAGTGACACTGTAGGAAGACACGCTGTGTCTTGAAGCAAAAAAAAAGTCGTACCGTCAAGGTACTACTTTTTGGTTTTATTGAATTAAAGTGTTTTTCCGCAGATTTCCTCGTAAGCCCTTGCGGTGATTTCCATCATTTCGCTGTACTTTCTTTCAATGTCTGCAACAAGAGCAAACTGTGTATGACAGCGGTCAAGGTTATGGTCGGGATAGTGAGTCTTGAAATAAACGTCACCGTCAATGTAGTCGGTAAGGAAGCGCATACCGCATTCGAGAGTCATCATCTTTGCGGAGAAGGGAAGAAGTCTTACCTCCTCAGCAACAAGGCTTTCACCTGCTGACGTAAGGAAGCCTCTTACGTACTGCTCGTAAAGACCGAGGTCAAGTGACACGTTGTTGAGATTCTTGTCATCCTCTGTGGTTGTGTTTGCACCGAAACGGATAGCATCACCGAAATCGTAGAGACTCAGTCCCGGCATAACGGTATCAAGGTCAACGATACAGATGGGTTCATCAGTTGTCTTATCAAAAAGAATGTTATTGAGCTTCGTATCGTTATGTGTAACTCTTAAGGGAAGGTCACCGATAAGAGTCTTGCCCGTAAGGATATAGGTTTCGTTGCGACGCTCATAGCAGAAATTGATTTCTTCAGTAACGTACTTTACTCTGCCCTTGGGATTCTGCTCGATTGAGTTCACAAGGTTTCTGTAACGCTTGCCCGTATTGTGGAAATCGGGAATCGTTTCATAAAGCTTATCAATGGGGAAATCCGCAAGCAGTCTCTGGAATTCACCGAATGCCTTACCTGCATTGAAGAAAACCTCGGGACTTTCGATTGAGTTATGGGAATAGCTGTTTTCAACAAAGTTGTAAAGACGCCATACTCTGTCCTTGTCGTCAATAAAATACTTCTTACCCGTTCTTGTGGGCTTGCAGTAAAGTGCCTCTCTTTCGGTGTCACCACCCGAAGCGATTATTTTGTCGCGAAGGAAGGAGGTAACACAGTCAACGTTAGCCATAAGCTCGTCGGGCTTTTTGAAAACAGTTGTGTTGATTCTCTGAAGAAGATGGCACATTTCCTTGCCGTCAACGTTATAAACTACACGGAAGGTATCGTTGATGTGACCGTCGTCAATGGGGCCGTAGGAAATGAATTTTCCCGCTATTGCAAAATTATCAAGAATTGCCTTTATTTCATCATAGGTAAACATAAAACATTAACTCCTTATTCTGAGTGATTTAAATTATATCATATATAAAAAATTAGTCAAGTTTGTATTTTTTTCTTTACATATCGTTGTTTTTGGGGTAAAATGGTTATCAGGAAAATTATAGGAGGATTTTATGAAACCTGTTTATAAAAGAATACTTCTCAAATTAAGCGGTGAGGTTCTCGCAGGTGAAGCGGGACACGGCATTAACTTTGATATGGTAAACGGCATCTGTGCAAAAATCAAAGAGGTTGCAGACCTCGGCGTGCAGATCGGTATCGTTGTTGGCGGCGGCAATTTCTGGAGAGGCAGAAGCAGCGGTGATATGGACAGAACGAGAGCAGACCATATGGGTATGCTTGCTACCGTTATCAACTGTCTTGCTCTTCAGGAGGGTCTTATTCAGGCAGGAAACGACGCTGTTGTAATGACCGCTCTCGACATTCAGAGAATGGCAGTTCCCTTCAACAAGGATGAAGCCGTGAAGCTTATGGAAAGCGGCAGAATCGTAATTTTCGGCTGCGGCACGGGAAGTCCCCTTTTCAGCACGGACTCAGGTGCGGCTCTCAGAGCAATTGAAACCGAATGTGACATTTTCTTCAAGGCTACGAACGTTGACGGCGTTTACGATAAGGACCCCAACAAGTTCGCTGATGCTGTAAAGTACGACGAGCTTACCTATGACGAAATACTTGAAAAGCACCTCGGTGTTATGGATAACACTGCAGCTGCTCTTGCAGGCAACAGCCGTCTTCCCGTTCTTGTTTTCAATCTTAACGATCCCGAGAATATCAGGCGCGCAGTTCTCGGTGAAAACATCGGCACAATAGTCAAATAATTTCATTACAATATTTTTTCGGAGGTAAACCAAAATGAAAACCGTATTTGAATTCGCAAAGGAAAAAATGACAAAGTCCATTTCTGCACTTAACTCAGAATATAATTCTATCCGTGCAGGCAGAGCAAATCCTGCAGTTCTTGATCCCATCAGAGTTGACTACTGGGGTGTTCCCACTCCCGTAAATCAGATGGCTGCAGTTTCAGTTGCAGAAGCAAGAATCCTTGTTATCCAGCCCTGGGACAAATCCGCTCTCAAGCTTATTGAAAAGGCTATTCAGGCTTCCGATATCGGCATCAATCCTCAGAATGACGGTACAGTTATCCGTCTTGCATTCCCTCCCCTTACTGAGGAAAGAAGAAAGTCTCTCGTAAAGGACGTTAAGGCAACTGCAGAAAATGCAAAGGTTGCTATCAGAAACATCAGAAGAGATGCTCTTGAAAAGCTCAAGGCTATGAAGAAGAATTCCGAAATCACCGAAGACGACCTCAAGTTCGGTGAAGGTGAGGTTCAGAAGATCACAGACGATTTCATCAAGCAGGTTGACGCTGTTTCTTCCGCAAAAGAAGCAGAAATTATGGAAATCTGATTATGAGTGATAAAAAATTCAGTATTCTGCCGGCTCACGTAGGCGTCATTATGGACGGCAACGGAAGATGGGCAAAAAACCGCGGTCTTCCCCGTCATATGGGTCACATTGAGGGGGCAAAAACCTTCAGAAGAATAGGTGAATATGCAGGTAATCTCGGTGTAAAGCATATTTCCTTTTATGCCTTTTCTACAGAAAACTGGTCCCGTCCCGAAGAAGAGGTCAGTGCAATAATGAAACTTTTCGGAGACTATCTTCAGGAGGCTGAGGACAGACTTCAGGAAAACCTCGAAAAGGGCATCAGACTCCGTTTCCTCGGTGACAGAAGCCGACTTACTCCCGAGCTTCGTGCCGCTATGGATTATCTTGAAAATGCAACGAAGGATATGACTAAGATCAATCTCAACCTTGCAGTAAACTACGGCGGACAGCAGGAAATTCTTCACAGCGTGAAAAATATTGCCGAGGATGTTCTTTCAGGTAAAATTAAGCCCGATGAAATAACATTGGAAACAATAGGAAGCGGTCTTTATACGGAGGAGCAGCCTCCCGTTGACCTTGTTATCCGTCCCAGCGGTGAGCAGAGACTCTCAAACTTCCTGCTGTGGCAGTCAGCTTATGCTGAATTCTGGTATTCCGACGTTCTCTGGCCTGATTTTTCGGAGGATGACTTTGACGAGGCTTTAAGAGCCTATGAAAAAAGAAACCGTCGCTTCGGCGGTGTCTGATTCACGGAAATTATTGAACAATCACAGAATAAGGGCGGATGATTACCCATCCGCCTGATATTAAATTATAAGGAAATTTTTATTATGAAAACTCGTATTATCACAGGCGTTGTAGGTGCTTTAGCCGTTATAGGCTGGCTTTTTTCAATGTATACCCCTGTTTTCTCTGTTTTTATCGCACTGGTTGCAGCAATCGGCGTATTTGAGCTTACAAAGGTATTTGAAGTAAAAAATGTCGTATTCAGAGGTCTTTGCATTGCAATTTCCGCGGCTCTTCCCTTCTGGTTTGAGTATAAGGAAAAGCTCGGCATCCCCATGTTCCCCGTTGTGACACTGGTGGTTGTGGCTTCTCTTATAATAATGGTGCTTGATTTCGAAAAGCTCAAATTTGAGCAGGTTGCCTGCTCACTCTGCTCGGCTGTATTCGTTCCCTCAGCCCTTTCCTGCATAATTCTCTACAGAGATTTATATCTTGCATTCCCCGATAAGTACATAAAGACTGACGGCATTTTCTTTATTCTTTTCGGATTTTTCTGCTGCTGGCTTTCGGATACCTTCGCATTCTTTGCAGGAAAATTCTTCGGCAAGCACAAGCTCTCCCCCGTTATTTCCCCCAAGAAAACAATTGAAGGTGCAATCGGCGGCGTTATAGGTACGGCAGTAATAAATGTGATTTTATTCTTCGTATTCAGAAGCTTCTTTGACCTTTCTCAGGGAATCACACTTCCTGCCATCATTATTTTCTCCGTATGCCTTTCAGTTATAAGCATCTTCGGTGATCTTGCGGCATCAACAATCAAAAGACATCACGGAATCAAGGATTTCGGAAATCTTCTTCCCGGACACGGCGGAGTTATGGACCGCTTCGACAGCTCCTGCTTCGTTTTCCCCGTGCTTTATTCATTGATTCTCGTATTCTCTTTATAATTGAGGAACAGTTATGGAAAAGAAAATTGCAGTTTTAGGATCAACCGGCTCTATCGGCGTTCAGTCTCTTGATGTTGCCGAAAAGGCGGGCTACAAGGTAACGGCACTTACGGCAAACCGTGATTTCAAAAAGCTTGAAGAGCAGATAAGAAAATTCAAGCCCGAAATGGCGGCTCTTTCCGACGTTGCGGCAGCAGCAGAGCTCAGACTCCGCTGTAAGGACACCTCAACAAAGATTTACTCAGGTGCCGAGGGCGTATGCATGTGCGCCTCCGATACGGATGCAGACACTGTTATTGACTCCATTGTAGGTCTTGCAGGTCTTCGTCCCGCACTTTCCGTGCTCCGAAGCGGAAAAACTCTTGCTCTTGCGAACAAGGAAGCTCTCGTAGCAGGCGGAAATCTCGTTCTTGAAGCCGCAAAAAAGACGGGCAAGGAGATTCTTCCCGTTGACAGTGAGCATTCGGCAATTTTCCAGTGTCTTCAGGGAAAGCCCTCAAACAAGGCACTGAAAAAGATTATACTTACGGCATCGGGCGGCCCGTTTTTCGGTAAAACCCGTGAGGAAATGAAAAACGTGACTGCGGCTGATGCCCTCAGACATCCCAACTGGGATATGGGAGCCAAAATCACAATCGACTCGGCTTCTATGTTCAACAAGGGACTCGAGCTTATTGAAGCACACTTCCTTTTCGGTGTAGCACCCGAAAATATTGATATTCTTGTGCACAGAGAAAGCATTATCCACTCAATGGTGGAATATGACGACAACTCCGTTATTGCACAGCTGGGGCTTCCCGATATGAGAATCCCCATTCAGTATGCACTGACCTATCCCGAAAGATTCGCTTCTCCCGTTGGTGAATTAAAGCTTGCGGAAATAGGAAAGCTTACATTCTTCCAGCCTGATTACGAGGTATTCGACTGTCTTAACATCTGCCGTGAGGCAATAACAATGGGCGGTCTTTATCCTGCAGCGGTAAACAGCGCAAACGAGGAAGCAAACCGACTTTTCAGAGAAGGCAAAATCGGCTTCCTGGATCTCGGAAGACTTATAAGAACAGCCTTCGACGTAACTCCCGACAAGAAGGACTTTACGCTTGAGGATGTCTTCGAAACAGACAGACTTGCACGCCGGGCAGTACTGAACGCTGTATAATTTCTGTGTTTTCACATATAAATAATATGATAAAATATTTAAAAGGGTGATATTCCTTGCAAAATCTTGCACTTTCAGTTTCGGCAGGCGCCGTATGGGGCAAAGTATGGCCGATTCTTTTTGCAATTCTCTTTTTCGGAGTTATAATTGCACTTCACGAATTCGGTCATTTCAGCACTGCAAAGCTTTTCAAGATAAAAGTTAATGAATTTTCAATCGGCATGGGCCCTGCCATATTAAAAAAGCGCAAGGGAGAAACTCTTTATGCTTTAAGACTTCTTCCCATAGGCGGTTTCGTGTCCCTTGAGGGAGAGGACGAGGCTTCTGACGACCCGAGAGCATTCGGAAATCAGAAGGCATGGAAGAGATTCATCGTTATTGCCGCAGGTGCAATTCTGAACATTGTGCTCGGTCTTGTTCTTATCGGCATAATGCTGGGAATCAGCGGTACAGTACCAACAACCGTTGTAAGTGACGTTACGGAAAATATGTATACCGCCGAGACGGGTATTCTCATAGGTGACGAAATTATAAGCATTGACGGCACAAGAGTACACTCTGCCCGTGACCTTTACTACTGTCTTTACAGAAACAACGACGGCAATTACGACATAACCCTTAAAAGAGACGGTGAAAAAATCGAGTTTACCGAGCTTCCCGTTTATTACGATATGGAAGAGGGCTACTGCTCGTTTATAGTAGGCAGCGAGAAGGTATCGGCACTCAATATCCTTCCCGGCTCCGTGAAGGAAACCCTTTCAATGACAAAGATGATATGGCTGAGCCTTATTGATATGCTTGGCGGAAATTACGGTATGGATGAGCTTTCGGGTCCCGTAGGCACAATCGGTATCGTGGCAGACACCGCAAGCGATGCGGTAAGCTCTGCAGATTACGCTTCAATCATATTCATTCTGGCTTTCATTACCGTGAATATCGGTATAGTTAACCTTCTTCCCCTTCCGGCTCTTGACGGCGGACGACTTCTGTTTATCGGAATTGAGGTTATTTTCAGACGTCCCGTACCCAAGAAATTTGAAGCAATAGTCCACGCAGCAGGACTTATACTTCTTTTAGGTCTTATGGCACTTATTACCTTTAATGATATAGCAAATCTTATAAAGGGATGATTTAAATGGCAAGTAAAAAGCAGGTAAAAATAAAAGATTTCGTTATCGGCGGCGGTGCGCCCGTAAGAGTACAGTCAATGCTCAACACGCCCTCGGGAGATATTGAGGCATCCGTTCTTCAGGCAAAGGAGCTTGAAGCGGCAGGCTGTGAGATAATCAGAGCAACCGTGCCCGATATGAATGCAGTGAAAACAATTGCGGCTCTTAAGGAGAACGTTAGCATTCCCGTTGTTGCGGATATTCACTTCGATTACAGAATGGCACTCGAATCCCTTGCGGCAGGTGTTGATAAAATAAGAATCAACCCCGGCAACATCGGCTCCGACGAAAGAGTAAAGGCTGTTGCGGACGAATGTAAAAGAAGGGGCGTGCCCATAAGAATCGGCGTAAATTCAGGCTCCGTTGAAAAAGAGATTCTTGCAAAATACGGCGCACCCGTTGCCGAGGCTCTCGTTGAAAGTGCCCTTTATCACGTAGGTCTTTTAGAAAAATTTGATTTTGACGATATTGTGATTTCCATAAAATCCTCAGACGTTACGACAACCTGCAAGGCATACCGCCTTATGGCTGAAAAAGCCGACTACCCTCTTCACATCGGCGTAACGGAGGCAGGCACGGAAAGAATGGGCCTTATCAAATCCGCAATGGGAATAGGCTCACTTCTGCTTGACGGCATCGGTGACACCATAAGAGTATCCCTTACGGCACCTCCCGTAAAGGAGGTTTACGCAGGCTTTGATATACTGAAGGCTGCAGGACTTCGCAAAACGGGCGTGAATCTTGTTTCCTGTCCCACCTGCGGAAGAACAAAAATTGACCTTATAGGTCTTGCAGGCAAGGTTGAGGAAGCATTAAGAGGCTGTGATAAGAACATTACCGTTGCAGTTATGGGCTGTATCGTAAACGGTCCCGGTGAAGCAAAAGAGGCTGATATCGGTGTTGCAGGCGGTAACGGAGAAGGTCTTATTTTCAGAAAAGGTGAAATTCTCAAGAAAGTAAAAGAGGAAGATTTGTTTACAGAGCTTTTGAATGAAATAAACAAACTGTAAAATATTTCCTTGTACATATTGACATAAAGGCGGTGTTAAACCGCCTTTTTTTATTGATTGTTAACAAAGTTGCTTCCAATTTGTAACTTTTTGTAATTTTTTACTTGCTTTTTTATGTAAAATAAGGCATAATAGCCGTGTTGCGAAAATCAATGGTTTGAATTATGTTCAAATATTCGGAGGTTTTTTAATGCATAAAAATTTAATGCTCAGAGCTTTGAGTGTAGTTCTGGCGCTTGCTTTAAGCCTTTCAGGTTTAGTTATTGCAAGTGCAGACGAAACAGAAAAGGTCAACGGCGCAGACGCTATTATGGCAACGGCTTCTTCTCAGGTCGGCTATACGGAAGGCGCAAACGAGTATTCAAAGTACGGAGCATACTTTAACTATCAGGGTCCCTGGTGCGGAGCATTCGTTTCCTGGTGTGCAAGAACAACCGGAATTCCTCAGAGTGTTATCCCCACAAATCTTTCAAGCACAGCAATGCGTGACTACTTCAAGTCACAGGGACTTTACCACCTTTCCACTTCTTACGGCGGTAATTACATCCCCAAAAAGGGTGACCTTGTATTCTTCACCAGCACAAACACTTATCAGAGAAGCCAGAACAACATCACTCACATCGGTTTTGTTCTTGAAGCTACATCTTCCTACGTTACCTGCATTGAAGGAAACTGTCCTGACAGAGTACGTCAGATAGACAGAAAGTATACAAATTATATTACAGGCTTCGCAACACCCCGATACGAAGGTATCGAGCTTGAAGGCACGGTTACAACACAGACCTACAAGGCAGGCACATACGAAACCAAGGAAATAATGAATTTCCGCAAGGAGCCCGGTTCAACGGTTCTCTGCACAATCCCCGCAGGCACTCTTCTTCAGATCACAGCTATTGAGGGTGTATGGGGAAAAACAGTTTATGAAGGACAGACAGGCTGGATTTCACTTGAATACAGCGAGTACAAGCCCTCTGCACAGACTCCTTCAACAGAGGAAAATGAGGGCAACACAAATACACAGACTCCTTCAACACCTGCAACTCCCTCAGAAAACAAGCAGTACAGAGTTACATCTGATATGAATATCAGAGAGGATTACACCACAAGCAGCAGAATTATCGGTTCAGTTCCCGCAGGAACTCTTATTGAGGTTCTTGAGGTATCCGACGACAACTGGGGCAAAGTGAATTTCGGCGGTGTTACAGGCTGGATAAGCCTTAACTGGAGCGTTGAATTCAATCCCGAGGTTGACTGGCTTGTAATGGATATCTCCTACTCTCAGGCTCCCTCCGATCTCGATTGGATGCAGCTCAAGAGTGAAGGTGTCAAGGGTGTTATCATCCGTATCGGCGGAAGAGGCTCTGCTAACGGCAGAAAAATCTATTCCGACCAGTCCTTCCTCCAGCATTACAAGGCAGCAAAGGCTGCTGATATGCATATAGGCGTATATTTCTTCAGCTACGCTCTCACAAAGGCAGAAGCAATTGAAGAAGCTCAGTATACTCTTGACGTTCTCGAAATCAACAATTGTCAGCTTGACCTTCCCGTATATATCGATATGGAAGACTTCGGCAATGACAAATCTCACCTTAAAGCAGGTAAAGAGGTCTGCTCAATGGTGCTTGACGAATTCTGCAAGACTATTGAAGCCGCAGGCTATATGTCAGGTATCTACGTAAGCAGCTCATTTGCAGAGACCCACGTAAAGCCCGAAACCTTTGAAGGCCGCTCAGCGTGGATTGCAGAATGGGGCACAGACGTCTGCTGCTACAACGGCAGAGTTGATATGTGGCAGTACACCGAAGACGGAAGACTTAAGGGTGCATCAAACAAGGATATCGACCTTAACCGCCTTTACGTTGACTACCCTGCCCTCATTAACGGCGAAAAATTCGAAAGCGGTCTTATTGAAGCAGGCGACCTTGATTTCGACGGTAAGGTTTCCGCCTCCGACTCAAGACTTGCTTTAAGATTCTCCGTCGCCCTCGACAAGCCTACCTCTCTTCAGGTAAAGGTCGGAGATCTTGATAAAAACGGCAAAATCGACAGTTCAGACGCAAGATCAATCCTCGTTGAGGCTGTGTCATAAAAAAGCGTTCAACAGCCGATTTTGACAGAATTAAAGATATTCAGCGGATATCTCTCCCGAAAGGAGCGGTATCCGTTTTGTTTTATTCTTTATTTTTTAATATATAGCATATTGACCTTGACTGCAAATACAGTTATAATAAGATATTATATCAATTTACTACAGTAAAGCACTAATACTACACGGAGCAGAAATTATGAGAATCGTTATAAAAATCGGCACATCAACACTGGCACACTCAACGGGCAGACTCAACATAAGAAGAGTCGAGGAGCTCGTAAAGGTTATGAGTGACCTGAAAAACAGCGGCCACGAGGTTATTCTTGTTTCCTCGGGCGCAATTGGCATGGGAGCAGGCAAGCTTTCCCTTAAGGGCAAGCCCTCGGATATTCCCACCAAGCAGGCTGCGGCGGCAGTCGGTCAGTGTGAGCTTATGTACACCTACGACAAGCTTTTCTCGGAATACAATCATACAGTGGCACAGATTCTTCTTACGGGCTCAGACTTCCGTCGCGAGGACAGACATCAGAATTTCATAAACACAATGATGAGAATCCTTGAGCTTGACGTTCTTCCCATTATCAATGAAAACGATACTGTTGCAACGGACGAAATAAGCGTAGGTGATAACGACACCCTTTCCGCCCTTGTTGCAGAAAGCATAAATGCTGATTTGCTTGTTCTTATGAGCGATATCGACGGTCTTTACACCGCTGATCCCCATAAGAATCCCGATGCTTCCCTTATCCCCGAAATCAGGGAAATTTCCGATGAAATTATGTCCCTCGGCGGTGATGCAGGCTCGGCACTCGGCACGGGCGGTATGAGAACAAAGCTCCACGCGGCCGAAATCTGTACTGCAAGCGGTACGGATATGATAATCACAAACGGACAGAATCCCGGTATTCTTTACGATATTGCCGACGGAAAAAGTGTAGGAACAAGATTTATCAGCAAGAGGGAAACAAAATGACAACAACCGAAATACTGAAATCTGCAAAAGAAGCGGTAAAAACAATACTTACTCTTACCACAGAACAGAAAAACGAGGCACTGCTCTCTATGGCAGATGCCCTTGAAGACAATTCAGAGGATATTCTCAGAGAAAATGCACTCGATATCGAGGCTTCAAAAGACAGAATAAGCCCCGTAATGATTGACAGACTTACCCTGACAGCGGAAAGAATCAAGGGAATGGCAGACGGAATCCGTGACGTTGTGAAGCTTCCCGACCCCGTAGGTGAGGTGCTTGAAACGGTAAATCGTCCCAACGGACTTGTAATAAAGAAAACCTCCGTGCCTATGGGCGTTGTTGCTATGATTTACGAATCCCGTCCCAACGTTACCTCCGATGCGGCGGCACTCTCACTCAAAAGCGGAAACGTATCCGTGCTTCGTTCGGGAAAAGAGGCCTTTCGTTCCTCAAACGCTATTCTTGAAGCAATGAGAAAGGGACTTAAGAAGTGCGGTCTTCCCGAAAATCTCATAAATCTTATTCAGGATACCTCCCGTGACTCTGCAAACGAGCTTATGACCGCAACAGAATACGTTGACCTTCTTATTCCCCGAGGCGGTGCAGGACTTATATCTGCCTGCGTCAGCAATGCCAAGGTCCCCTGCATACAGACGGGCACGGGTATATGCCATATATATATTGACGAGCACGCTGACCTCAGCAAGGCTCTCGATATCGTAAACAACGCCAAAACAAGCCGTCCCTCCGTTTGTAACGCCTGCGAGGTAATTCTTGTCAACAAGGCCGTTGCAAAGGAATTTCTGCCGAAATTAAGAGAAAAACTGGTAGATAACAGAAAGGATGCAGGTCTTCCCCCCGTAGAGCTTCGCCTTGACGGCTACTGCAGTGAAATTATTGAAGGCACCCCTGCAGGAGAAAAGGATTTCGATACGGAATTCCTTGACTATATTTTAGCCGTAAAGGCAGTAAACAGCGTCAGTGAGGCAATTGACCACATAAGCGCTCATTCCACAAAGCATTCTGACTGCATTGTGACCGAAAACGAAGAAAACGCTAAGCTTTTCACGGCGCTTGTTGATTCCTCCTCCGTTTATCACAACGCTTCAACAAGATTTACCGACGGCGGTGAATTCGGACTTGGCTGTGAAATCGGTATTTCAACACAAAAATTACACGCCCGCGGTCCTATGGGACTTAAGGAGCTTACAACCTACAAATATATCATTTCCGGTAACGGACAGATAAGATAAGGAGGAACTGCTATGACTTATAAATTCGGTTTTATCGGTGCCGGTAATATGGGCGGTGCTTTACTCACAGCCGCCGCAAACGGCAACACATCGGAAAATTTCGCGGTTTATGATGTTTTTGAAGACAAAGCAAAAAGCTATGAAAACAAGTATGAAAACGTAACAGTAACGGCACTTGATACCCTTGTTAAGGAAAGTGAATACGTTTTCATCGGCGTAAAGCCTCAGATGCTTTCTGAATTATTCACAGACCTCGCTCCCCTTTTCAATGAATGTGACCCTGTTCTTGTTTCAATGGCGGCAGGCACCTCCATAGAAAAGCTCTGTACGCTTTCAGGCAAGGAAATGCCCGTTATCAGAATTATGCCAAACACTCCCGCTCTTATAGGTGAAGGCGTCATTCTTTACTGCAGTAATGAAGCTGTGTCGGACAATCAGGTTGATTATTTCGTGAATGCCATGTCGGGAGCAGGTCTTCTTGATAAAATTGACGAAAATAAAATTGATGCCGCAAGTGCGGTATCGGGCTGCGGACCCGCATTCGCTTATATGTTCATTGAGGCTCTTGCAGACGGTGCTGTTGAATGCGGTGTGCCGAGAGATAAAGCAATGATGTATGCGGCAAAAATGCTTTCGGGCTCTGCCGATATGGTGCTGAAAACGGGAAATCATCCCGGTGCCTTAAAGGATGCCGTATGCTCCCCCGGAGGTACAACAATTGCAGGTGTCCATGCACTTGAGGACGGCGGCTTCAGAAGTGCCGCAATTAATGCAGTAACTTCTGCTTACAAAAGAACACTTGAATTGAAATAATATTTTATCAACTAACAAAAAAAGGTTATATCTTAATACCGCACCGGTACAGATATAACCTTTTCATTTTTTGTCTTTTTTCAATAGCATTTTCCGCATGGCTTAAATCCTACTGCAATTGCTTCAGTTACTGTAACTTGAACAGGTCCACCCATTTGACTGCATTCAGCCATGCAGTGATATTTTTTACCACCTTTAGTAGGTATCCAAACCATCATCTCTGTTTCAGAAGAAGAAGCATTCTCAACAGTAACTTCAACTATATTTTCTGTTTCAATTTCACTATCAGAATTAATCGAACAAAGACCATGTATAATTAACAGAATAACTAAAAAAAATAGCAAATCCATAATAAATGATTTAATTCTGTTCATTTGTATCAACCTTCCATTATAACCATACGGTTATATATTTACATTATTATATATCTGCCGTGATATGATGTCAATACCAAATGGTTATGAAAGATGGTGTCAATGTGGATAATTTTTATCCAAGATTGCGAGACTTACGTGAAGACCACGATATGTCGCAAAGAGAAGTTGCTGAGTACTTAGGAATGAAACAACCGCAATATAACCGCTATGAACGCGGCTTACGTGATATTCCTACTGATATTCTGATTCGTTTAGCTCAGTTATATAATACAACAACCGACTATATTCTCGGAAGAACTAATACGCCTTAAAAAAGTTAAAGCGATGTGCTTGAAGCACATCGCTTTTTTGTATTTATCAGTTTCTTGAATTTGAGGTTGTACGAAGAGTAACGTCGTGATAGCCGCCCTCTACGATACTTACGGATGAAACAAGTGTAAGCTTTGCCTTATCCTGAAGCTCGGGGATAGTGAGAGCACCGCAGTTACACATTGTGGATTTAACCTTGTAAAGGCTCTTTTCAACGTTGTCATGAAGAGGACCTGCATAGGTTACGTAGGAGTCAACACCCTCTTCGAAGGAGAGCTTTGAGCTGCCGCCGAGGTCATATCTCTGCCAGTTACGTGCACGGTTGGAGCCTTCACCCCAGTATTCCTTAACGTAAGCACCGTTGACCATAAGCTTGTTTGTGGGGCTTTCGTCAAAGCGTGCGAAGTATCTGCCGAGCATTACGAAGTCTGAGCCCATTGCGAGAGCAAGTGTGATGTGGTAATCGTGAACGATACCGCCGTCGGAGCAGATGGGAATATAAACACCTGTCTTTTCGTAGTATTCGTCTCTTGCCTTTGCAACGTCGATAATAGCTGTAGCCTGACCTCTGCCGATACCCTTTGTTTCACGGGTGATACAGATTGAGCCGCCGCCGATACCTACCTTGATGAAGTCTGCGCCTGCCTCTGCAAGGAAAAGGAAGCGTTCCTTATCAACAACGTTACCTGGGGCTAGCTTTACTGTGTCACCGTAGTTTTCACGGATCCACTTGATTGTGTTAGCCTGCCACCAGGAATAGCCCTCTGAGGAGTCGATACAAAGCACGTCAGCACCTGCTTCAACAAGAGCGGGAACACGATCTGCAAAGTCACGTGTGTTGATACCTGCACCAACCATATATCTCTTATCGCTGTCAAGAAGCTCGTTGGGATTGTTCTTATGACGGGAATAGTCCTTACGGAATACGAAGTACATAAGGTTTCCTGCCTTATCAACAATGGGAAGAGAGTTGAGCTTGTTGTCCCAGATGATGTCGTTTGCTTCCTTGAGAGTTGTTTCTGCGGGAGCAGTGATGAGCTTTTCAACGGGAGTCATAAACTCCTTGACCTTGAGGTCGGGGCTCATACGGCTGACTCTGTAGTCACGGGATGTAACAATACCTAAAAGCTTGCCGTTTGCTGTTCCGTCATCAGTAATAGCAACTGTTGAGAAGCCGTTGAGCTCTTTAAGCTCAACAACATCCTGAAGAGTGTTATCGGGAGTAAGGTTGGAGGCACTTACAACAAAGCCTGCCTTATAATTCTTTACACGGGCAACCATTGCTGCTTCGTCTTCAATAGTCTGTGAACCGTAGATGAATGACATACCGCCTTCTTTTGCAAGAGCAATAGCAAGAGTATCGTTTGATACGGACTGCATAATAGCGGAAATCATAGGAATGTTAAGTGAAATTGCGGGTTCTTCACCCTTTCTGAACTTCACAAGAGGAGTTTTAAGCGAAACGTTTGAGGGTACACAGTTTTCATCTGTATAGCCGGGAACTAAAAGATATTCGCTGAAGGTATGTGAAGGTTCACTGTAATAAAAAGCCATAAAAATCTCTCCTTTAATCCTTACTTTTCCTTATATGATATCACAACTGAAAAATATAGTCAATTGTGTAATGTTTTATTTATTTGTGTTGATTAGTTAATTTTTTTGTGATATATTCATTAATAAATTATGAAAAAGGAAGAGTAATAAAAATTATGCCCGGAATTGGTACTATCGTTAATATAATTGCCGTTATACTCGGAGGAATTGCAGGTCTTGTTTTCGGAAAGAAAATAAAGTCCGACATCCGTGATTCACTTATGAAAACTGCTGGTGTTGCTGTTATTTTTATCGGTATTTCGGGAGCGCTTTCGGGACTTCTGAAAATAGAAGCTGACGGCACGCTTTCAACCGACAAGGCGCTTATGATGATAATTTCACTTATTATCGGCACGCTTCTCGGTGAGCTTATAAAAATTGAAGACAGACTCGACAAATTCGGGAAATGGCTTAAAATAAAGGCTCACGCCACAGAGGACGGGGGCTTTGTGGGGGCATTTGTCAACACCTCCCTTATAATCTGCGTGGGAGCTATGGCTGTTGTAGGTGCAATTGAGGACGGAATAAACCGTGATCCTGCAACGCTTTTTGCTAAGGCTCTGCTTGATTTTCTTATTGTAATCGTAATGACCTCAACTCTCGGCAAGGGATGCATCTTTGCATTTATCCCCATCGGTATTTTTCAGGGTACAATTACGGCACTTTCAAAATTTGCCGAGCCGCTGTTTTCTGTGGGTTCGGTAATTGCAGATATGTCACTTGTGGGCAACGTGCTTATTTTCTGCGTAGGCATAAACATCTGCTTCGGCAAAAAATTCAGAGTGGGAAATATGCTCCCCTCTCTTATTATTGCAATTATTTATTCACTTATAAATTACTACGTATGAGGTGGCAGAATGGGTAAAATAGTGGCTCTCGGCGGCGGACGCTTTGATAACGGTGAAATGGATAACGTAACCGAGCATATTATTTCTCTTACGGGAAAGAAAAATCCGCATTTTCTTTTTATTCCCACGGCAAGCTTTGACAATATGGACGAAAATGACGACGTAATGCTCTGCTTTATGAAATACGGCTGTACGGCAGATATTCTTTTCCTCACTCACGAGGACGTAACGCAAGAGCTTATAAAGGAAAAGATTCTTTCTGCTGACGGAATTTTCGTGCAGGGCGGAAATCTTAAGTTCTTAATGGACACCTGGACTAAGACAAAGGCAGATAAATATTTACTGGAAGCATACGAAAAAGGTACTGTGCTTTCGGGCACATCCTCGGGGGCTATGTGCTGGTTTACGGAAGGCTATGACGACTGTCTTGAAAATAATGAATTCGCCTTTATAAAGTGCCTTGATATTATCCCCTATATAAACTGCCCTCACTATCAGAGCGAATACTGGCAGAGCTTCGAAAAGGCAATTATCGGCAAAAATCTTTCGGGTATCGCCTGTGATAACGGCGCAGGATTTTGCATAAATGACGGGGTGTATTACACCGTCTCCGGCAACGAGGACGGCGACTGCTATTTCTACGATGTAAACGACAATTTCAGGAAAACAAACATAAACGAGAATCCCGAGATTCTGAAAATTTTATAAAAACAAAGAAACAGGCACAAAGCTATCTGAAAAATAGTTTTGTGCCTGCTTTTTATTTATTCTGTTTTGTTCTTTTCTTTTGCCTCTTTTTTGTCTTTTTCTTTCAGAAGCTTTAAGTCTTTTATAATTACATCAAGTCTTTTTACCGCCATATTGATACCGGCAATAAGAAGAACGGTATTTGCAAAAGAAACAGCAGCAGCCAGTTGAGCAAAATTATAAGTCGAATCAGCAAAAACACCGGACAAAGGAATGGCAATTACAAAAGACGCAATAAATACGAGCACTAACATAACAATATTCATATAGCTATCCCTTTTTTATCAACAGAAAGAATCTCCGGAATCAACCAAAGTGATTGTAATTCTCGTTCATAAGATTTACTGCCTTGAAGAATTTGTGAATAAACACAAAGGGCCCGATAAGGATGAAAGAACCAAGAATACACCAAAGCCAGAAATCTTTTGCTCCGAAGCTGTAAGCAACCTGTCTGCGACTGAGCTCGTTGCCGATTCTGTTGCAGATATTGTGCATCCATACGATTGATGCAATACCGCAGGTAAGGGGTGAAACAATGAAGGCAAGAAGATAATAGTTCATCGACTTCTTACCGTCATAACGTGAGCAGACAAGATTTACCTCGTTGGTAATCTTACCGTATGTAATAAGGGCATAAATACCGAAGGTAACAAATGAAAGCAATAAGATTTTTATAAAGCTTCTGTTTGTTTTAAGCTGTCTTTCAGGGCCTGCCGACTGCTGTACCGCCTGACCGACCGGCTGTTCACGGAGTGCTGTTCCGCAAGCCGGACAAAAAATTGCCTCAGGAAGATGCTCTGCGCCACAATTCTTACAAAACATAAATAACCCACCTTCTTTTTTAATTTGGTGATTCAATTATATATTCATTTTTCTGAGACGTCAACATTTTTTGCACAAAAAACACTGTTTCTGACCAATAAACACAAAAAAAAGACATCAGAAAGAAAAAAAATACTTCCTGACGTCTTTATTTTTTAGTGCTTATATGTATTTTTTCTGCCGGTGACTATGTGGCAGAAGGTTCTGCCGGTGAAGGTATGGAAGCGCTGAATGTAGCCTCTGAATTTCACACCCTTTGCGATTTCTGCACCGTAGGTATCACCGCTTGCATTTATCTTTTTAATATCGGAAAGAGTGAACATATTATACCAGCGTTCAACACGGGTGGTGTACTTCGAAGTGTCCTTTTCGTCTACCTCAATTATTCTGTAGCCGTACTGTGATGAAAAACGGTCTGTTTCACTTCTTGTGCTTAAGGAATTCACAATATCAATGCCCTGATTTCTGACACCGAAGGCATTCGTATGGTCGTGCCCCGAGAAAACTGCAAGCACGTCGCCCTTTTGAACCATGGCATCAAACTGACCGAAGTTGATACCGCCCGAGCAGGGTGTTTCGTTAAGGGTTCCGAAATTCACCTCTTTTGGGGAGAACATATAGTATTCACCCTTGTTTACTATGTGCTCGAAGGAGTAAAGCTTTCTTTTACTGCACCTTGTAAGCACGTCGTAAACCTCGGGAACAATCATATGCTGAAAGCCTAAGGAAGGAAGGGGCCTTCCGCCGTTTTCAGCTGTCAGCTCATCACTTCTTTTTCTGTACCACTGCACGTCCTCGGCACTCATACAGCCGTAATGACCCTTACCGTCGTAGTCACCGGAATCGAATACCCAGAGATTATATTTAACCGTCTTTTCGTCTGAGGACATAACGGGCACGTTGTAGGTACCCCAACTGAAGGGCTTTTCTCCCCTGTCGTTTTTTACGTGGCAGGGAAAGGCACTGTAGTATTCCATCAGTTCCTCACGTGACATAGCACCTACCTCGGAATCGTGATTTCCGAAGGTAACTGCGGCAGCAATGCCGAGCCTTGTGAAAATCCCCATAAGCTTATCAATATAGGCCTTTGTTCTTTCTGCTTCATCGTAGTTGTGCACATTATCTCCCGTGATAACAGCAATATCGGGCATTTCACGCTCACAGGCCTTTTCAATAAGCCATAAGGTTGCAGGCGCATTTCCGTCCTGAATATGTGTGTCGGTAATGTGCATTACCTTTAATTTTCCGTTTTTATTGAATTTAACCATAGTGCTTCTCCGTAAAATATCCGCACTAAACCTTGTTTAATGCGGAAATGTAAATCAGAATTTGATTTTCTTGAGGTTATCCATTGAGGACTTGTCTTCACCGTTTTCGATTCTCTTGATGAAGTTATAAATCTGCTCGTTAACGGGTGTGGGAACACCGTATTCCTTACCCATTTTTACAATGTAGCCGTTGAAGATATCGATTTCGGTCTTTTCGCCTCTGTCAAGGGACTGAAGAGTTGAGGGACGGACGTCACCGAACTTCTTACCTACAATCGTTACAAGCAGCTTTGCAATGGTGTTGAACCAGTTTGCATCGGAAAGAAGAAGGAGATTATAATTGAGAACCGTTGCATAGGGAGGCACCTTAAGACCCATTTTCTTTGAAACGTAGGTTGCTTCTCTTGCGATTTCAAGGAAGATGGACTTTGCGGCATCTGCTGAAAGCATAACGCCCACACACTCACCCGTAAGTGCGGCAATGGAGTTTATGCAGGAATTGATGATAAGCTTTGAGTAAAGCTGAGCATCAATATTATCAACAACCTTTGTGGGAAGAAGAGCCTTGTAAACATCACCGAGCTCTGTGATTTTGCTGTCAATCTTGCCGTTTACACGGCCGATTTTAAGCTCACCGCCTGAGGTTACATTTACGTCACCGCTCGGAAGCATTGTAGCACCGAAGCCGATCATACAGCCTGCTGCCTTGTCCGTTCCTACAACGTCGGAAAGAATCTTTGTGCAGATACCGTTCTGCATTGACATAAATATACCGTCTTCCTTTACGTGGGGAAGCATTTTTTCCGCAACAGTTGCCAGTGCAAAATACTTTGTTGCAATAATGCACACGTCATAGCTTTCAGTCAGCTCGTCTATGCTTTCATAAACGGTAAACCTCTGCGTATGATTTCCCAGTGCGCCCGTAAGTGTAAGACCCTCGTTTCTGATTTTTTCAGCTCTTTCGTGGTTTGCTTCTACAATTTCAATATCATAGCCCTTTTCCTTGAGCATTGTAGCGGTTGTACCGCCTATGGAACCTGCGCCGACAAGTATAATTTTCATTGCAATTCTCCTCCGGATTATATTATTAATATATTAAAATAAAAAAGCGGTCAAGTCAAGAATTTTGCCGATTTTCCCACATTAACGTAAAATCTGTATTATTGATTATATATTTATTTTGTGGTAAAATATAAAAAAAGCTGAAAGAGGGAAGAATTATGATAAAATCATTCTCAGGCAAGGCTCCCGTAATTGACGAAAGCGTTTTCGTTGCAGAAAATGCCGCAATAATCGGAAACATTACCATCGGCAAGGGAAGCTCCGTATGGTACAGTGCCGTTTTAAGAGGAGATATGTGCTCCATTACAATCGGTGAAAACTCAAATATTCAGGATAATGCAACCGTACACGTAGGCATGAAGGATGCAACCGTTATAGGAAACGGTGTAACGGTAGGTCACAATGCCCTTGTTCACGGTGCCACAATCGGTGACAATGCTCTTATCGGTATGGGCAGCGTTGTGCTTGACGGTGCGGTTATAGGTGAGAATTCAATTGTTGCCGCAGGTGCCGTTGTTACGGCAAAAACAGTGGTTCCCCCCAACTCCCTTGTGGCAGGCGTTCCCGCAACCGTAGTAAAGGAATTGTCCCCTCAGCAGATTATGGGTAACAAAATGAACGCCATGGGCTATACAACCCTTGCAAAGAAATTCATTTCCGAAGAATAAAAAACTGCTGTTACAAAAAAATCAGGTGCAGATTTACCGTAAAAAGTAAGCCTGCACCGTTTTTTTATTTATTATTCAGATAAAGATATGCCTTTAAGATTGCTGTCTGGGTTTTGCCGTCGGTTATATTTCCTACCATAATTTCCTTCACGGCTTCATTAAGGGGCATTTTTTCAACACCGACGAATTCATCCTCGTCAAGCTGCTGCTCACCCTTTGTAAGACCCGTGGCAAGGTACATGTGAATCACCTCGTCGGAATAGGCGCAGGTGGGAAGAAATTCACCGAGATACACCATTTTTTCAGCGGTAAAGCCCGTTTCCTCTCTTAGCTCACGAAGAGCCGCCTCGAGGTGAGGCTCCTCCTTTGAATCGAGCTTTCCTGCAGGAATTTCCGTAAGCACCTTACGGAAGGGGTAACGGAACTGCTTTTCAATTATAATATTACCGTCACTGTCAACGGGCACAACGCAGGCGGCACCCACGTGCTTTACGTATTCCCTTTTTGCATTTTTGCCGTTGGGCAGCTCAATATCATCACAGTAAACGTCAAGAAGCACGCCCTTGAAAACATTAGTTGAAGTGAGCTGTTTTTCAAAAAGATTATCCATTATTTTTTCCTCTTTATCAAATGAGCGGCAACAGCGGCACCCGTACCGATAACGGCTGCGGCACCTGCACCGATGAGAAGCTTAATTTTTGTTTCCTCACATTCGTCTGCATCCCAGAGATGTGCGGCTCTGCTTACAAGATTATCTCCGCAGAGATCCCAGTATGTAAGATTATATGTCTTGAAGTTTTCGGGATCATTTTCATCAAATTCAAATACTCTTACACCTCTTAAATGGTTGCCGTAGCAACGGAAGGATGCGCAGGAGGTCTGAATCACTCTTATGCCGTCGTGCTCACCTATAAAGTTATTGAGGTGGTCGTGGGCATATACCACAGCCTTGACGTCACCCATTTCCTGCAAAGCCTCAAGCTGTCCGTAATTCTCGTGAAGCACGCACATCTGCTCACCGAGGTGACCGTGTGCTCTTTCGGGGTCAAGCTTTACGTATTTTACAAGCTCACCCTTTTCATAGAAGGGAATTGCCTTGGGGTCATCCTTGTCGCACTCAATCTGCAGGGATGCACTTTCGGGCATGGGAATATGCTGGAACATAAGAGAAGGAAGGGGCTTTCCGCCGTTTTCCTCACGAAGCTCGGCACTCTTCTTTTTGTACCATTCAATAGTTTCGGGAAGAACTGCCTCGTAGCATTTCTTTGTTTCCTTGTTTTCACCTGCACAGTCAATCATCCACAGATTGAAAAGCTTTTTTTCTCCGTCAGAGGAATATAAGGGAAGATTAAATGTGTCAACGTCAACGGACTTGTCGGGGTTGTCAAGACCTATGCACATAGAATATGAACGGTAGATATCTGCCTGCTCTTCCTTTGTCATCATATTTACGTCGTCGTGGTTACCGTAAATCATTGTGAAGGGAATTTTTCTTTCCTCAAGAGGCTTACAGATATGACCGATGGCAGTAACCATTCTTTCATATTCCTTTTCCTTTGTATGCACAACGACACGGGAGCCGAAGCGTGCATCCTTAAGGTGATTGCCGAGGATATTATCGCCTGCAAACACAACGAAATCGGGCTTTACGGTATCGTAAGCCTTATTGAGCATTTTTACCATCGTATGTCTTACGAAGTGAAGATCCTGAGGGTCTGCCACCTGCATAAGAACGAATTTTCCGTTTTTATTGAATTTAAGAGTGTTTTGCATTGTTCTGTGCCTCCATACAGCAGTCTACAACAAGAATTGATGCGAGAGCCATAAGTTCATCCCGCACGTCCGCAATATTTATTGCGTAGGTGTCCCCCCACGTGAACCATTCCTTTGAAAGGTGAGCGATTTCGTCACCGTTTCTCATTACCTCATATTCGTGGGCAAAGAAATCTCCCTTTATCGTAATATCCCATTCGGAAATTGTGTAAGCGTGCTTTAACAGGGTGAAATTCTTTACAATTTCAACGGGAGCAGACTCATTAATTGAAATTTCATATTTCGGAAGGAAGGTAAGAAGTCTCTGCTTTATAAAAATGACTTCCCTGCCGTTCATATCCTTTATATGAAGCTTTTTGCCGAGAGTAAAAATTTCACCCTCTGCAGTGTATTTTATTTCTCCGCGTTCATCATAGATATTGAACTTATCCTTAAAAGAAAAAACCTTCTGCTTTATATAAAGCTTCATTATCCTCTCCCCTTTCTGAGTTTTTCCGCATCAGCGGCTGAAATCAGCTCTGCCGCGGCCTTCAGGTGAATATCGGAAATTTCATTTCCGTTTGTCATTCTTGCAAGCTCCCTCGGTCTTTCAGCCTCAGAAAGCTCCTTTATGCTCGTGTAGGTTTTTCCGTCACGGACTTCCTTATAAAGGAATTTATGACTGTCGGCAAAGGCGGCTAACTGCGGAAGATGCGTGATACACAGAATCTGTGAGCTGTCGGACACCTCCGAAAGCTTTATTGCAATACGCTTTGCCGCAGAACCGCTGACACCCGTATCAATTTCGTCAAATATAAGGGTATCAACTCCCCCTGCCTTGTGAAGAACGTTTTTGAGAGCCAGCATTATTCGGGAAAGCTCACCGCCCGAGGCTACCTTACCGAGGGGCTTCGGCTCCTCACCGGGGTTTGCGGAAATAAGAAATTCTACGCTGTCCTTTCCCCTTTCACAAAGCTCGCACTCTTCCCTTTTTACAACGAAACGGCAGGACGGCATATCAAGAAAGCTCAGCTCCTTCTGTACGGCTTCGGCAATTTTTTCTGCATAATCCTGTCTTCTCTGAGAAAGGATATCCGCCTTTTCGTAGCAGTATTCCAGAGTTTCCGCATATTCAACCTGCAGCTCCTCGAGTCTTTCATCGGAGGATTCAATTGACTGCAGCTCTTCCTTCGCATTTTCAAGGAAGCGGAGCATTTCCTCCTCAGTCGCGCCGTATTTCTTGGAAAGCTTATATATAACGTCGAGCCTTTCCTCTATAGCATCAATATCCGCATCCATACCGTCAAGCTGTCTTAACACGTCGTCAATTGCGCCTGCACAGTCCTCGATATATGCGTTGGCTTCACCGAGCTTGTCTGTAAGAGAATCAAGACCCTTTGCAAGGGATGAAACGGCAGAAATACGGGACACCGCACCCCTTACGAGAGAATCCGCACCCTCAGAATCACCGTCACCGCAAAGCATTGTAAATGCATTTCTCAGGGCATCGGAAAGCTTTTTGGAGTTATTGAGAATATTTTTCTTTTTCGTAAGAGCTTCCCTTTCACCTACGGTGATTTCTGCATTCTGAAGCTCGTTTATCTGATAGGTAAGTAAATCCGTCTGACGCTCCTTATAGGCCTCGTCAAGGGATAATTTTCTGATTTCAGCCTTTATCTCCTGCAGCTTACAGAAGCTTTCGTAATATGCCGCAAGAAAAGCGTCGTTTCCTGCAAAGGCATCAAGAAAATCGATATGCCTTTCACTGTCAAGAAGAGACTGGGAATCTCGCTGTCCGTGAATGTTTATAAGGCTCATACCAATGCTTCTGAGCATTGACACGGTAACGGATGAGCCGTTTATATGGCAGGCATTCTTACCGTCACGGAAAAGCCTTCTTTTGAGAAGAAGCGTTCCGTCCTCCTCCGAGGGCAGTCCGTTTTCAAGAAGCTTTTCCTTCACGTCCTCGGAAATATCCTCGAAAAAGGCAGTGACCTCTGCAAAATCCTCACCCGTTCTTATAAGCTCACGGGAGGTTTTTTCACCCGTTACGGCGTTTATGGAGTCGATAAGAATACTCTTACCTGCACCCGTTTCACCCGTAAGTATATTCAGCCCCCGTGAAAATTCAGCGGAGGCTTTTTCTATTATTGCGATGTTTTCAATATTGAGCGTTTTAAGCATAATTAAAATCCGAGCAGTGAATCAAGTTTTCTTTTGATTTTTACAGCGGCTTCCTCGGAATAGCAAAGAACAAAGATTGTATCGTCACCTGCAAGTGTTCCTGCAACATTCTGAAGACCCATTGAATCAAGAGCGGCACAGGCAGCCTGTGCTGTACCCACGTGGCATTTGAGAACAACGGTATTCATAGCAATATCCGTGCATACGGCGGAGCCGATGAGAATTGACATATATTTTCCGCTGTTTTCCTCGGGACCCGATGCGGGAAGACAGTATTTATATTCCCCTGAGGACGCAGGGTGTTTTACAATATGCATTTCCTTTATGTCACGGGAAACAGTTGCCTGAGTAACGTTTACCCCTGCCTCAAGAAGGCGTGCAAGAAGGTCCTCCTGAGTGCTTATTACATTCTCCTCAATAAGCTTTGCAATTATTGCCTGTCTGTTCTTCTTCATAAAACATCCTCACCTTTGTTTTTCCAGTTTTTTATTGAGTACATCTATAAAATTATCTGTTTTTATGGAAATAAAGCCTGATTTTGTGTGTGCCTTTTCGATTTTTACCACACAGTCACCGTCTATGAGCACTGCATCCTTGCCGTCACAGAAGAGATTTACCCTGTCTGCACCGTCATCAACCGTTTTTACTGTAACCTCAAACTCCGCATTGCCCGAAAAGATATAGGGTCTAACCGCAAGAGAATGGGGACAGATGGGAGTCAGCAGAATTGCTTCAAGGGTGGGCTCCACAATAGAACCGCCCGACGACATTGAATATGCCGTAGACCCCGTGGGAGTGGCGAAAATAGCACCGTCTGCAAGGTAATCCGCAATATCTCTTCCGCCCGTTTTTACGTTGAGGTCAATAAGCCTTAAATCGGCACCTCTTGAAAATACTGCATCGTTAAGGCACAGATCCTCGTAGACCGTATTGCCGTTTTTAAGCACTGTAACCTTCAGCATCATACGGTTCTGTACGGTGTACCTTCCCTCCTTGAGAAGGGACAGCAGGGAAAGCTCGTTTTTATCAAGACCGCACAGATATGCAAGTCTTCCTGCATTTATTCCGAGAACGTTTTTATTCTCTGCGGCAGCTGCCTTTGCGGCACGAAGCATTGAGCCGTCACCACCTACAGATATAACGATATCGGAATTTTTTATATAGTCCTCACTATTTTCAAAATGCTTCACGGGAATTTCGGGAAGCTCATCTCTGAGATTATCTGAGAAGCTGAATTCAATTCCCTGATTTTCAAGCTCACTGCAAAGGGACAGAGTGACCTCTCTCGCCTTATGCCGTGTAAGATTCGGGATAACTGCAATTTTCATAAAGCTCCCCCTTATTTATCAAGCTCCGAATGCGAAGCGTCAACCGTTGCGGCGGCTGATATTTCAGCGTGCTCACCCTTTACCTTTGATATGTAAAGGAGATATTCAATATTACCCTCGGGGCCCTTTATGGGAGAAAAATCAAGTCCCATAACGGTAAAGCCAAGCTCCTTGGCAAAATCAATTATCTTTTCAACAACCTCAACATGGGTGCTTTTTTCTCTTACGACACCCTTTTTGCCGACCTTTTCTCTGCCTGCCTCAAACTGAGGCTTTATAAGGGCTACGCACTCACCCGTGTCCGAAAGCAGCTCGTAAACCTTGGGA
The DNA here is from genome assembly GCA_045651625.1 of Acutalibacteraceae bacterium. GTDB lineage: Bacteria > Bacillota > Clostridia > Oscillospirales > Acutalibacteraceae > RUG806. The sequence continues at coordinate 5,579 of JAZRST010000065.1, read as the reverse complement.
AGCACAAGGCAGAGCGAAATAAAGGATACGTCAATTGATGAAAAATCGGTTTTCTCGGGAATCTGCTCCTCAGTAATATATCTTACGTTGGTTCTTTCAAGGTTTATTACCCTTTCGTCACTGCGAAGCTTCCAGGCAAGCTGACCGTAGCCCACGTCCACACAGTAAACCCTTGAGGCACCGCGCTGAAGCATACAGTCCGTAAAGCCGCCCGTGGATGCACCGATATCCATACATATTTTATTTTCAAGACTAATGGGGAATACCGACATTGCCTTTTTAAGCTTGTAGCCTCCGCGGCTTACGAATTCCATGCCGCCTCTGACCTCAATTGAATCGGTCTCCTTCACGGTATCACCGGCCTTCAGTGCCTTCTGTCCGTTTACGTAGACTATTCCTGCCATTATTCCTGCTTTTGCCTTTTCACGGCTTTCAAAATAGCCCTCGTTTGTAAGAAAAGCATCAAGCCTCAGTTTATCAGCCATTACTGTCACATTCCTCTGAAATCTTTTTGACTATTCCCTCACAGTCAAGGAAATAGTGTGCCATAAGCCCCTTAACGCTGTCCTGTCCGGGGAATTCCCCTTCAACGGCAATATTGCGGTAATTGCCGCGGAAGCTGAATTTGAACAGCTTGTCTCCGAAGGTCTCTCCTATACCGCCGAAGCGCTGTCCCTCCTCAAAGAAGTAAACGTTCTTGCAGGAAAGCACCTCTTTAACCGCATTATTGTTTACGGGCTTGATTGTATTTATTTTGAGAACAAAAGTCTTTATGCCCTTGCTTTCAAGCTCCTTCATTGCCTTTACGGCTTCACCGAAGCATCTGCCGTAGGTAACAATTGCTATGTCACGGGTCTTGTCCCCGTAAATATCGTAATCTCCGAAGCTCTCTCCGAAATCCTCGGGTACTGCCGTATTGACTCCTCGGGGGTATCTTACCGCAACGGGACCGCTGCACTCGTAAAGAGCGCGGTTAAAGGCTCTTTCAAGCTCAGTGAAGGTTGCAGGTGCAAATACGGTAATATCGGGAATCGTGTTTATGAATGCGGCGTCAAACACACCGTGGTGTGACTGTCCGTCCGCACCTACGAAGCCTGCTCTGTCAATGCCGAAGACGATTTTAAGTCCCTGCATTGCGCAGTCGTGAATTATCTGATCGTAGGCTCTTTGTAAGAATGAAGAATATACCGCAAAAACGGGAAGCATACCGCCGCTTGAAAGTCCTGCCGCAAAGGTTACGGCGTGCTGCTCGGCAATGCCCACATCAAAAAATCTGTCGGGATATTTTTCCTTGAATTCCTCAAGGCCGCAGCCGAGGCTCATTGCCGCAGTAATGGCACAGATTCTGTCGTCCTTTTCTGCCGCACTGACCATAAATTTTCCGAAGGCGTCGGAAAAGCTGGGCTCTGAGAAAACGGGCTCACCGGAATCAAGATTGAAGGCAGAAATTCCGTGGAAGGCATCGGGTGCCTTTTCCGCAAATTCATAGCCCTTACCCTTAAGGGTATTTATATGAAGAACAACGGGATATTCTGCTTCCTTTGCCCCCTCAAGAGCTGAAATCAGCTGAGGTATATTGTGTCCGTCAACGGGGCCCATATAGCGGAAGCCGAGATCCTCAAACATAGTTGAGTTATATACGATGTTCTTTATGAACGTTTTCGTGTTGTATATGCCCTTTATGAGGGGCTTGCCCACAACGGGAATATGGTTAAGAGCCTTTTCCGTCTGGGATTTGAAGCGCACGTAACGGGGAGTTGCCCTCATCTGTGCAAAATAACGCGCAAGAGAGCCTACGTTGGGGGAAATGGACATTTCGTTATCGTTAAGAACAACGATGAGTCTTGTGCCCGTGCCTGCTCTGCCTGCATTATTGAGCGCCTCGTAAACCATACCGCCCGTAAATGCACCGTCACCGACTACAGCAACAACGTAGTTCTTGTTTCCCTCAATTTTATTAGCGGCGGCGATTCCGTAGGCGGCAGAAAGAGCCACGCTTGAATGACCGCCCGACATAACATCGTGCTCACTTTCGTTTCTTCTTGTGAAGCCTGAGATTCCTCCCGGCTTTCTCAAGGTATCAAATCTGTCGCCTCTGCCCGTGAAAAGCTTGTGGGTATAGCACTGATGCGAAACGTCCCACACTATTTTATCCTCGGGGGAGGAAAACACTCTGTGAAGAGCAATTGTAAGCTCAACAACTCCGAGATTTGAAGCAAGATGACCGCCGTTTTTTGAAACGGTTGAAATAAGCTCTTTTCTGACCTCTTCAGCCAGAACGTCAAGCTCCTCCTCAGCTATCCTCTTCACGTCATCGGGGCATTTTATTAAAGGTAAATACTTTCCTTCCAAAGCTTATCACCCTGTATCCGTCAGTTTTTTCTGTAAAGAAGACTTTCTGCAATAAGTCTTATTTCGTCTGCCGCTTCACCGAAATGGTTAAGGGCGGCAAGAGCATTTTTTGTATGGATAGCGGCAAGCTCCTTTGCCTTTTCCACTCCGAAAAGTGAAACGTAGGTTACCTTACCGTTTTTCTCGTCACTTGAATCGTTTTCATCCTCTGCTTCAAGCACGTCGTCCGTAATCTGAAAAGCAAGACCAAGCTCTCTTGCAAAATCCCTTGCATAAGAAATTTCACCATCATCAGCCCCTGCGGCAATAAGTCCCAGTGCACAGGCACATTCAATGAGTGCCGCCGTCTTGAGAGTATCCATCTCAACAAGCACGGGAAGATTTGCAGGTGTGTTTTCGTATTTGAGGTCAATGTACTGACCGCCTATCATACCCTTCATACCGGCAAGAGTTGAAAGCTCCTTAACGGCTCTTACACACTGCTCGGCACTGACGTCTCCTGCGGAAACGGCATCAGACAGAAAATAAAAGGCGTGTGTCAGAAGCGCGTCACCTGCAAGAAGAGCGTTTGCCTCACCGAATTTTATATGCGAGGCGGGCTTTCCTCTTCTCATATCGTCGTTATCCATACAGGGAAGGTCGTCGTGCACAAGAGAATAGGTGTGGATGAATTCAACGGCAAGAGCGAATTTCACTGCCTTTTCGGGGTCGCCTCCTGCCACCTTGCAGAATTCAAGGCAAAGAAGAGGACGGACTCTTTTTCCTCCGCTTTCAAGGGAATACATAAGCATTTCGTTTATATGCTTTGTTTCCTCGGAAAGCTCGGGCAGAGAGCTTCTTACCGCATTTTCAATCATTTCAATATACTGTGTAGTACTATTCATAATCATTCCTCGTTTATATCATCAAGAGAGATTATTTTCTGCTCTGCATTTTTAAGCTCGTCGTTACAGAATTTTGCAAGCTTTGCGCCTTCTTCAAAAAGCTTTACCGACTCATCAAGGGTCAGTCCTCCGTTTTCAAGAAGCTTTACTATTTCCTGCAATCTCTTTATTGCTGTTTCATAGGTACGTTTACTCATTTCTTACCCTTCCTTTCGGTGGAGAGCACCTGACAGTCCACGGTGCCGTCCGACATAGACACCTGAAGACGGTCATCCTTCTTTATCTTTTCAACACTTTCAACTATTTCACCGCCGAGGCTTACAAGAGAATAGCCGCGAAGCAGTACACTCAGGGGATTGAGGCTTTCAAGTGCAGAAAAGGTACGTGCGAAGGAATTCTTTTCTTTATAAAGTATTTTCTCAGCGGCGGATTTCAGTCTCAGAGAATATTTTCCGATATTTTCATATTCCGAGCGGAAAAATTTTCCCGGGTCGTTGAAGCTTCTTGCTTCAAGAATCAGTGAAAGCCGTCTTTTTTCCGCTGAAATTATATTGTTGATTCCCGTGTAAAGCCTGTCCGTAAGAGAAGCAGTGTTCATTGAAAGGCTCGTGATGTCGGGTACTGCAAGCTCTGCCGCCGCCGAGGGGGTGGGAGCTCTCATATCACTGACGAAATCACAGATGGTGAAATCCGTTTCGTGACCCACAGCCGAAATCACGGGAATAGGACAGTTATATATTGCACGGGCAAGAAGCTCGTCGTTGAAGCACCATAAATCCTCGGCACTGCCGCCGCCTCTGCCGATGATAATAACGTCGGCACAGTTTTTACGGGTAAACTGCTCAATTGCATTTATCATTTCGGAAGGAGCCGAAGCGCCCTGCACGGAAACACCCTTGAACACAATTTCAGCCAGAGGGAAGCGTCTTCCGAGGACGTTGAAGATATCCTGCACAGCCGCCCCCGTGGGAGAGGTGATAACACCGACCCTTTTCGGGAAGGACGGCAGAGGCTTTTTGTGCTCTTCATCAAAAAGTCCCTGAGCGGCAAGCTTTTTCTTGAGCTGTTCAAAGGCAACTGCCAGTGCGCCTGCACCGTCGGGAATCATATCCTCGGCATAAAGCTGATAAACACCGTCACGCTCAAAAACCGTGATTCTGCCGTTTACGATTACCTTCATTCCGTTTTCGGGAATAAATCGAAGCCTGGATGCCTGACGGCTGAACATTACCGCCTTGACTGAGGCCGATTCATCCTTCAGGGAAAAATACATATGCCCCGATTTATAGTGATTTGATAAATTGGAAATCTCACCCGACACGAATACGGACTGAAGTCCCATATCCGAATCGAACATGGATTTCACGTATCGGTTTATGTGTGAAACCGAAAAAACAGGTACGTTCATCATAGTTTTTATAAGGATGCAAGGACTGCGAGTCCTGCGGCATTATCGGAGGAAAAGCCGGGAGCGGCAAAAACTGCGCCGAATTCTTCCGAAAATCTCTTTCTTATAAGGGTGTTTGACATAACACCGCCCGAATAAACGAGAGGAAGACCGGGATATTTCTCCGTAAGATTTTTTGTCATTTCATAAAGCACCTGCGAAATGTAATCGATGCAGAATTTTGCAATATCGGCATCACCTTCGCCGTCGCGCTTCATTTTTTCACATTTGTTCTGAAGCCCCGAAAGAGAGCAGTTGCCGTCCCTCATAAAGGGCTTTATCTTAAAGCTTCTGTTGCTTTCAAGACTTAATTTATCAAGCAGCATTCCCGAGGGGAAAGGAAGACCGAGAAGATTTCCCGTTCTGTCAATAGCCTGTCCTGCCTTAAGGTCAAGTGAAGAGGCAATCATTTCGGCAGAAAAAATCCTTTCCTTATGAGGAGTTACCCTTACAGCCTCCGTGGTACCGCCCGAAACGTGAAAGGCAATGAATTTTTCGCCCTTTGATATGAGCTCTGTCATACCTGACGAATAAAGCGCCGCCATTATATGACCGCTTTGATGCGAAAAGAAATATCTCTCACATCCGAGAAGGGCACTTGCAGACTCCGCAACGGAAACTCCTGAAAGAAAGCACGGCATATAGGATCCCTCCGCATCTCTGGGAGTCGAGGAGCAACCAACCGCTAAAATATCACGTCCAATCTCTTCTTTGTCAAGAAAAGCGTTGAGTGATTGCATTATTTCGGGTAAATTTTTCGTGTGCGCAAAGAGCGCGTCGCTTTGTCTGAGTCCCCTCTCACCGGCCTTAACCGGAAGAAGCTTTTTCAGATTAAGCACTATATTTCCATCCGTGTCGCAAAGCGCAACAGACGTTGTATAGTTGCTTGTATCTAT
>JAZRST010000064.1:0-39213 GCA_045651625.1 Acutalibacteraceae bacterium | reverse complement strand
TCCGAAACATTTGCCGTAAGGCAAATATATCACTCATTCCGTAGGAATGAATATCACCCGTCACAGGCGGATATCACCGACAACAAAGTTGTCGATATCACTATCATAATTTATAGGGTGGACGCCCTATAAATTATGATTTGAAAGGAGCGTGAATATGAATCTTACAAATGAAGACAAGGAATATCTTCACGAGACGTTTATTTCCCGTCGGGAATGCTCGGAATGTACCCGCGGTATCCGTGAGGAGCTTGCAACCGGCTCAACCGCCTTTGCCACCATACGGCAGGACCTGCAGTACATCAAGGAGAAAATCGACGGCAAATCAAAATTCAACCTCTCCGTGGTGATTTCCGTCCTGCAGGGAATCTGCACTCTTCTCGTCACCCTCATCGCCGCAAGGCTCGGCGCATAAATATGTTGAAATATTCTCCCTTATGTGGTAATATAATACTACCGAAGGGAGAGATTTTTATGGCATTTGAAAAAGTCGATATAAAGGAGCTTGTCTTTTCACCCGTGAAGGCAATCGGTGACGATTGGGGTATTCTTACGGGTGTAAGCGAAAGGGGCTTCAATTCAATGACCGTCAGCTGGGGCGGTGTGGGAGTGCTCTGGAGCAAGCCTGTTGTGTTCGCCTTTGTGCGCCCTCACAGATATACCTATGAATTCTTAGAGGACGGAGATATGTTCTCTCTTGCAATTATGAATAAGGATATCCACGCTCAGATGGCAGTCTTCGGCTCAAAAAGCGGAAGGGATATTGATAAATACGCGCAGTCGGGTCTTACTGCCGTCACGGAAAACGGTGTGACCTACCCCGAAGAGGCTGAGCTCGTTTTCATCTGCAGAAAAATTGCAAACGGCGACATTGACCCCTCATGGTTTATTGACGGCAGCATCGATTCCGACAATTACCCCAAAAAGGACTATCACCGTATGTATGTCGGTGAAATTGTGACCGTTCTGAAAAAAGTTTGAAATTTTTGAAAAAAAGTGTTGACAAGAGGGATTTCATCTGTTATAATCCCTCTTGCGCTTGAGGGAATACCCCAAGAGAAAGTCGGTGTCTATAACATTGAGGTCCCACCCGTTCCCATCCCGAACACGGTAGTTAAGCTCAATCGTGCCGAAAATACTTAGCGGGCAGCCGCTTGGGAAGATAGGTCGTCGCCGGCACAAAGCCCCTGATATCTTAGGATATCAGGGGCAGTTTTATTTGCCTCCGGCAAGTTTTATTGCTTCGCAGTTTTATTATGAGTGAAACGAATAACAAGGTTCTGACGAAGTCAGGTTCTTATTGTGCTTCGCACAGTGTTATTCGGTTGCACCGAGTTAAGGCAAATAAAATAACACTGAATCCGCAGGATTCAATAACACTATTATCTTGGGATAATAATATCACTCTGCCGTAAGGCAGAATAACACTTGAAAACCTTTTTTTGTACCTCTTACCTCTTCACTCTTCACTTTTCACTAAAAAACGTATCACCTTTCCCGTTTTGTGCATAATATACCTATGGGTGATATTATGACAACTACAGAAAACGTTTCATTTTTCCTCGGAGCAAATACGCCCGAGGGTTTTTATTCCCTTTTTTCCGAGCTTTATTCTCCCGAGGACGGCTGGAGGCTTTACATCTTAAAGGGCGGTCCGGGCACGGGCAAATCCACGCTTATGAAGCGCATTGCCGCCGCCGCAGACAAAAGGGGACTGTTCACGGAGAGAATTTACTGCTCCTCGGACCCGAACAGCCTTGACGCGGTCATTATTCCGTCTCTTAAAATCAGCATAGCCGACGGCACACCGCCTCACACCCTTGAGCCGAAATACCCCGGTGTCTGCGAAAAGCTTGTTGACCCGGGGCTTTTCCGTGACGACAGACTTCTCTGTGAGCACCGTGAGGCTATAATTGAAACCGCCAAGGAAAACTCCTTTTACCACAAAAAGTGTGTGGACTTTCTCCTTGCCGCCCTTTCCTGCAGGAACGACACCGCCTCCGTGGTTATTCCCTCAATGAAAATCAACTCGCTTCACAAGTTTTCCGAAAAGCTGTCGGAGAAGCTTCTCACCGCAGTTTCCGACACTCCCGTGAAAATGAAGAAGCGCATTATCTCTGCCGTAACCCCCGAGGGCATTACGGATTTTTCGGGCACTCTCGGAGCCCTTTCCGAGAAGACCGTGCTTCTTTATGATAATTTCGGCTGTGCCGCCTCGGTGATACTTAAATTCCTATCTCTGCGTGCCGCCGAAAAGGGGACGGAGGGCTACTGCTGTTACGACTTTATGAATCCCGTGTCATCCCCCGTGGCACTTGTTCTGCCCTCACTTAATCTCAGCTTCCTTCGGGTGAAGGCAAGACCCTCCGAGGAAAGGGAGGCAGACCTTTCCGTCAACTGTATGCGCTTTTACGACAGCACCGTGCTTTCCCGTCACAAAAACCGCCTTGCCTTCAACAGCCGTTCGGAAAACGAAATGATTTCGGGTGCCGTTGAAAGCCTCGTCAAGGCAAAGGCCACCCACGACCGGCTTGAAAAATACTATATCGGCGCAATGGACTTTGAGAAAATGAACACATATTCCGAAATACTCATAAAAGAAATATTCGGATAATTCGGAATTCGGAACGCAAGACAAATTCGGATTCCGGAATTCGGAGATAAAGTGACAAGGCGTTTTTATGATTCACTTTTCTCTTGATTTTTATTTTTCTTTTTAGTAAAATATATAATGGATAAAAATGCAACGGAGGAAAAATATGAGAACGGTTACAAACATCAACAAAGGCTGGGCATTTTCACTTTCCGCAAAGGAAGTTCCCGCAGTGTATCCCTCTGATTGGGAGCAGCTCGACCTTCCCTTTACCTGGAACGGCAAGGACGGTCAGGACGGCGGTAATAACTATCTCCGCACAAAGGGCTATTTTGCAAAGCTTCTTACAAAGGAGGAGCTTACCGCAAATGACGAGGCTTATATTGAATTCCAGGCAGTAAACTCAACTGCCGAGGTATTCTTCAACGGCAAAAAGCTTACCACACATCACGGCGGTTATTCAACCTTCCGTGTTGCCATAGACCCTGCCGACATCAAGGACGAAAACCTTCTTGTTGTAACGGCTGACAACAGACCCAACGATTTCGTATATCCCCAGATGGCAGACTTCACCTTCTACGGCGGTATTTACAGAGACGTAAACCTCATCACCGTCAATAAGGAGCACTTTGACCTTGACTATTTCGGCACACCCGGTATCAAGGTTACCCCCGAAAAGGAGGGCGACAAGTGGGAAATTGAGGTTGAGGCCTTCTGTGAGGGCGAGGTAAAATTCGCAATCTACGATGCTGAGGGTAACTGTGTTGCCGAAAAGACCGAAAAGGGCAAGAATCCCGAAGCAGAGTTCGAGCTTGAAGACGTTCACCTCTGGGACGGTATTGCAGACCCCTATCTCTACACAGCTGAGGCAATTCTCATTGCAGACGGCGAGGAAAAGGATAAGGTAACAGCAAGATTTGGCTGCCGTACCTTCAGCGTTGACCCCGAAAAGGGCTTCTTCCTCAACGGCAGAAGCTATCCCTTAAGAGGCGTTTCCCGTCATCAGGACCGCCCCGACATCGGTAACGCTCTTCTTCCCGAGCATCATAAGGAGGATATTGACCTTATTCTTGAGGTGGGTGCCACCACAATCCGTCTTGCTCACTATCAGCATTCTCAGGTCTTCTATGACCTGTGCGACGAAAAGGGTCTTGTGCTCTGGGCAGAAATCCCCTATATTTCAAAGCACATGAAGAACGGTATCGACAACACCGTTTCACAGATGACGGAGCTTGTTACACAGAACTACAACCACCCCTCAATTTTCGTATGGGGACTTTCCAACGAAATTTCAATGGGCGGTGCATCAGACGAAAGCCTTCTTAAGAATCACCGCATCCTCAATGACCTCTGTCATAAGATGGATAAAACCAGACCTACCGTTCTTGCAGCGGTTACAATGGCTGAAATTGACTGTGAATACGTTCAGATTCCCGATATCCTTTCATATAACCACTACTTCGGCTGGTACGGGGGTACCACCGATATGAACGGCCCCTGGTTTGACGATTTCCACGCTAAGTACCCGAACCGTGCAATAGGCATCAGTGAATACGGCTGTGAGGCTCTCAATTGGCACACCTCCAAGCCCACTCAGGGTGACTACACCGAGGAATATCAGTCCTTCTATCACGAGGAGCTTATAAAGCAGATAATTGAGCGTCCCTATCTCTGGGCTACCCACGTATGGAATATGTTCGACTTCGCGGCAGATGCAAGAAGCGAGGGCGGTGAGGACGGAATGAACCACAAGGGTCTTGTTACCTTCGACAGAAAGTATAAGAAGGACTCCTTCTATGCTTACAAGGCATGGCTTAATCCCGAAAAGATGGTGCACATCTGCTCCAAGCGCTATATTGACCGTGTTGAGGACGAAACCAAGGTTACCGTATATTCAAACTGCGACGAAATTGAGCTTTTCGCAAACGGTGTAAGTGTAGGAAGACAGAAGAAAGGCAAGTACCCCTTCTTCTATTTCACCGTGAAGAATGTGGGTGAAACCACCCTTAAGGCAGTTGCAGGTGAGCTTTCCGATGAAGCAGTTATCAGAAAGGTTTCCGAGCCCAACCCCGACTACATCCTCAGAGAAGAGGGCGCAGTTATCAACTGGTTTGAAATCGATACCCCCGACGGATATCTTTCAATCAACGACCCCTTAGGCGACATCTGGGCAACAACCAGAGGTAAAATCGTTCTTCTGAACACCGTGCTCGGCCTTGTGAAGAAAATGAAGGCAAAGAAGTCCGAGGGCGGAAAGGCAGAGGTTGCAGGCTTCGATACCGAGGGTATGAAGGTCTCAAAGGGTATGATCAACAAGACCACCATCGGTATGCTTATGGGCTTCTCAATCAAGCGTGTATGTATGATGGCAAAGGGCATCTTCACCAAGGAAGAGCTCCTCGCAATCAATAAAAAGCTCAACAAGATCAAGAAGAAATAAGCCTTATATAAGAAGAATCACCTGCTTTACCGGCAGGTGATTTTTTTCAGCAGAATAATAAAAAGGGTATCAGCCGACGAGTGGTTGATACCCTTGAATTTATTTATCTGTTTTTTGAATCAGTTTGCCTTCAGGTTTTCTTCGCGTCTTTCTTCACGCATTACGGCAAGCTCCTCGTACATTTTCTGCTTCTTTTCGCCCTCTACGTCATAGAAGAACTTAAGAATAACAGCCTTTAAGAGGTTCGCCAGAGCATAACCGAATACCAAGAATGCAAGGAGCCACAGGCAGGTGTCCCAATAGGTATCCTTTGCCTTCATGGTTTCAAGAAGGTTGTCAACGTTGGAGCTTTCGTAGCCGATCCAGAAGAGCATATAGGGGATAAGAAGCTCTCTTAAGTAGTTGAGGATGTTGTTTATCCAGCCGGGGATGGTGCCGTGGATAGCCTCAAGTCTTTCACCTGTCTGCCACTCGAGATAGTCGTTGAATTCAACGTTGAAGTGGGAGTTGGAAAGCTCCTGAAGACCGACACCTACACCGAAGATGAAGTAGAAAATGTAGAAAAGAAGTCCGAATTCATGTGAAACGGAAACAATGGCAAAGATAATTGCAGCAACCGTTATGGAGTAAATACCGCAGAATTTAAGAATCTTTGTGGGCTCTAATTTCTTTGAAATCTTGGTACAGATAGCAATACCCACAACGGTACCGATAGCCGTGGGAAGGGTAAGAAGAAGATTCTTTGAGGAGCCGACCGTGATAGCGGCAAGGAAGGTTGACATTTTACCCAGCATAGCAAGGATGTTTACCCACTGAATGCCGTAGTATGCGCGGTAGTTTTTGTACTTGAAGAGTGAGAAAAGAGCGCCTGTAACCTTAACCTTTTCCTTCTTGGGAAGCTCAATTCTTTCACGGCAGAAGACTGCACACATTGTGTTGCCTATAGCTGTGATTGAAGCTGCAACAACTGCAAGGGATATGTACATAGCACGCTTGTTGTCGCTGAATTCACCGAAGATGAAGGTGTAAAGGTAAGCACCGCCGTATCCGAGGTAATATGCAAACTGCCATGCTGTTGTAACAAGCTTCTTCTCCTTGAAGTTGGGGGAGATAACCTGGGGGATGTTACCGCCGAGGCCGTTGAATGCATTGATTATGGTTGAAAGAATAGCAAGAATATACTTGAAGAGTATCATACCCTGCTTGTCGAAGTCCGTGGGCACAACGTAGTTGAGAATTGTGAGCGTGAACACGGGAATAAGGCAGATTATATACCACTGACGGTATCTGCCCCACTTGGATTTCCACTTGTGGGCAACAATTGCCACCATAAGACCTACAGCGTATGAAAGCACCGTGGTGATGGTTGTCTGAATAGCGTTGATGTCTGCAATTTCGTCACTGCCCACGTTGATGGAGCCGTAGTAAACCTCGTATGCAAAGGTACTTGCAAGACCGCCGAGGGTACTTACGAGAATTGAGCCGATTCGTGCAAGGCAGATGCTTATGTACTCAATGAGAGTAACGTTTCTCTGCAGCTCAAGGGGTGTTTTCGGGTCAATATTCTTGCCCCAGGTCAGCATTTCTTTGATTTTTGTCATTTTTTCTCCTCCATCAGCACACGGCAAGTCTTTGCTGTGATGCTTATTTTTTTCGGATTTGTTATAAAGCCTCAGACTGATTAAAGCTGAGATTTTATGTGTTTTCGTATTCGTAGCCTTCTACGTAATCGGCGGAGCGTACCATATAGGTGCTTACGTTCCAGGGGTCATTTTCCGTCACCTCAACGATTCTTCCGCCTCTGAGGTCGCCGTGGCAGTAGCCGTCGTAGCCGATACCCCCGTCATAGGTAAGCCGTATTCCGAGGTACGTTCCCTCGCAGTCGTTTATGTGGTCGTGACCGACGACAACGGTCTTTATGTCGCCTCGTTGTGCCATAGTCGCAAGAAAGCCGGAGTTTATGGGGGAGCTTCCCACGTATTCACGGTGAGTGCCCTTAAAATCCGTCTCCTGCACGTTCTTTGAAATCAGCACGTATTCGGGAGGTGCTATGTGCATGGTCATAAGCCCCGGTATCTTCTCTCCGTTTTCCTTTTCTATCCTCAGGGATTCGTTCCAGTACCACATCTGCTGAGTAAATTTCACCGCATCGTAGCCTGAGGACATATGAAGAGGGTCCGAAAGCTTTGTTTTTGTGTCACGGGGAAGAGCGCAGCAGTCAAGAAATTCTCCTATTCCTCTGCCCGAATCAAGTCCCCATACGTTATATACCGTCTTGTCCGAAAATTCGGATTTGATTTCAAGCACCCAGTTGCCCGTGCCGAAGATATCCTCGGGCCCTGCCGTGGAAATACAGCCGGGAATCGTTTCGTATACCCTCTGCTGGTCCTTGGTTTCAAAGCCTGACTCCATATCGTGATTGCCGAAAACGTGAGCCCAGGGGATATTCCTGTCCGCAAGGGGCTTCGTGACAGCCGTCATAAAGGCTCTTACCGTGTCCTCGCCTTCAGCACCGTCGCGCCATACGTTGTCGCCCAGAAAAAGCACAAGGTCAGGCCTTGTGCCCTTTGTAATTGCTTCAATATCACGGACGACGCGTGTATCAAAGTCCTTTATTCCGTGGGAGTCGGAAAAGCAGAGAATCCTGAATTTTCCGTCCCTGAATCTTAATTCTCTCATACTATTCACCGAAATAATACGCTCTGAGCTTATTCATATCCTCATCCGTAAGCGCTCTGTTCAGCACCATAACGTCATCCATTCTGAAAATGAAATCGTGGGATACGTTGTTGTAGGTGCCCTTGCCGTCGTTACCCACGGTGAAGGGGTAGTCCGTATCGTAGTCAATGAGGAATTCCTCGGGGATTTTAATCACGTGCCTGAGCTTAAAGCTGTTGTAGAAGCGGATTTCCTTGTTTTCTCTGTCGAATGCTGCCGCATAGTGAAGCCAGTCGTTCTCCGCACCCTCGGGGAAGGGAACCACGGTGTCAAGGTGGTCGTCACCGCAGGAAATGTTGAACATTACGTCGTAATTTCTCAGTGCCGCCGTAACGCCCTTCTTCCTTCTGTTCTGCCACCACCAGTCCTGATTGCTCATAAGGGCAGGTGCTTCGGTGATTGAGGTATCCGTCTGCACCCAGAAGGCGAAGGAGAAGCTGCCTTCTCCCAGGCTTACACTGTCAGCCGTGACAAAGCCCGTCTTTCCGAATTCACCGCAGGCGGAATTCACGCCGTTGGAGTAGAATTTCACCGTGCCCTTTTCCTTCATCACGTTTCTGCCCGTGAAGTCCGAAAGGTCGTTATCAAGGTGCATAAGAAGAAGGAAATCCTCTTCGGGAATAAAGTCGTATATGCTGTGGGGTGTCTCTCTTGAGGGGATAACAGTCTTTTCGGGAGGCTTTCTGTAGTAGGGCTTCGTGCCCTCCCAAACGCCCTCGGGTACCTGAGAGGTAAAGCCTGCCTCATTATACTCGGGTAAGGGAAGACCTAAGGCTGTCAGCACAAGTGCCGCGATATCCTTGGTTTCGGAGTAGGGGACAAAGCCCTCCTTCACGCCCCTGCCCGTAATAGCAAAGTAAACGTATTTTTCCGTGTCCGTGTAGCCGCCGTGACCCGTTCTTACACCGCCGTGGTCGGCAATTACTATGAATAAGGTATCCTCAAGGATTCCTGCTTCATAGTAGGCATCGTATATTCTGCCCGTGTAGGAATCTGCTCTCTGAATCTCCTCGTAGTGCTTCGCGCTTCCGTAGCCGCCCGAATGTCCCGCACCGTCAACGTCGTCAAGCTGCACGAAAAGGAATTTCGGCTTCTTTTCCACGCAGGAAAGAATAATCTCCGTAAGCTCCCTGTCGTTGGGGGCTGTGTGCTTGTCAACACCTATTCCGTCCTCAACAATACCGTGGTTTATGGGATTCCAGTTTACAACCGAGGCTAAATAGCAGTCGGGGTCAGCCTCTCTTATGAGTCTGAAAACGGAGGGGAGTGCATCATTCCAATATTTTTCATTGCTTACCCTGCCGTTTGTCAGCTTATGCACAAGGGGAGTGGCGCCAAGAAGCATTGCGCCCCAGTTTTCGGCACTTATTGTGGGATTCATTGAAAGCGCCGACCAGTTTACCGCACCGTGAGCAAAAATTCTGTCAAGGTTCGGAGTTTCGGTCTGGGAGTTGAATTTTCCCATTCCGTCTATGCCTATAACGGCAACGTGCTTGTAGGTTTCCGTATCAATCACTCCTATCTTTATAATAATGTAATATATAAATACCGATAAATCAAGTAAAATTAAACATAATTTGTGAAAACGGACGGAGAATTTTGTAAAAAAGGTTACAAATTGTTAAAATAAACCTTAAACTGTTGCATTTTTTACTTTAGTCGGGTAAAATACATATAACTGTTTTTGCGCCTTTGGGGATTTTATACCCTTTTTGAGGTCCTTCCCGACCGATGGGGCGCCTACAAATGATTGGAGTTTTGCTGATGAACACTAAAACATTACTTTACATCGGAAAACGAATACTTCTGATGATTCTTACCGTATGGGTGGTTATCACCGTTACCTTCTTTGCAACACGTGCAGTTCCCGGCGGTCCCTTTATGGGTGAAAAGGCAATTTCCCCTGCGGCTCAGGCAGCACTTGAGGCTAAGTACGGTCTTGACAAGCCCGTTTTCGAGCAGTATCTTACCTACCTTACCGATATTGTTACCGATTTCGACTTCGGTCCCTCCCTCAAGCAGAGAGGCAGACAGGTTATCGACATCATCGGTGACGGTATGAAGACCTCTGCCGTGCTCGGTGTTACTGCGGCATTTATTGCTCTCGGCATAGGCGTTGTGCTGGGTGCCGTTGCGGCTCTTCGCAGAAACAAGCTTATTGACCGTATCATAATGGTTATTACCACGGCATTCGTTTCAATGCCCTCCTTCATTATGGGCTCGCTGCTGCTTCTCGTGTTCTCCCTGAAGCTCGGCTGGTTCCCTGCAAACGGTAATGCTGACGGCGGTCTTGTGCTTCCCATTATCACTTTAGCACTTTACCCCACTGCATATATCACCCGTCTTACACGCTCCTCAATGCTTGACGTTTTAGGACAGGACTACATCAGAACAGCAAAGGCAAAGGGTGTTTCAGGCGCAAAGATTATCTTCGGACACGCTCTCAAGAACTCTCTTATCCCCGTTATCACATATTTCGGACCTATGCTTGCATATATCGTTACAGGCTCACTTGTTGTTGAAAAGATTTTCGCAGTTCCCGGTGTCGGCGGCTATTTCGTAAACTCCATCACCAACCGTGACTATCCCCTTATTATGGGTACAACAATTGTGCTTGCTATCTTAATCGTTGTTATGAACCTTGTGGGCGACATCCTCTATAAGGTTGTTGACCCCAGAATCAATCTTGAATAAGGAGGAGACGGCAGATGAAAAAATATACACCCTTCAGCATGCACGCAAATCTCGATGCATTTATCCCCGCAACAGCCGAAGATAAAGAATATATCGTTCAGATGCGTGAGTCCTCCACCTTCTTCAAGGACGGCGTAAAAAGACTTCTCAAGAACAAGGTTGCAACCCTGAGCCTTATTATCGTAGTTCTCATTGCACTTTCCGCAATTTTAGTGCCTATGTTCTGGCCCTATGCATACGACCAGCAGCTGGGTATTTCTCCCGGTAAGCCCGTTGACCCCTCCTATGCTAACCTTTCTCCCTTCGAGTACGGCGCAACGGAGCAGGCAAGAATGGCTGACGGCGAAAAGATCTTCCCCCACGTTTTCGGTACGGACTCTGCAGGACGTGACTACTTCATCCGTGTTATCTACGGTGCAAGAATCTCCCTTGCAGTAGGCTTCTTCGCAAGCATCATCGTTCTTATCATCGGTCTTTTCATCGGCTCGGTTTCGGGCTACGTAGGCGGAAAGCTTGATATGATTATAATGAGAATAGTTGATATCATCTACTCTCTTCCCGATATGCTTATGGTTATTCTTCTTGCCGCAATGCTGGGCGATCCCATTGAAGCCCTTGTTGCCGGCACACCCCTTGAAAAAATCGGTGCAAATATCATAAGCCTTTTCGTTGTTTTCGCACTTCTTTACTGGGTATCAATGTCCCGTCTTATCAGAGGACAGATTCTGTCTCTCCGTGAGCAGGAATTCGTTCTTGCTTCAAAGGCTACGGGCGCAAAGGGCTCCTGGGTTATCAAGAAGCACCTTATCCCCAACTGCATAAGTGTTGTTATCATTTCAACAGCACTTCAGATTCCCTCTGCTATCTTTACGGAAAGCTATCTTTCCTTCTTAGGCCTCGGTGTAAACGCTCCCATGCCCTCACTGGGCTCACTTGCCTCCGATGCACTTAACGGTATGAGCTCCTACCCCTACAGACTGGTTATCCCCGCAATCGTTATTTCACTTATCGTTCTTTCCCTCAACCTCTTCGGTGACGGTCTGCGCGATGCATTCGACCCCAAGCTTAACAAGTAAGAAAAGGAGAGTATGACATGGCTTTATTGGAAGTTAAGGATTTACATACCTCGTTTTTTACTGACGCCGGTGAGGTAAAGGCTGTAAACGGCGTATCGTTTGAGCTTGAAAGAGGTAAGGTATTAGGAATCGTAGGCGAATCGGGCTCAGGTAAGTCCGTTACTGCCTACTCAATTATGCAGATTCTTGCAGGTACGGGTAAAATCGTATCAGGCTCCGTTAAAATTGACGGTCAGGAGCTTGTAAACGCAGGCGAAAAGGTTATGAAGACTGTCAGAGGCAACAAGATTTCAATAATCTTCCAGGACCCTATGACGAGCCTTAATCCCACCTACACAATCGGCAAGCAGCTTATGGAAGCAATTATGCTTCACACAGACAGAAACAAGAAGCAGGCTTATGAAAGAGCAGTTGAAATGCTCCGTCTTGTAAACGTTAACGAGCCCGAAAAGAGAATGAAGCAGTATCCCTTTGAATTCTCAGGCGGTATGCGTCAGCGTGTTATGATTGCTATGGCTCTTGCCTGCGAGCCCGATATTCTTATTGCCGACGAGCCCACAACGGCTCTTGACGTTACCATTCAGGCTCAGATTCTTGAGCTTATGGGCAAGCTTCAGAAGGAGCTTGGTATGGCAATTATTATGATTACTCACGACCTTGGTGTCGTTGCTCAGATGTGTGACGAGGTTATCGTTATGTACGCAGGCTCAATCTGCGAAAAGGGAACTGCAGATGAAATCTTCTACACTCCCGGTCACGAATACACAAAGGGCCTTATGCGCTCCATCCCCTCAACCACCTCTGCCGGCACAAGACTTCAGCCTATTACGGGTACTCCCATTGACCTTCTCAATATGCCCAAGGGCTGTCCCTTCGCTCCCCGCTGTGACGGTGCTATGAAAATCTGTCTTACAGACCGCGCACCCGTAACAGAGCTTTCCTCAACTCACTGGTCAGCCTGCTGGCAGTGCATTAAGGAAAAGGCAGAAAAGGGAGAAATCAATCTCGACGATCTTAACAAAGGGGGAGAAGAATAATGAGTGAAAACAGACCCCTTATAGAAGTAAAGGGCTTAAAGGAATATTTCAATATCAACGTGGGAATGCTCCGCTCCAAGCCCCTCAAGGCAGTTGACGACGTTTCATTCTTCATCAACAAGGGTGAAACCCTCGGTCTCGTAGGTGAATCAGGCTGCGGTAAAACAACAGTCGGAAGAACTCTTCTTCACCTTTATAAGCCTACTGCAGGTGAGATTTACTATGACGGCAAGCTTATTAAGAGCAAGGCCGACATTATGGAATTCCGCAAGAAGGCTACAATGGTTTTCCAGGATCCCTACTCATCCCTCAATCCCCGTATGACAGTTTCCGATATCATCGGTGAGCCCCTTGATATCCACAAGCTCTGCGCCAATAAGAAGGAGAGAGAGGAAAGAATCCTCGAGCTTATGAATCACGTTGGTCTTAACTCCGAGCACGCCTCCCGTTATGCCCACGAATTCTCAGGCGGTCAGCGTCAGCGTATCGGTATTGCCCGTTCACTTGCCGTTAACCCCGAATTTATCGTCTGCGACGAGCCCGTTTCCGCACTTGACGTGTCCATTCAGGCTCAGGTTATAAATATGTTCGATGAATTACAAGATAAGCTTAACCTTACCTACCTTTTCATCGCACACGACCTTTTAGTTGTGCGTCACATCAGTGACAGAATCGCTGTTATGTACCTCGGTAAGATGGTTGAGCTTGCAGATGCAAACGAAATCTGCGAAAAGCCTCTTCACCCCTACTCAAAGGCACTTATGTCGGCTGTTCCCATGCCCGACCCCAAGATTGCAAGGGCTAATCAGCGAATCGCTCTTCAGGGCGACATCCCCAGCCCCCTCAACGCTCCCTCAGGCTGTCCCTTCAGAACACGCTGTCAGTATGCAACTGCAAAGTGTGCCGAAAGCATGCCCGAGTTCAGGGAGGTTTCAAAGGGTCACTTCGTAGCCTGCCACCGCGTTGCAGAAATTAACGATTAATCGTTAATTTCCGCAGTGATATTTACACCTGCGGTGTAAGTGATATCGCCTTCGGCGGTGATATCCGTCCCCGACGGGTGATATATTTGCTTCGCAAATGTTTCGGAAGACGCCTTCGCGTCTTATTCCGCTAACGCTCTATGTCCCTCGGTGACAGGAAGCAGGTATACGGAAAATCTCCGAATGCCGAATTTACTTTGTTCTTTGTGCGGTGCCGAATGACGTGCAATACATTCCGCATCGCTTCAGAGATATATATTTTTTCGAAAGGAAGAAAAAACAATGAAAAAGATTATTGCTCTTGCTCTTGCACTTGTAATGGTCCTCAGCCTTGCAGCTTGCGGCGAGAAGCCCACAGGCGATGACACTGTAAAGTCTCTTGCAGTTTGTCTCTCCTCTGAGCCCGACACTCTCGACCCCGCTCTTAACTCTGCAGTTGACGGCGCTACAATGTGCGCACACCTCTTTGCAGGTCTTGCAAAGTGGACACAGGACGCAGAAGGCAAGCTTGTTATCGAAGCTGACTTAGTAACAGAGCTTGTTGAAGGCGTTGCTAATGAAGACGGCACAGTTACTTACACATACACACTTAAGGATGGTCTTAAGTGGTCTGACGGTAAGGATCTTACTGCTGCTGACTTCGTATTTGCATGGAACCGTGCAGCTTCTCCCGTTCTTTCCGCTGACTACAACTACATGTTCGACGTAGTTAAGGGTTACGCTGAAATGTGGGAAACAAACGATGCAGACGAATTCGTTAACCCCGATGCTAAGCTTGCAGTAGAAGCTACTGACGCTAAGACACTCGTTGTTACTCTTAACAACGCTGTTGCTTACTGGAACGAGCTCCTTGCATTCCCCACCTACTTCCCCGTACGTGAAGACGTTGTTGCTAACGAAAACTGGGCAACTGATCCCGCAACTTATGTTTGCAACGGTGCATACACAATCACAGCTTGGGAGCATGACTCTGTTATCACTCTTACAAAGAATGAAAACTATGTAAATGCTGCTGAAGTTACAATGCCCGAACTCAAGTGCTACCTTTCCGACGATGCTAACAACATGCTCACAAACTTCAAGAACGGCGACTGGCAGCTTATCGATGACGTTCCCACAAACGAAATCGCTGCTCTTAAGGCTGACTATGCTAACGAATTCGTAATCGCAGGTCAGATCGGTACATACTACGTTTCTTGGAACATCAACGAAGAAATCCTTCCCGAAGGCAACACCCTTACAGGTGCAGAAGCTGAAGCTGCAAAGTCTGAAATCAGAAACGCTATCAGCCTTCTCTTCGACAGAAACTACATCGTTGAATCCGTTGCACAGGGCGGCCAGGTTCCCGCTTCTGCTTTCGTTGCTATGGGTATGACAAATCCCGACGGTACAGAGTTCTACAAGACAGCTAACAGCACAGAAGATCCATTCGACGGCTACTATGACGTATCCAAGGAAGCTCTTGAAGCTAACTTCGCAGCTGCTCTTGACACTCTCAAGAAGTACTACACATTTGATGAAGCTACTCAGAAGTTCACAAACTTCCCCAAGCTTACATACCTCTACAACACATCTGACAGCCACAAGGCTATCGGTGAATACCTTGCAGCTGCTCTTGATGCAGTAGGCATCACAATGACACTTGAAAATCAGGAATGGGCTACATTCCTTAACACAAGAAAGGAAGGCAACTTCTCCATCGCTCGTAACGGTTGGGTTGCTGACTACTCAGATCCTATCTGCTTCCTTGATATGTGGACAACAGTTTCCGGTAATAACGATATCCAGTACGGTAAGGGCGCACACGCTGACCTTGCTATCTATGACCTCGACCTCACAGCTTACGGCTATGACGTAAAGGTAGAAGACGGCACATGGGCAGAAACCTATGACGTTCTCATCGCTACAATCAAGAGCTGCACTGATAACGTTAAGCGTTATGAGCTTATGCACCTCGCTGAAGATATCCTTATGTCAACAGGTTGTATCGCTCCTCTCTACTTCTACACCGACCTTTACATGATCGATGAAAACGTAGAAGGCTTCTTCTCCAACCCCCTCGGCTACAAGTACTTTATGTATTGCACAGTTAAATAAGGTGCTTTTAGGCTAATGTTCGCATAAGTCGAAAAAATAAATGTCTCCCTTGAAGGCAACCCCTTCAGGGGAGACTTTTTTAGGTAAGAGGGAATAGTGAATAGTGAAGAAGTAGATTAAAGAATAAAGAATAGATGTAAATCTGCGGTGAGAGAGAAATTCCCTTTGACTTTATTTTTTAATGTGCTATAATATATACTTGTGGAAAATGAAGGTGGTAGATTATGGCAAAAATTGGTTTTGATAACGAAAAATATCTGAGATTACAGTCACAGCACATCAAGGAGCGTATCGCGCAGTTCGGCGGCAAGCTTTACCTTGAGTTCGGCGGAAAGCTTTTTGACGATTTCCACGCCTCCCGTGTGCTTCCCGGCTTTCAGCCTGACAGTAAAATCAGAATGCTTTATGAGCTGAGAGACCGTGCGGAAATGGTTATCGTCATTTCTGCGGATGCAATTGAAAAGAATAAGCGCAGAGGTGACCTCGGTATCACTTACGATGCCGACACGCTCCGTCTTATAGATGCCTTCAGAGAAATCGGAATCTTTGTGGGCAGTGTCTGCATCACTCAGTTTGCCGAGCAGGCAGCGGCAATCAGCTTCCAGAAAAGACTTGAAAGCCTCGGCATCAAGGTTTACCGTCATTATCTCATTCCCGATTACCCTGCAAACGTGCCCCTCATCGTAAGTGACGAGGGCTTCGGCAGAAACGACTTCATTGAAACTCAGCGTGAGCTTGTTGTTGTCACCGCACCCGGCCCCGGCTCGGGCAAGATGGCAGTATGCCTTTCTCAGCTTTATCACGAGTATAAAATGGGCAAGAGCGCAGGCTATGCAAAGTTTGAGACCTTCCCCATCTGGAATCTCCCCTTAAAGCACGCTGTAAACGTAGCCTATGAGGCAGCCACAGCCGACCTTAACGACGTCAATATGATTGACCCCTTCCACCTTGAGGCTTACGGTGTCACCACCGTAAACTACAACCGTGACGTTGAAATTTTCCCCGTGCTCAATGCCATTCTCACCAAAATCTCAGGTGAGTGTATCTATAAATCCCCCACGGATATGGGTGTAAATATGGTAGGTAACTGTATTTTTGATGACGAAGCCGTGTGCGATGCATCAAAGCAGGAGGTTATCCGCCGTTATTACGAGGCCGCCTGCCTTGCCCGTCAGGGTATCGGTGAGCCTGCAGTTGTTCACAGAATTGAGCTTCTTATGAATCAGCTGGGCATCTCTGTAAAGGATAGACATGCCGTTGGTGCCGCCCTCGTAAAGGCTGAGGAAACGGGTGAGCCCGCCGCCGCAATGGAGCTTCCCTGCGGTGAAATCGTAACGGGTAAGACCTCCGACCTTCTCGGTGCGTCCTCTGCTATGATGCTGAACGTAATCAAGCGCCTTGCAGACATCCCCGACGACGTGCTTCTGCTTTCACCCTCAATCATTGAGCCCATACAGAAGCTCAAGACTGACTCAATGGGAAGCGTAAACCCCCGTCTTCACGTGGACGAGGTGCTTATTGCCCTTTCAATCTGCGCAGTTGACAATCCCATTGCAAAGAAGGCTCTTGAACAGCTTCCTGCCCTCAGAGGACTTGAGGCACATTCCTCCGTAATGCTTGCCTCCGTTGACGTGCAGACCTTCAAGAAGCTGGGTGTCCGTATGACCTGCGAGCCCCGCAGTCAGACAAAGAAGCTATATCAGAAGTAAAACGGTGCACAATTTAACGTCTTTGACGCACAGAATAATAAAAAGGAAAGAGCCACGCTCCGGTTGGTTCTTTCCTTAATTTTTTTGCCACGATGTCACTTTTTTCACGTGCTTTGTTTTCGGCTCTTCGCGGTACCGTCGTACAGCTTGCCAGAGCCGAAAACAACAAATCCGCCAAATTCTGCCCCGTTTTACGTGCGCTGACCAACTTCCATCAGACCTCGTTAAGTTAGTTTTTCTGCACACAGATTTTTTACAACATCTCTTTCCGCTAAATCCCCACATTTCCCCCGTCTGCATCCGATTCTTTGCGAAGAATCGGCGCATACGTGCAAAATCTGTGAATTTCCCGTCAAACGGGCAATGAAAACGGTAAAAAACGGGAGGGTGAAAACCCTCCCTTATGTGATATTTTCTTTTTCGGTATCTCCGAATTCCGAATTCCGAAATCCGAATTAATAACACGAGCAACCGTTTGTATTCTCGAATTTCATTCCGTGCCTTCTGCCCCAGTCGGCAACGGCCTTCTTTGCCGCCATAACTGCCATTGCGCCGAGGTAAAGCTTTTCACGGGGCAGGTCGTTTTTCGTGTTATAAAAAACAACGTTATTGGTGACCTGCATAATGTCCTCTGCGGTGTGGTACTTTATCATACGGCAGATTGTTTCACCGCAGTCCTCTAAATGAGGGTCGGGGGAGCAGGTAAAGTCAGCATCAGCCACCTCACCGTCCTCGAAGCTTACCGTAACCTCAATGAATTCCTCTGTATCCTGAGGGGAAACCCTGCCAAAGCCTTTGTTTTCCATATTAAACGTTGAAGCGGAAGAGAACGATGTCACCGTCCTGCATCACGTATTCCTTTCCTTCACTTCTTACAAGACCCTTTTCCTTTGCGGCTGCCATAGAGCCGTTTGCCATAAGGTCGTCGAAGGAGATAACCTCGGCACGGATGAAGCCTCTTTCAAAATCGGAGTGAATCTTACCTGCTGCCTGAGGTGCCTTTGTGCCCTTTGTGATAGTCCAGGCTCGGACTTCCGGCTTACCTGCAGTGAGGTATGACATAAGACCTAAAAGGTCGTAGCTCTTCTGTATAAGTCTGTCAAGACCGCCCTTTTCAACGCCGATTTCAGCGAGGAACATTTCCTTTTCCTCACCCTCAAGCTCAGCAATCTGTGCCTCAAGCTCAGCGCAGATGGGAAGCACCTCACTGCCCTCGGCGGCGGCAATTTCCTTTACCTTGCAGAAATACTTGTTGGCGTTGATGTCACCTGAGAAATCCTCTTCACTCATATTGCAGGCGTAAATAACGGGCTTTGAGGAGAGAAGTGCAACGGAAGCCATTAATTCTCTCTGATCGTCTGTCATTTCAACTGCACGGGCATTTACGGCATTGTCAAGCTGCTCCTTCAGGTAGTTGAAGAACTGCACGTCGGAGGCCAGTGACTTATCACCCTTCATAGCCTTCGTGTCACGGTCAATTCTTCTCTGCAGAATTTCCGTGTCGGAGAGAATCAGCTCAAGGTTGATTGTTTCAATATCTCTTACGGGGTCAATTTCACCGTCAACGTGCATAATATCGTCGTTTTCAAAGCAGCGTACAACGTGAATTATGGCATCAACCTCACGGATGTGGGAAAGAAACTTGTTGCCGAGACCCTCACCCTTGGATGCGCCCTTAACAAGACCTGCAATGTCAACGAATTCAATGGTTGCAGGGGTAATCTTGTCGGGGGAGTACATTTCTGCTAATTTATCAATTCTGTAATCGGGCACCGATACCACGCCTACGTTGGGCTCAATTGTGCAGAAGGCGTAGTTAGCCGCCTGAGCGCCTGCATTGGTCAGTGCATTGAAAAGTGTGCTTTTACCGACGTTGGGTAAACCTACTATACCGAGCTTCATATATATTACCTCTTTAATTTGAAATACACTTTATAATATCACAAAAAAACCTTCATTGCAACACCAAACAGCACAAAAGAAAAACATACTGCAGGTGAAAAAACAAGGAGTATAATTCCCCGAAGGAAAATTGAATCTTGTAATATTTTCCGTGAACTGTGAACAAAATATGTGTTTTTGCAACAATTTAGACACAATTTAAATGTACTATTCTGAATATATGCATCACATTGCTCAATTTGTGTTGAAAAATGAACCAAATATTAAGAAAATGTTAATCCAAAGTTTGCAACATTTTGTTATAAGTGTAAACATTGTAAAATGCGGAAAATAACACTTGAAAAATCCTTAAAGCTTTGGTATTATAATATCGTAAAAATATTCTCAGGAATATTTTATATTTTACAGTGAAAGTGAGGTCAGAATAATGAACGTAGAAGCACTCGTAGCTTACCTTGCAGCATGGGCAAAGAAGCTTATCGCAGCTTTCGAGCAGACTCTTGCTTGGATCGAAAACCTTGGCGTAGCAGCTGAATAATCTGATTTCTCGGATTCATTTTTGATTAAACTATGAAAAGAGGTGCAACATAATGAACATTTACCAGATCATCGACGATATCGCTGGTTTCATCATCAGCTTCGTAGCAGAACTCAAGAAGTTCATCGCTGGCTTCAAGACAAACGTTGAACTCGTTCCCCCCGCAGCAGACGGCGAATAATTTAAATTTTTAATTTGATTTCTTACATCTTATCATAAAGAGAGGTGCAATAAAATGGTAGATTTCTTAAATTGGATCAAGGCTTGGATCGCTGAGTTTATGCCTCTTATTGAAAAGGCTATAGCTTTAGTTCAGGAAATCAGATAATCAGTTTAGAATTGATTGTTTTTTTGTTATTACATTTTTTATCTGAAAAGAGGTGCACACAATGGACATGACATTTATCAACGAGCTCATCGATTTCGCTATCGCTCTTATCGAAAAGCTTGAAGACTTCTTCGCTTCTATCGTTGTTAAGAAGGGCTTCGAAGACGGCACAAAGTACTATCCCGAAGCATAAGTAATTTTTACTTAAAATTATGCATAATTAAAAAAGGGTTCCGAAAGGGACCCCTTTTTTTGTTTAAATGAATCTGTCAGGTGAATTGCAATTGATATTCCGTTATGCTAAAATATAAAAAACACAGGAAGGAGAGCGCTATGAGCAGTAAAGTCTTCCCCGGAAATATTACGGACGCTACTGACATCTGGACAGAGCTTAAAAACGAAGCCCGTCCCATTGTCCTTTACGGCACGGGAAACGGTGCGGACCGTATAATTGACATCCTACAGCGTGAAAGCATAAAAATCAGCGGTATTTTTTCAAGTGCCGCCTTTGTCCGCGACCGCTTTTTCAGGGGCTATAGGGTAGAGACCTATGAAGCCTTGAAGGATCGCTTCCCCGAAATGCGTGTGCTTATGTGCTTCGGCTCCGCCCGTGAGGAGGTGCTCTCATTTGTACGTGAAATCGGAAAGAGCAATGAAATCTCGGCTCCCGACGTGCCCGTTTACGGGGATAACGTATTCAATACCGCTTTTTTTGAAGCCCATAAAGAGGAGCTTTCTCAGGTTTACAGTAAGCTCTCCGACGAAAAAAGCCGTGAGACCTTCATAAAGCTGGTTGAATTCAAGCTGACGGGCAAAATAGAAAAGCTCTTTTCCTGCGAATATGAAAATTCCGACCTTTTCCGCCTTGAGGACGGCTGTACCTATATGGATTTCGGCGCCTACAACGGTGACACTGCACTGAGGTTTTACGAGCATTTTCCTGATTCTCGCATAATTGCCGTTGAGCCCGACCGCAGAAATTTCAGAAAGCTTAAGGAAAACACCGCCCACATAAAAAATATATCATATTATAATGCTCTGGTGTCCGACCGTGACGGCACCGTAGCCCTCGACAATAACAAGGGCAGGGGAGCCCACGAAAGCGAGGCGGGTGCACTCTTTACGGAGGCTCTCACCGTGGACAGCCTCTGCGAAAGGGAAGGGCTCTCCGCCGACAGCCCTCTCATTATCAAGCTTGACGTTGAGGGCAACGAGCTGAAGGCTCTTTCGGGAGCTGAAAAGACCGTAAGGGAGCTGTCGCCCGTCATAGTCTGCGCCTGCTACCACAGAAGCGAGGACTATTTCACCCTGCCTTTGAGGCTCCTTGAGCTTAACCCCTCCTACAGAATCTATATGCGCCACTACAAGGGCATCCCCGCCTGGGAAACCGACCTTATATTCATTCCCGAGGGAAGGTAAGGAATAAAAAAACGGGATGCCGAAGCGTCCCGTGTTAGTTATTTCTTGAAAAGCTTTGCCTTGCCGTCCTCAAATTTCAGCTTGAATTCGCCGAAGGACTTTGTGTAATCAGAGGCCTTGAAGGCAAGGTCGCCTATGTGCTCTCTTATGTCCCCGTCTGCCCTTATGTAAAGCGTAATTGTAAAGGGGTCCGTTGTGTCCTTGGTGCAGGAAACGGGCTCGTCAAGAATAACCCTTACGTCCTCAGCCGAGATTCCGAGTGCTTCCGCATCAAGCGAAAACTCCTCGATATAAAAGCTGTAGGGTGAGAATTTTCCTGCTGTGGCACTGAGTGTGAACTGAAGCTTCTGCCATCCCCCGGCACCGTCGGAAATAATTTCATCTCTCTCGAAATTCTCCTCAACCGCCACAGTATCAAAGGTGAATACGGGTGGCTTTACTGCCTGATAAATAAAAATAACGGGCATGGAGAAAATAAGAAGGAACAATAAAACGTATATTACGGCGCTTCCGCCCTTAAGCATAGAAATAATTGTTTTTTCCAAAATAAAAACCTCACATAATTTCCTGATGTCATTTTACCACATCCCCTCACCGCAGTCAAGTTTACAAAAAATACATTGAAAAAAGAATATAATAATATATAATATAATTATTATAACAATATAAACGGAGCACCTGATGAAAAAAATCCTTTCAGCATTTCTTGTTATTTTAATATTAACCCTTTCCGCCTGCACACCCTCAGGAACGGAAAGCTATCCCATAACCGTCAACGGCACCCCCATAGATTCCGAGATTTTTTCATACTTCCTCGACAGCGTATGGGATGCCCCCGAGGCACTGGGTACCCGTGAGGGCAGAACCACTCAGGCAACCTATATGTGCATACGCTACGTGGCGGTCAATTCCACCTTCGTTTCCTCGGGACAGACCCTCACTGATGCCGACAAGGTTGAAATCTCCGACAATGCCAACGTCTTATGGAATATGTTCGGTGAATACTACGAAAAAATCGGCGTTTCCAAGCAGACCTATGTAAAAATCAAGACCTACGAGGCCTACATTGAAAAGCTCAGAACCGCATTCTTCGACAAGGGCGGAGCAGACGAAATCTCCGACGATGTGCTCAGAGGCTCCCTGCAGGAGAATTACGTAGCCTTCAGGTACGTCCGCACCCCTCTTAAAAACGTTGACGTCTACGGAAACGAAAGTGCCTTCACCGACGAGGAGCTTTCAAGGCTCAACACCGTCTACAACAAGGCGGCATCCTCCGTTGCCTCCTCCTACGGCATAGATAAGGCTTACGATATAATCTTAGCTGAATTCCCCCTTAGTGAGCGTACCTATGAAACCAGAGTCATTGACAGAAACGACCACGAATTCCCTGCAATCTTCTTCGACACAGTAAAGGGACAGACCAACGGTACCGTAAGAATTTTTCAGTACGGTGAGGACGTTTACCTTGTGTATAAAATAAACATTCTTACAGAGCCTCTTATTTTTGCGGACCTTCGCACCGAATGCTTAAGGCTTGTCAGCGAGGAGCCCCTGCAGTCAAAAATAAATATTATGTGTAACGCCTATCAGTCCGTCAGGGACACGGCACTTGTAAACAATATCTTTGAAAGGGTGGCAGAAAGCAGATGACGAATCCCGTAACCGAAGCAATTCTCAGAAGAAGAACAATCCGTGCCTATAAGGACACACCTCTTTCCCGGGAGACCCTCGAAGGGCTTCTCAGCTGTGCTATGTGGGCACCCAGCGGAAGAAACTCACAGCCCTGCCACGTAAGAGTGCTCAAGGACAAAAGACTCCTCCGGGAGCTCGACAAGGATTTCTGGGCAAAGGTGGGAAGAGGCACTCCTGCCTATACGAGATGCGACGTAAATCCCGTGTATCAGGGCGCACCCGCACTGTTTCTTATCTACACTCCCACAGAGGATCAGATGAATGCGGGAATTGCCGTTGAAAACATAGCAATAGCCGCCGAGGGTATGGGACTCGGCTCCTGCATAATCGCAAGCGTGGGCTCTCTTCTTAAGGCCGACGAGGGCGAAAAATGGAAGAAAATCATTGATATCCCCGAAAATTATATATTCCAGATTGCAATAGCCGTGGGTGAAAAGGACGAGGAGCCGGCGCCCAAGGAAAGACACCCCGAGAATTTCAGAATTGTGGAGGATAACTGATATGAAGCCCTTTAAGTTTTTTCTTATAACGGACACACATTATTTCTCCGAAAAGCTTCCCTGCCACGGTGAGGCTTACAATGAATTTATGCGCGGTGAGCAGAAATGCTTTGCCGAAACCTCAGCAATAAACAAGGCAGCCTTCGCTTACCTCGGTGCAAGCGACGAAGCCGACACCGTGCTTATTGCGGGAGACCTCAGCTTCAACGGTGAAAAGGAAAGTCACCTTGAGTTCGTGGAGCTGCTCAGGAAATTAAAAGCAGACGGCAAGAAAATCTACGTTATCACCGCAGGTCACGACTGCAACGAGCACCCCTTTGCCTTTGATGAAACGGGAAGACTCTCTCCCGAGGGCACGAAGAAGGAGGAGCTTTACGAGCTTTATTACGAATTCGGCTTCTCAGATGCGCTGAGTGTTCACAAGGAATCTCTTTCCTACGTTTCGGAAATCTCCGAGGATATATGGCTTTTTGCCCTCAATAACGACGGTGACAAGGACTATCACCACACCTACACCGCTTCTCAGCGTCAGTGGATTGCAGAAATGCTTGAAAAGGGTAAGGCTCAGGGAAAAATGATGTTCGTTATGAATCACTATCCTCTCATTCCTGCCTGCCCCATTTTCCGCCTAAGTGACGAAATGACAATGAAGGACCACGATGAAATGACAACCCTCTTTGCAGACGGCGGTGCGCATCTTGGCTTTACGGGTCATATGCACAATCAGAGCATTAAGCTGAAGACCACACAGAAGGGCAATAAATTCTGGGATGTATGCACGGGCTCACTTATCGGCTGTCCTGCATTTATGCGCCTTGTTGAAATCAAGGACAAGGAAACCGCAGAAATCAAGTCAATCCCCGTACCCGATTTTCAGTGGGATAAGGGCGGTCTTACACACGTGGAATACCTTAAGCGTCAGTTTGATATGATGATAAACTCCTACCTCGACAGTATGGAAAACGACCCCGAAAGACTTATGAGAAAGTTAAGTCTTCCCGATAACGATATGCTCAAGAAAATTCTTCCCAGGGCAGGAGCCTTCATAAACCACGCAACCCTCGGCTCCTTCTGTAAAAAATTCCTTGTAAAATGCCCTGCCTCCGTTAAGGACAGATCCCTTAAGGACTTCCTTCTTGAGGTTGTAAGAAACGTCTTCACGGGCAACGCTCCCTACACTGAGGACACCGACGAATACAAGGCATTTATGGGTGTAATCTCACGCTTCAGTCCCGTGCTCGCCATCGTAAAGAAGAAGGTAAAGGTCAAGGGTGAGCCTCTTGACGTAAAGGCAATGCTTCACGAGTGCCTCGGAAACTACGGTGTGGATGAATACAATACGGTGCTGAAGCTCGGATAAGAAGCCCCTCAGGGACGGAAAATTCACGCCCTCCGTAGCTTTATCTTAAAGCTGATTTTAAGCATTGAAACCCTTTTGTAACCTTTGCTTGTTATTTTACATAAATTAAATTAATGATACTCATTAATTTGGTAGATATTTCATAATCTTTATAA
The DNA here is from genome assembly GCA_045651625.1 of Acutalibacteraceae bacterium. Taxonomy (GTDB): domain Bacteria; phylum Bacillota; class Clostridia; order Oscillospirales; family Acutalibacteraceae; genus RUG806. Next base: position 13,972 of record JAZRST010000064.1, on the reverse strand, counting down.
CAATTATTACAAAAGTCTTGATTTTTATTACATCGGGTGGTATATTTACTCCTGCGTTCGGTGAAAACGAACAAAAATAGTATATTATATTTGGAGGAAATAACCATGAAAAAGTTATTCGCTGTTCTTTTAACTCTCGCTCTCGTTGCTTGCGTATTCGCTGCTTGCGGCACAACAACAGAAGAAACAACTGCTGCTGACGAAACAACACTCGCTGCAGAAGAAACAACTCTCGAAGGCGAAACAGCTGAAGAGACAACTGTTGAAGGCGAAACAGCTGAAGAGACAACTGAGGCTGTTGCAGAAGAAACAACAGAGGCTGTTGAAGAGACAACTGAAGCTGTTGAAGAAACAACTGCTGCTTAAGTTAAAAAGCAAAACGCTGCACGGAAGGATTCGTTCCCTCCGTGCTTTGTTTTTTTGCAGAAAGAACTCTTCATTATTATCCGCTGTCTGTTATCTGTTATCTATTCTTTATTTTTTACTTATTATAAAAACTAATGTATAATATCACAAGACTGCATATTGCATAAAATCTGCATAAATGTAGTGAATTGTGAATAAATATGTATAATGTGTGGGTAATCTTGCATAAATGATGCATAAATAATCATATTTTCAGGGTAAAAATACACAAACTTCAAATATTTATGCAAAAACTATTGCATTTTAATGAATATGGTGGTATATTCTACCTCGCAATCAAAAAACAAACTTTTATTGGAGGAAAAAACAATGAAAAAGATTATTGCAGTACTTTTAACACTCGTTCTCGTTGTAGGCGCATTCGCAGCCTGCGGCGGCACATCCACAGAAGAAACAACCGGCGCTGATGATACAACAGCAGCAACAACAGAGCTTCTCAAGGTAGTTGACATCGCTCTTACAAGTGAAGAATACGGCTTCGCAGTCAAGAAGGGCAACACAGAGCTTCTCGCTGAGCTCAACGCCTTCCTTACAGAGGTTAAGAATGACGGTACATATGAAGCTATCATGAACAAGTATTTCGGTGACGGCACTCCCGAAGGCGTTGTTATTGCTGACACAGCAGTAGGCGCTAAGGACAACCAGATCGTTATTGCTACAAACGCAGCATTCCCTCCCTTCGAGTATGTTGAAGGCGACAAGTACTACGGTGTAGAAATCGAGCTTATGGCTCTCTTCGCACAGAAGATCGGCAAGAACCTCGCTGTTAACGATATGGAATTTGACTCCGTTTGCACAGCAGTTGCTGAAGGCACATGCGACATCGGTGCATCAGGTCTTACAATCACAGAAGCAAGAAAGGAAATCCTTGATTTCTCCGACGCTTACTACAATGCTTCCCAGAAGCTCATCGCAGCTGCAGCTGACACAGCATTCGACGCTTGCACAACAGTTGAAGAGTGCGAAGCAGTTCTCAAGGCTCTTCCCGAAGGCACAAAGATCGGCTACCAGACAGGCACAACAGGTGCTTACTACATCGACGGTGACGTTGACTGGGGCTTTGAAGGCTACGCAAACCTTGAAGGTGTAGGCTTCACATCAGGTGCATTCGCAGTTCAGGATATCCTCAACGGCAACGTTGCATACGTTATCATCGACGAAGCTCCCGCTAACAGCCTTGTTAAGGGCGTAAACGGCTGATAAAAAAGTTTATTTGTAACCCTGCCCCGCCGGAAGACGGGGTTTGGTTTTTTAGAAAGGTCTCATTATGCTTAATAACTTTGATGTCAAATGGGCTAAATTCGTTGTGAATTTCATTGATAAGGGCGGATATAAGCAGGTTCTCGACGGACTCGGCAACACCATTGAGGTTGCCATCCTCGGTCTTATTATCGGTATGCTTATAGGTACAATCATTGCCGTTATCAACGTAATGCCCAAATATCCCGTTCTGCCCTACAGAGTGCAGAATATATATGATAAATTCCTGGAGAAATTCCCCAAAAAGCCTGCTTTAAGAGTAGTTACGCTTTATTACGTATTTTATGCCGTTATGTGGGTTCTTCAGCGTATTCCCCTTATTCTCGATAAAATCTGTACCCTTTACGTTGCACTCTTCAGAGGCACTCCCGTTATGGTACAGCTTCTTCTCGGCTACTTCGTGCTTTTTCCCTCAATGGGAATAAAGGTTACCGCCCTCAATGCAAGTATTATTATCTTCGGTCTTAATTCCGGTGCATACGTTTCCGAAATTATGCGAGGCGGTATCAACTCTGTTGATGCAGGCCAGCTTGAGGCTGCAAGAGCAGTCGGCTTCTCATACTCCGCAAGTATGCTGAAGATTGTTGTTCCCCAGGCAATAAAGAACATCCTTCCCACCCTCGGAAACGAGTTCATTGCCCTTATAAAGGAAACCTCAATCATCGGCTATGCAGGCGCTCTTGACCTTGTTTATGCCTTCAAGCAGATAGGTACGAGCTCCTACGAATACACCGTGCCCTATATCGTGCTTTCGGTTATTTACATAGTCCTCGTTGTATTCATCACAATTCTTCTCAAAATTATGGAAAGGTGGTTGGCTAAGAGTGATAGACGTCGTTAATCTTCATAAAAGCTTCGGCAAGAACGAAGTATTAAAGGGCATCACCACCACCATAGAGGAGGGTGAAAAGGTAGTTATCATCGGTGCCTCGGGCAGCGGTAAGAGTACCTTCCTCAGATGCCTCAACTGTATGGAGGACCCCACAGGCGGCTCCATAATCTTCGAGGGCGAGGATATTGCAAATATCCACGTTGATATAAACCGTCATCGTGAAAAAATCGGTATGGTTTTCCAGCAGTTCAATCTTTTCAACAACAAGAACGTTCTTGATAACGTTATGCTGGCACCCTATTCTCTCGGCAAAAAGAAGCTTAAGGCCCTTAAGAAGGACCCCTCCTACACGGGTCCAAAGAACGCAAAGGAATTAAAGGCTCAGTGCCGTGAAAATGCAATGAAGCTTCTCAGACGCGTAGGACTGGAGGAGAAGGCTGAGGCTTATCCCTCAACCCTTTCCGGCGGTCAGAAGCAGAGAGTTGCAATTGCACGTGCCCTTGCTATGAATCCCAAGGTAATCCTTTTTGACGAGCCCACCTCGGCTCTCGACCCCGAAATGGTAGGCGAGGTTCTCGAGCTTATGAAGGAGCTTGCAAACGAGGGTATGACAATGGTTATCGTTACCCACGAAATGGGCTTCGCACGTGAAGTCGGCACAAGAATCCTCTTCATCGACCAGGGTAAAATCGCAGAGGAGGGAACACCTGCCGAGTTCTTCGGCAATCCTCAGTGTCCTGCTCTCAAGGACTTCCTTTCAAAGGTTCTTTAATTTACGGGCTTCCTGCAGGACCTCTGCAGGAAGTTTTCTTGTTTTCCGATTGTTTAATTCTACTAACAAATGTGACGGAAATATGTAATTTGTGTAAAAATTACGCACCATAGGGAAAAATATTGAAATTTCTCTTGTGTTGTTTTTTATGTTGTGTTATGATAACAGTGACTAAATACATATATAAAGAGAGGTGCAAACAAATGGAACCCATTTTCAACATTACTGTAGCGGATATCCTTGCTTTCTTTGAAAATGCTCTTGAAACAATCAAGGACTTTTTTGCAAAACTCGGTATTCTCGTTCTCCCCGAAAAGGATGAGCTTCCCAAGAACTAATTGTGTTTTCATGTTAAAAAAGACAAAAGAGGTGTAACAAATGAATAAAAAGATTAAGATTGACTTTAGCTTCTCAATCCAGGATTGGCTGGATCTCATCGACAGATTTTTCAGTGCTTTCGAAAACTTCTTCAGAAGAATCGGTCTTCCTCTCTTTGCAGAAGAAGAAACAACACAGGCATAATTTTGCTTTTTTGTTTGTAAAATTTAAGGAAAAGAGGTGCCGTTATGGGCGACTTTTTACAGGCAATTATCGAGTTCTTCACCGATATTTTTGCTGCTCTTGCTGAATTCCTCGGCAATACATCATCCTTTGGTGATATCGTGAGCGGTCTCGGCAGTCTTGAGGGCTTATTTCCTGAAGAATAAAGATAAGTTTTATATCAGATTCAAGAGGTGAAATTAATGTCAAGCTTTGATTTTACTGCTCTGCTTAAATTCCTCGGCTCACTTTTTGATGCTTTTGTGAATCTTTTCGCAAAGCTCGGCTTTGACCTCAATGCAGGTGCAGAGGACGACGGTGCAGAAGCATAAAAACAGATGAATATGTGTAAGGCTTCCTTACATAAGAAAAACCGACAGTTCCGGCTGTCGGTTTTCTTTTTTTATGTCAGTTCACCGTCATACGGCTGTGAATGAAATTATCGCCCGTGTGGGTGAAGCCCCTGACCCGCAGAAGCTTTTCCTGCCATTCCCTTTCTGCCTTGTCCTCAGACTCCTGAATTTTTTTGTACTTTTCAAAAAGGTTAGCGGCGAGGGGACAGCTGCCGCCGTCCCTACGGGAGCAATTGGCAGATATGTAATCGAGAGCAGACCCCCGGTCCCTGAAGGACGTAGTCATGCACGTTCCCTCAATAAAGCCCTCACAGCAGAGAAGATTTTTCGTTTCTTTCCTGAAGAACGGGCACTGAATAAGTGATTCAACAGAAATTCTCATTTGTTTACCTCCGTAATTTTTTGCCTTGGTGTCAGTCCCATTGATAGTACATCGGGTGAAATATAATATCAACGGAAGGTGAGTGACTGCCGTTACACCGCCTGCGGCAGACTCCCCGTATTTTCCCTTTCGACAGATTTCATCCTATTTTGAAAAAATATTTGACAAGTACAGAAAAATGTATTATACTCTAATAAAACAAGGCAAATAATACAGAAAACTGTACTGCGACAATATAATAATACAGAATTCTGTATTTGTCAAGGCTTTTTACGGATTTTTCGGTGTGTGAGGGAATTTTATGGAAACTTATGAAATCATAAAGCAGCTGTGCGATGAAAACGGCATAAGGCTGTCAGTTCTGGCTTCGGGAATAGGGGTCAGGAGCTCGGTTTTCACGGAGCTTAAAATGGGCAGAACGAAGAAGCTCTCCGTTTCAACCCTTAATAAAATTGCGGATTATTTTGAGGTGCCCTTAAGCCTTCTTACGGGGGACAGCACGGGCACGGACGAAAAACAGAACGAGCTTTTCAGAAAAAGAAAGCTCCTCTTTGACCTTTCCAAAAAGGCAAGCGAGGAGGATCTTGACAAGCTCATTAAAATTGTAGACGCTTTAGTAGGAGAGTAAATGAACGAAGATATTATTGTGCGGTATATTCCCTTGCCCGTAAGTGTCAGGGCGTTTACTGTGCCTGACAGTCAGGGCAATTTCAACGTGTATATCAATTCCTCCCTGACCTTCGAGCAGCAAAGGAAAAGCTTTGAGCACGAAATGTGCCACATAGAAAACGGCGATTTCTTCCGCGACGAAGCCGCAACCGATATTGAAGGCAGGATGAAAAAATAGCTGCCTGCAAAGAACCCTCTGCAGACAGCCGACAGTGTTTTTAATTAATATATAATCTTGGCAACAGCCTTGCGGACCTTGACACCTGCTCCGTCGGGAGCAATGCAGGGCTTGTGTGCTTCGCCGGGGAAGATAACAACGAAGATGCCCTCGGTAAGGTCAGCGCGTGAGAACTTGTCGGTATTTCCGAAGAATGCGATGTCGTCCGTATCAAGGCGGTCGTCGGTAGCCTTCAGGATGTCCTGATCGCAGATGTCAATGTACTCCTCGCCTGAAACCACGTACTGAATGTCAATGTACTTCTTGTGAGACTCGAAAAGACAGTCGTCAACATTTTTGTTTGTGTATTCACCGAGGTTGATGAAGATGTTGTCGCCGTCAACGGTGATTCTCTCGTTGGGAGTGCTTTCGTCAATAGCGGCAAGAGCCTCGAAGGCCTTCTCGAAGGAGGGGTGAACCGAGTAGTACTTCTTAGCGTTTTTGATTGAATCAATTATCATAATGAAAAATCCTTTCATAATAAATTTTCAGAGGTCACATAAAAATGAAAAGCAAATCAGTCTGTTTTACGGGGCACAGAAATCTTGAGCCCGAGCTGATTCCTTCAATAAGGGAAGACTTAAGAGAAGCAATTGAAATACAGATAGAAAGGGGCTTCACCGATTTCTATAACGGGGGAGCAAGGGGCTTTGACCTGCTTTCAGCAGAAGAGGTGCTGAAGCTGAGGACTCTCTACCCTCAGGTAAGGCTTCATATCATAGTACCCTGCGAGGGGCAGACAAGAGGCTGGAGCGGGGAGGACAAAAGCCTTTACGACTCTGTTATCGCCTCGGCAGACGATGTGAAGGTGCTGTCGCCCTTCTATTTCAACGGCTGTATGCAGATACGAAACCGCTATATGGCAGATAACTCCTCGGTGTGCATAGCCTACGTCCGTGACTCCCGCGGCGGCAGTGCCGACACTGTAAAATATGCCGTAAAGCAGGGTCTTGAGGTAATATATCTTTAACAGAAAAGCTTGAATTTCAGTGAGCATTTTCCTTTAACGGAAGATGCTCATATTTTTTTACAGAATACCGTGCGTCAAAGACGGCGATTTGTGGACTTCTTTCCTATTCAGCAAACTGACTGCGGAAGAGCTTGGCGTATCTGCCGTCAAGCTCCATAAGCTCAGCGTGGGAGCCGATTTCAAGAATCTTACCCTTTTCCATGTAAAGGATTCTGTCGGAGCCTAAAACCGTGGAAAGGCGGTGTGCAACAACGAAGCTGGTCTTTCCCTTCATAAGGGTGTCAAATGCCTTCTGCACCCTGATTTCCGTTCTTGTATCGATTGAGGAGGTAGCCTCGTCAAGAATCAGGATTTTCGGGTCGCAAAGCATTACTCTTGTGATTGAAAGAAGCTGCTTCTGTCCCTGAGAAAGACTTCCGCCGTCGTCACCGATAAGGGTATCAAGCCCCTCGGGAAGACGCTTGATGAAGGAATATGAGTGGGAGAGCCTTGCTGCCTCTATGATTTCCTCATCTGTTGCATCGGGCTTTCCCGTTTTGATATTATCTCTTACGGTGCCGGGCATCATCCAGGTTTCCTGAAGCACCATACCGAAGGTGCTCCTGAGGCTTTCACGGGTGATATCTCTTATGTCAACACCGTCCACGGAAATTGAGCCGGAATTCACGTCGTAAAAGCGCATAAGCAGATTGATGAATGTGGTCTTTCCGCAGCCCGTGGGACCTACGATTGCAATTTTTTCACCGCTTTTTACGGAAAGATTGAAGTCTTCAATAAGGGGCTTGTCGGGAGAGTATGAGAAAAATACGTCCTTTATCTCTATTATACCCCGGGAATCGGTTTTTATAAGTGCATTTTCACTGTCGGGAAGCTCTTCCTCCTCGTTGAGAAGCTCAATTACACGGGAAGCGCAGGCAAGTGCATTCTGAAGCTCGGTCACAACACCCGAAATCTCGTTGAAGGGCTTGGTGTACTGATTTGCATAGGAAAGAAGGCAGGTAAGCACGCCTACGGTGATGCCCGCACCCGAAATAACCGCCGCCGCACCCGTAAAGGCGACTGCCGCATAAACGACCGCATTCACGAAGCGGGTTGAGGGATTTGTGATGGAGGAATAGAAGATTGCCTTAAGGGAAACCTTCCCGAGTCTGTCGTTTACCTCACCGAAGCTCTTCAGGTAATCTTCCTCCTTCATAAAGGCACGGACAACCTTGAGATTGCTTGTGGTTTCGTCGATTATAGCCGTTCCCTGCGCCTTTACCCTTGACTGCTCGGAGAAGAAATTATAGGTGTGCTTTGCAATGAATTTTGCAACGAAGAGTGAAACGGGAGTAAGTGCGGCGGTAACAAGTGCAATTCTCCAATTAAGAAGAAGCATAAGCACAAGCGTGCCTGCAATTGTAAGAATTCCCGTGAAAAACTGCGTAAATCCCAGAAGCAGACCCTCGGAAAACTGGTCGGCATCGGAAATCATACGGGATACGGTGTCACCGCTTTTGTGAGAGTCAATATAGGAAAGAGGCAGGGAGTTTATTTTCGTGTATGCCCTGTTTCTGATGTCCTTTACAACACTGAAGGTAATTTTGTTGTTCACGGTGTTCATAATCCATGAGCCCAGTGCCGACACTGCCACAAGCACGGCAGTTTTTATAAGAATTTTCACAATTCCCTCAGTGTCAACACTGCCCTTGCCGATTATAAGGTCAATGGCATCACCGAAAAGAAGGGGGATATAGAGCGTCAGCGCAACGCTCAGTGCCGAAAGAAGAATTGATACCGCAACGTAAAGCTTGTAGCCCGAAATGAAGCCCAGCACCTTTTTTACGGTGCCTGAGGGAGCCTTGATTTTACTCATTTTTCAGCACCCCCGTTCTGTGAAGCGTAAATTTCCTTGTAGATGTCGTTTGTTCTGAGAAGCTCCTCGTGAGAGCCCTCACCTGCAAGAGCGCCGTCCTCGGTTACTAGGATTTTCCCGCAGGAGGAAACCGAGGAAATTCTCTGTGATACTATGAATACGGCAGGAGCATCGGGAAGCTCCGAAAGAGCGCGCCTGAGCCTCATATCGGTACCGGGATCAAGTGCCGAAGCCGAGTCGTCAAGAATCAGCACGGGAGCCTTTTTTACAAGGGCACGGGCAATGGTAAGCCTCTGCTTCTGTCCGCCGGAAAGGTTCTTTCCGCCCTCGTGTATCATCTCGTCAAGACCGTCCGTCTTGGAGCTTATAACGTCCTCAGCCTGAGCTGTCTTTATTGCTGAAAGAAGCTCCTCCTCAGTGGCATTCTTGTTGCCCCAGAGAAGATTTTCTCTTATAGTACCGCTGAAAAGCACAGCCCTCTGAGGCACCACTGCCACAAGGGAATTAAGGGTTTCTCTGTCGTAGGAGGCTACGGGATTGCCGAAAAGAAGCACCTCGCCCCCCGTGGCATCGTAAAAACGGGGAATAAGATTGATAAGGGTGGATTTACCCGAGCCCGTGGAGCCCGTAATGCCGGTTTTTTCACCCTTGTTTACCGTAAAGCTTACGTCCGAAAGGGATTTTTCACCGGCATTCTTATAGGTAAAGGAAACGCTTCTGAATTCAACCGCAGGCTTTGAAAAATCGGGTTCAGCACCCTTTTCGGGATAGGTGACCGAGGGCTTTACATCAAGAATTTCCGCAATTCTTCCGCCCGAGGCAATTGCCTTCGTAATAGTGATAATAAGGCTTGCAAGCTTTATGAGCTCAACTAAAATCTGTGCCATATAGTTATAAAGAGCTACCACACTGCCCTGGGAAATAGCACCCGAGTCAACCCTTAAGGCACCCGTGTAAATAAGAATAATCGTGGCAACGTTTATAATCACGTAGGTCAGGGGATTAAGAAGAGCGGAGATTCTGCCTGCCTTCTTCTGTGCGGCTAAAAGCAGGGAATTTTTCTTGCCGAAATCCTCAATATCCCTCTTTTCCGTTGTGAAGGCTCTGAGGACTCTGACACCCGTAAGTGAGCTTCTCGTCTTAGAAAGAATAGCGTCAAGGTTTTTCTGCACCGCCTTGTAAAGGGGTACGGTGCCCAGCATTATTGCAAAAACAACTGCTGAAAGCACGGGGATTGTGCCTGCAAAGGTCATAGCCGAGGTGGTGTCCACCGTAAACGCCATGATCATTGCGCCGAAAACCACGAAGGGGGAGCGAAGAAGAAGCCTGAGTGTCAGGTTTATGCCGTTCTGCACCTGATTTATGTCGCTTGTCATTCTCGTGATGAGCCTTCCCGTGCCGAGGGTGTCAATTTCCGTGTAGGAAAGCGTGCCTATGTGCCTGAAAAGGGAATATCTCAGCCCCGTTGCAAAGCCCACTGCCGCACGTGCGGAGAAGTACTGTGCCGTAATTGAAAAGGCAAGCCCCGTAAAGGCAAGAAGGGTGAGAAGAAGGCACATCTTAAGAATGTAATTCACGTCGGAATTAAGAATTCCCACGTCTATGATTCTTTTCACCACAAGGGGCACGAAAAGCTCTAAAAGAGCCTCGAACATCTTGAAAAGGGGAGCAAGAATTGTTTCGAGCTTGTATTTTTTTATAAAAGGAAGCAGTTTTTTCAATATAATCACCAAAAAGATAGTAGCACAGTTTGTTAAATTTTTCAATACAGACATAGGTTTTTTCTTGCATATTAAATACAGTTGTGGTAAAATATTTTGCTGTAATATGATAATATTTTTCTGAAAGGATGTATTTTATGTCAGGCCATTCCAAATGGAGCACCATAAAGAGAAAGAAGGAGAAGACCGATAACGCGAGAGCAAAGGTTTTCACCAAGATAGGCAGAGAGATTGCCGTTGCAGTTAAAGAGGGCGGACCCGACCCTGCAGGTAACTCAAAGCTCAAGGACGTTATTGCAAAGGCCAAGGCTGCAAACGTACCCAACGACAACATTGAAAGAATCATCAAGAAGGCTGCAGGCGAAACAGGCGGCGACAACTATGAGGAAATCATCTACGAGGGCTACGGTCCCTCAGGTGTTGCAGTTGTTGTTGAAGCACTTACCGACAACAGAAACAGAACTGCAGGTGACGTAAGACATTACTTCGACAAGTTCGGCGGCAATATGGGTCAGTCAGGCTCAGTTATGTTTATGTTCACCCGTCAGGGCGTTGTTCTTGTTGACGGTGAGGACGTTGACGAGGAGAAGATTATGGAGGATGCACTTGAAGCAGGTGCAGACGACGTTATCCCCGATGAAGGCGTATATGATATCCGTACGGGTATCAATTCCGTTGCTGACGTTTCCGAGGCTCTCACAAAGCTCGGCTACACCGTAGTTTCCGCTCAGCCCGAATATGTTCCCTCCACCTACACTGCTCTTCAGGGTGACGACATCACCCGTATGGGCAAGATGCTCGAAATGTTCGAGGACAACGACGACATTCAGGCTGTATGGCACAACTGGGAAAACGAAGACGACTATGAATAATATATTTCAGTTTTGTCCCGATAAAACGGAGGTTTTCTTTTCATTTCTTGAAAGCCCTCTTACAATATCGTCAATTTTCTGTCAGATTAATCTGCCCTTCCTTGAAAATCCCGTCACAATCCGCTGGTACGGTGTAATTATTGCATTAGGTCTTACCCTTGCGGTGCTTTTCGGCGGAAGAAAGGCATACGTATGGAAAATTGATATCAACAAAATGCTGGACGTTCTCATTTACGGTGCCGTCGGCGGTATCCTCGGTGCCCGTCTTTACTACGTTTTCAGCAAGTGGGATTACTACAGCATCCATACCGACGAAATCTTTCAGATATGGAACGGCGGACTTGCCATTTACGGCGGTCTTATAGGCGGTATTGCCGTAGCACTTATAGTGTGTAAGGTAGAAAAGATAAATATTCTGAATCTTCTGGACCTTTGCGGTATGAGCTTTCTTATCGGTCAGGGAATAGGCCGTTGGGGCAACTTCGCAAATCAGGAGGCCTTCGGCACGAATACTGATTCCTTCATCGGTATGTATTCCGTTAAAACCGAAGCCTACCTTACACATCTTGTGAATTCCGGTACAGATTTAATTGTGGACCCCGGAAAGCCCGTGCATCCCACCTTCCTTTATGAATCCCTCTGGTGTATTATGAGCTTCATAATACTTTACGTTGTATGCCAGAAGTTCCGTAAGTTCTCAGGACAGCTTTTCCTCGGCTACGGTTTTCTTTACGGCATTGAAAGAGCAATCGTTGAGGGTATGAGAACAGACTCCCTTTACATAGGCGACACCAACCTCAGGGTTTCTCAGGTGCTCTCTCTCGGTCTTGTTATTGTCTGCGGTACTCTTCTTGTGATTTTCACGGTTAAGTATACGAAAAATCCTAAGCCCATCGAGGGCGTTGACTATTTCAACGAAATTCCCCTTTACCGCCACAGAAAAAAGGCGGCAGAGCTTAAGAAGGAAGCAGAAAAAATCAACGAGGAATTAACAGTCCTTAAGGCTAAAAACGAGGCAGAGCTTCTTACAAAGGCAGAGGCAAAGAAAATTGCTGCCCTTGAGGAAAAGCTCAGAAAGGCTCACGAGGACCTCGCCCGTGCAGAGGAACGTGTTGCTTTACAAGATGCAAAGAAAGCTGCCAAAGCAGCAAAAAAATCAAAAGCATAAATTAAAAAGACTCCGGGGAAGGATAATTTTCCTCGGAGTTTAATTAAATCATAATTCAGCGGTAAACCGCTAAAAATCCGAATTCCGAAATCCGACCTTTTAACGGAGGATAAAACTATGTTCTTTCTCGGTATTGACGGCGGGGGAACGAAAACCACCTGCCTTGTAACAGATGAAAACTTAAAGGAAATATACCGCACCGTGGGCTCCTCGGTTAATTTTTATTCCGAGGGTCGTGAAACGGCACGCTCCAATATGAAGGAAATGCTTTCTGATATTGAAAAAAATACGGGTGTCTCCCGTTTTGACGGTGTGTGTGTAGGCTCCTCGGCTCTCTTCGGGAGAGCTGATGAAAAAACCAAGTCATCCTTCTGCGACGGTGTTTTTGACTGCGATAATATCATAATGGATTCCGACCTTTTCATTGCCCTGAAGGCCACGGGTAAGGACGTTTCCGCAGTTATTATTGCAGGCACGGGCTCTATGGCTGCAGGAAAAAACGCTCGGGGTGAAATCATCACCAAGGGCGGCTACGGCTACATTTTAGGTGACGAGGGAAGCGGCTACAGAATAGCCCTTGACGGCATACATGCGGCTGTCAGAGGCCTTGACGGCACGGGGGAGCGCACCCTTCTCGGTGAATATCTTCTTGAATTCTCGGAGGTAAAAGCCAAGGAGGAGCTTGTGGATAAGTTCTACAGTCCCGAAAAGGACAGAAAGGCAATAGCCTCCTTCAGCCGATACGTATCCCTTGCTGCCGAAAAGGGAGATGCGACGGCTCTCGGGATTCTCAGAAATCAGGCAGAGCTTCTTTCATATACTGCACGGGCTCTTATAAAGGAAATGCCCCCGAAGCCCGACGTTTTTCTTTACGGCGGTGTTTTTCAGCACTGTGAAAATTTCAGAAATCACTTCATTTCTCTTATGGGCGACAGCGTGGCTTCCTGCACGCTTACGGAAAAGGAGCCCGTTTTCGGAGCCTGTATTGCCGCAAGGGAGACAGTGTTATGATAACCGAGTTTATATGGGATTTTGACGGTATGCTCTTTGATACCTATCCCCACACAACGGCGGCTCTCTGCGAATATTTCAGACGTCACGGCAGGGAAATTTCCCCCGAGGAAGCATTTTCTCAGCTGAAAATCAGCATCCGCAAGGCATTTCAGTATTTCGGAATGCCCGAGGACGGGGAAAAGGAATTTTATGAAATTGAGGACGACCTTGATTTTCTTCCCATAGGTGTGCCCTACGAGGGTGTACCCGAAATGCTTAAGTTTATCGCAGAGCACGGCGGCAGAAACTATCTTTTCACCCACCGTGACCGCGTTGCAATACGTTATCTCGACAAATACGGGCTTACCCCTCTCTTTACGGATTTCGTTACCCGTGAAATGGATTTTCCCTTTAAGCCTGCCCCCGACGGCATAGAATATCTGCTGAAAAAGCACTCCCTCAGAAAGGACTGCTGTATTATGCTCGGTGACAGAGAAATCGACTGCCTTTCGGGACTGAATGCAGGAATTTCCGCTCTTCTTTTCGACGAGTTTTCCGCCCTTTCGGGCAGTAAGTGCACCTTTTACGAAACCACCGTCAACGGAGTTTTCGGGAAGGTAAAGGAGCTTATGAAATAAAAATTACCGCCTGTGGGAAAATGACCTGCAGGCGATTGGTATATTTCTGCAATATTTGTTGCATAAATATAAATTTTTTTGTGATTTTATATAATTTGTAAAGCCAAAACCCTTGACTTTTAATGCTTTTGATTATAAAATAATATGGATAATGCGGGCAGGTGAAAAATGCGGTATTTTTCTCAGGCTTTTAAATAGATTTTTACATAGATTTTATTTATTGCATTATTACTGTATCCTGTGCCACACGGCACATTAAATAATAAATTTTGAAAACAGGAGGTGTATCCATCACAATGCAGGT
>JAZRST010000063.1:0-10178 GCA_045651625.1 Acutalibacteraceae bacterium | reverse complement strand
ATGGTAGATAATATGGTTGTTTCTGTTTTTGACATCATTTCTACAAATAAAATTGTCGACATAGGAGTTCATAGTTTTTATGGAACAGATGTTGGCAAAGTTAGTATAGAAGAAAAACTTGCACAATATGGTTTTCCTGATGCTACGGTAACATATAGTTCCCAAATTACTTCTTGGTATAGTAATATTAAAGAAGATGCTGAAGTAATATGGCCTCAGATGAAAAGTGATGATGATTTCTGCGTTTTTATCAGAAAATATAATCAACCCAAGAAAAACGTTTTTCCTAGAGAAATGATATCTGACCCTATGCGTGCAATAACATTGTTTGTGGTTAAAGATGAGCTAAGATGGTAGGTATATGGTGTTTCAATAAAATAATTGATAACCTCCATAAACTTCAACACTTTAAAGTGTTGACATATCGTTTTATATGTGCTACAATTCATTTGCAATTGTAAAATGAATGTGTTTCAGGTGGGTGTGAATCCGCCAGGGTTAGTGTTTTTGTCCCGTGATACTGATATTGATACGGCAAATGGGCAAAAATCTTAAATTTATCAGTTTTGACCCCTCAGAAACCCTTATTTTACGTGCGTTTTCGAACTCGAAATGTTAAAACTAAGTGAGTGGGAATAAGCCCTATAATCCCCGGAAGCCTTATATATCAAGGCTTTCCGGGATATTATTTTTGTAAGCTTCTTGACATTGGCGGACATTTACGGTATTTTAAAAGTACGATACAGAAAGGATAATCAGGTAAAAGCTAATGAAATGCCCGTACTGCTGTAAAGAGCTGGAAAAAGGTGTAATTCAAAGTCAACAAGAAATTACCTGGCACAAGAAGAAGCATTTGTTTATCCGTGCAGATATGCACGAAGATTCAGTCTGTTTATCAGAGTTTTCTTTCCTGAAGGGCTCCTCCGTTGAGGCTTGGTTGTGTCGGGAATGCAGCAAAGTGATTATTGATTATTCCACAGACTGATTCCGGTTGCATCATCCCCTTCTTCTTATTTTCTCCTCCCCGATCCTTATATAAATGAGAGATAAAAATGTGTGATTATCTTATAAACATAACAGAAAAAATTGACATCATTGAAAAAGAGGTATATAAGCTTCTAAAGCCCTACGGATTCAAAAAATTCGGTAGAACACTTCACCGTTTTGTTTCCGGAGATATTTCACAGGTTATCCATTTTCAAAGTGGTATGCCCACCAACATCAATTACGGGAGCTTCTGTGTAAACTTAGGCATCCGTATTCCCGAATGCGATGAACGATGCTTTAATTCATCAAATGAAACAAAAAAATACTATCCCGAATACAAATGCACGCTCCGTTCAAGGCTCGGAATTGTAAAAGGAGAAAAAGAAATCTGGTATGACTTATCAGATAACACAGATTCAATCACAGCTGCTGTCATCAAAGAAATTAAAGATCTCGTTATTCCCGCATTCAATGCACTTGACAGCCGTGAAGCAATTCTGGCGCACCGAAGAGATTACCCGAATTTCGATAATCTCGATAATTTAATACTTCTCGATGAATGTATGATATACGGACATCTCGGAAACACCGAAAAGGCAAAAGAGTGCTTTGAGCGATACTATCTGTCCATTGTCGATGAATACAATGACATAAAAACCAATGGCCGGAAGATATATCTGAAAAAAGGCGAACATATCATTTCCGGTAAAGAACATATAATTGCAGATAAGGACGGTTACTACACCTTATATGCAGCAAACCACGGACATATAGATTATCTTGACGAATTGGCAGTAAAGCTTGGACTACGTTAAATTTAACATTATAAAAAAATCCGCTCAGATCCGTTCTGTGCGGATTTTTATTGCAATAAATATAGCGGAGTGATATAATTTTTCTGTGTAAAAAAGGAAGTGGTTTTATGGAAAAATCTGCTGAAATCCGTGCAGAGGAATTGCTGAAGGAGCTTTCTCTTGAGGAAAAAATATATCAGATCTGCTGTCAGATGGAATATCCCATACGAGATGATTACGACGAAAAGCGCACCTACAAGGTGGGAAATACCCGTAATATCGGGCATTTTCTTCACGAAAGCAAGGGCGGTGCAGTGTCCGCTTACGACGTCACAACGGCTATCAACAATGAAATAAGCCGCAGCATGGATAGCAACAGCCTCGGAATTCCTCCCCTTGAGCACGGTGAGGCGCTTCACGGCGCACAATGGGGAATGGCAACCTGCTTTCCTCAGCCTATTGCAATGGCATCATCCTTCGACATAGATTTGGTTGACAGAATTGCTGACGTAATCGGTAAGGAATGTGCCGTTGCAGGCGTCCGTCAGGCACTGACACCGGTAGTTAATGTCGTCCGTGACTGCCGTTGGGGCAGAACTGTCGAAAGCTTCGGTGAGGATGTACTTCTTAATTCCGATATGGGCGCCGCTATCTGCAAGGGGCTTCAGAAAAACGGAGTTATTGCAACACCCAAGCACTATGCTGATAACTACTCCTACGGAGGAAGAGATTCCAACGCTTCGGACACAAGTGAGCGCACAATGCGCGAGGTTTTCTTAAAGCCCTTTGAAAAATGCATTAAAGAGGGCGGCACTTTGTCCGTTATGGCCGCCTACAACAGCTGGGACGGTATCCCCTGCACCTGCAATAAATATTTACTTACCGATATTCTCAGAGACGAATGGGGCTTCGACGGCTTTACCGTTTCCGACTACAGCGGTGTTGCAAACATCAGTGAGGCACACAGACTTTTTGACACTGTAGAGAAGGCTCAGGCAGCAAGCCTCAAGGCAGGGCTTGACGTTGCTCTTCCCTGGAATTCCTTTGACAGCATAACACAGGCCCTTGAGGAAGGGCTGATTGATGAAGCGGATATTGACCGTGCGGTCTTAAGAGTGCTTACTGCGAAATTCAGAATCGGTCTTTTCGACAAGCCATTCGGTGACCCCGAAAAGGCACAGAAGCTCGTTCGTTGCGATGAGCATAAAAATCTCGCACTTGAGGGTGCAAGAAAGTCAATCGTTCTTCTGAAAAACGAGGGAACACTCCCCTTCAGCAAAAATAAAATCCGAAGGCTTGCCGTTTTCGGTCTCGGTGCTACAGTCATTCCCGTGGGTGACAATTATTCAGGTCCCTACGGTGTTAAATGGACGGCAGAGGATGCAAAAACTCCCTTGGAATACCTTAAAGCTTATCTCGACGGCATTACCGAGGTTATCTTCGCTGACGACACCGAAATTGAAAAGGTGGCTCCCCTTTGCGATGCCGCAGTTTACTTCACCTCTCTTATTGAGGGTGAGGGTATGGACCGCTCGGACATCCGTCTGCCCGGTATCACCAATGCCCGTCAGCAGGATGAAAACACCGTAATTGTCGGCAAAAATGAGTTTGACGTTAAAACAAATCAGGAGGAAAGCATCATAAAAATGACTGCCGCAAACAAAAACTCGGCAGTGGTGCTTCTGAACGGCTCTCCCATTGATATGTCAGCGTGGATAAATACCTGCCCTGCTATTATTGAAGCCTGGTATCCGGGTGAGCAGGGCGCTCAGGCAATAGCCGAAATTCTCTTCGGTGACGTGAATCCCTCGGGTAAGCTTCCCATAACCTTCCCGAAAACCATAGGTCAGCTTCCTCTTTTCTATTCAATGAAGCCCTCGGGCAGAGGCTACGGCTACGTCAATGACGACGGCTCAGCCCTTTACCCCTTCGGCTACGGACTTTCCTATACTCGCTTCAGCTTTGACGATATAAGCTGTAAAATATCCGAAAACGGAATAAAAATCAGCTTCACTGCAGAAAATACGGGTGATTTTGATGGTACCGAGGTTATTCAGATTTATTTCTCGGGTCATAGCTGTGACATTGTTATGCCCTTAAAGGAGCTTAAAGCCTATAAGCGTGCTGAAATTAAAAAGGGAGAAAAATCCTCATTTGAAATCGAGGTTTGTGCTGATGCCTTCTGCTACTACGACAGAAAGCTCAATTTCGGTATGCACGACGGTGATTTCACGGTTTCGGTTGCAACATCAAGCGCAAACGTACTCAAGAAATTTGAAATAAGAGTCCGCGACGGTAAAATTACATTTTAAGCATAAAAAAGAGGATGTAGCTCAAACATCCTCTTTCTTTTATTCGGTTATTTCTCCGAGATTACGGCTTAATATCTCAAAGGGTGCATCAAAGAAATTATCCCTGATTTCGGCTTTCTTGAGATATTCAAGGCAGAAGGTGTGCTTCCCGTAGGGTGCATTTATGAAGCGGTTTCCCGTAACGGTAAGCCTTTCGTGAACGAAGCCCTCAAAGCCCTCATCCATAATTTTAGGTGTGAACTGAATTACGGGCATTCCCGGACAGTTGCTCGCGTAATTGCAGAAATCAACCTCATTATTAATGAAATTTATATTCTTGGTAAGGCCCGATTCAAACCAGAAATTGCAGTCATCCTCAATTAAAAGAGCTGGTCCCCACAGCTTTCTGAAGCGGTTGTTTTCAATTATAACCTCTCCCCTGGTTGTGCAGAGAATTCCTCTTCCGCAGGTGGGACCGAAATCACAGCTTCTTACAGTAAGCTCAGGTGTATAAGTTACGTTTTCAATAACGTCCTTTCCGATAATCACGTCATCGGGAACTGAATCTGCAAATACTCTTATATCTGTATCGTTGATTTTTTCAAAGGACGTAACCATAGCATCACAGTAGGGCTGAAGCGTATCCCAACGGATAAACTCAATTCCGTCACCAACAGAAAACGCCTGAAAGCCCCAGCTTTCGGGATGCATAAAACGTACAAGCATAGATTTTTCATCAGAATTTATATCGACTATCCTGAGATGTGTTCCGTGAACGTTTACATAATCATCCTGTGCGCCACGTGCTTTACAGCCTTCAATAAGAATGCTTCCCTTACAGCCCGAGAACTGAAAGAAATCGGCAGTGCTTGCAATTGTTCTGCCGTCAGCCGGTGTAAAATCGCAATTCCTGAAGGTGATATTTTCGCAGAACTGATTCACCATTCCGAGACCGTGCATAAATTTGACCCGAAGATTTTCAAAAACAAGATTTCTGCATCTTTCAAACATGCTTCCAACCTGATCGCGGATTATGTTTCTCGTCTGAAAGATTTCACCCTTTTCCGCTCTCACGCTCGAGTCGGAAAGAGTACAGCGAAGAGTATTGCTTCCAAGCTCCTCAATGCGGGTAAAGGTCAGGTCTTCCCTTCTGAAATCACGGGAAATTTCCGTTTCGGGGTTAAACACCTTAAAATACCTTTTAGGTGCATTGCAGGCATTCTTCCAATAATATTCACCCTTTTCATTCTCTTCACTATGCCAGTAAAGGGTGCTTCCCTCAACTGAGTAAGGGCAATCGTCATTGATTTTTATTGTTATAATGCCGTCACAGTTGTCAAGCACCGTAAACTCCGTCATAGTAGGCACGGCATAATCAACGGTAAGATTCTTCACCGTCACGCTTTCACAGCCGTAAAAAAGCAATGGAGTCATTTTACCGTGCACCATTATGGTGGCACCGTTTCCGTCAATGGTGATATTCTTCTTATTTTGCAGGTAAATAGCCGTGTATCTCGTTCCGTCGGGATTCTCGTCGGCTTTAGCAGTATTAGAGCAGAAATACCCTTTTAAGTTAAAGGAATCCTCAGGTCTTACGTCATATATCATATTCTTCTGAAGAATAATTTCGTCGCCGTCATTAATATTCAGAAACAAAGCGCTGAGTCCGTTCATAACAACACCTCTTTTCTTCAATTATACTGACTTTTTGGTTTGGGTCAATATGTACTTGTAAATATGTTTTTTGTGTGCTACACTTTTTTACGGTGATTAATTTATGAAAAAATCCGTTAAAATAATTGCAGTCGTTTCAGTGCTGATAATTTTAATTGCAGGAGGCTTTGTGGGAAATATGTTCGGCTTATTTAATTCAGGAAATTATATAAAGCATACACCCGACAGTGCTGTCACTCAAGGCTCTCCCATAAAGGGCAGAACCGTTATATTTCTCGGATCTTCAGTTACCTTCGGATACGGCACAATGGGAACGAGCTTCGTCGAGTATCTTGAAGAAGCTGAGGGCATAATTCCCGTAAAGGAAGCTGTTTCCGGCACCACACTTGCGGATCTGAAGAAAAGCTCCTACGTTTCCCGACTGAAAGAAATAGATACAAGCATTGAGGCTGATGCCTTTGTCTGTCAGCTTTCAACAAACGATGCCACGAAAAACGTACCGCTCGGTGAAATTACAGACAGCCTTGACGACAGCACCTATGACACGTCAACAGTAACGGGAGCAATTGAATACATAATTTCTTACGTAAAAAGCACCTGGGACTGTCCCGTGATTTTCTATACCAATTCGAGATATGACAGTGAAGCCTACGGCAGAATGGTTGATGCACTTTCGGAAATTGCAGTAAAGCACGGCATAAGCGTTATTGATTTATGGAACGATGAAAAATTCAATAACATATCCGACGAGCAGAGAAGGCTTTATATGATTGATTCCGTTCATCCCACTAAGGCAGGCTACAGTCAGTGGTGGCTTCCCGAGTTTCAGAAGGCTCTTCATAACACAATCAGATAATATAAAGCAACAGTAAAAGGAGCTGTAAAAAAACGAAAGTTTTTTTACAGCTCCTTTTACGGGGATAGGAAAAAATGATGAAGAACGTACAAACCGAGCAAAATCAAGGCTTTTGCCTTGGTTTTGTTTGCCCGACGGCGTACAATGGTACGTCGAGAGGCGAGGTTTGTTCGTAGCATAAAACATAGAATTTTACCGATTTTTAATCTTTGAGCACATTTTTGGGGTTCCGGCAGTTTTTATTTTCTGCAGAACCCCTTGATTTATATAGTTTTATGCGGTCTTCGCTTTTTTTACATCCCCTATATTTTACGGATATTTATTTTGCAGTGTTGCTCATTACGAAGGTAAGCCTTCCGCCCTCCATAAGCTGAGCGTGAGTAACGTATGTGCCTTCAAGCTCAACACCGTTCAAGGTTACAGACTCAACGTAAACGTTGTCTGCACTCTGATTGATTGCTTCAATTTCAAGTGTCTTGCCGTTTGCAAGTGTCACAACAGCAGAGTCGATATTGGGAGAGCCGATCCAGTACTTGTCAGTACCTGCAAGAGGATAGAAGCCCATTGCGGAGAATACGTACCAGGCACTGAGTGTACCGCCGTCGTCGTTACCGTCAAGACCGTCAATATCTGAGCTGAAGCGTTCACTGAGAGTCCAGCGTACCCACTTCTGTGTAAGGTCTGCTCTGCCTGCGTTGCTGAAAAGGTAGGGAGTGTGGATGTCGTGCTGATTACCTACCCAGAAGCCGTGACCGGGGTCAATAGCCGCACGGTTTACGGATGCATCCTCCATAAAGTCATTGAGCTCGGATACAAAGTATTCCTCTCCGCCGAAAAGCTCAATCATACCGTCGATGTCCTGTAATGCATTCCATCTCCACTGTCTTGCACTGCCCTCGCAATAGCAGTCAGCGAACTTTTCAATCATAACAGCATCGTAGAAGCTTGTGATATAGGGGCTGAAATTCCATACGTAGGTGCCGTCGGAATTTCTTGCCTGGAAGTACTTGGTTTCGGGGTTGAAGGTGTTCTTATAATACATTGACTTTGCATAGTATTTCTGAGCATCCTCTTCGTAGCCGAGAGCCTCAGCGAGAGCAGCAATAGCACCGTCCTCCCATGAATACTCAATTGTTCTTGCAACGGATTCATCACCGGGGGCAAGATCATCAGGTACATAGCCGTACTGATTATAAAGATTTACATAATCTCTGCCGACCTTTGTATCCTTGACCTCTGATGAATGCTTCATATAGCTGTAAGCGGTTTCAACGTCGAAATCAGTGTAGCCCTTAAGATAGCTTTCGGTGATAACGATGTTTGCAGGGTCACCGAGCATTGAGCCTGCATAGCCTGCACCCTGTGCCCAACGGGGAATAGCACCGCCGGTCTTAGCCATTTCAACAAGTGAGTTAAGGCAGTCATACTGAACCTCAGGCTCAATAAGTGTATAAAGGGAATGTGTCGTACGACAGGTATCCCAGAGAGAAAGGTCTGTTCTGTAGGTAAAGCCGTCAGCCGTGTGAACCTTCTTGTCAAAGCCCAGATATTCACCGTTAACGTCAGTGAAGTTTGTGGGCATTATCATGCTGTGATAAAGAGCTGTATAGAAAACTGTCTTGATTTCTTCATCCTCTGACTCCATATCAATTACGGAAAGAGCCTCTTCCCAATCAGCAAGAGCATTCTTTCTTACCTCGTCAAAGGAAAGCTCGCCTGCTTCTGCTTCAAGGTTCTCGAGAGCATTTTCACAGCTTACGAAGCTGATACCGACCTTCATTTCGAGAGGCTGACCTGCGATGTCACCGAAATTGATGTCAATACCGAGATCATCTGCATTGCCCTTGATTTCATAGCTCTTGATTTCTTTATCGGGAATTGCAACAAAATAAACGGGAAGACCGTCATAGCGTGATGAGAAAGCCGCACTGAGAACAGCAGAGCCTGAAATCATACCGTTTTCAACCTTAACATCACCGCTGTATGCACCGTAATTACCTGCAGTACTTGTAACGTCAATAAAAAGACGGGCGTCGGATGCCTTACCGAAGGTGTATCTGTGAATACCGGTATGAACGTCTGCTGTGAATTCAGCAAAGCAGTCAATTGAAGGAAGGTAAACACTGTAATAACCGGGAACGGCTGATTCATAAAGATGTGAATAAGCAAGCACGCCTGCATCGGCTTTTCCTACAGCAGGTGTAACTCTGAACATCTGATAGTCCTCAGCACCCGTACCTGAAAGTCTTGAATGGCTGAAGCCCTTGATATGACCGTGCTCGTAATAATAACCCGATGTGTTGGTCTTTACGATGTAAGCACCGCCGATGAAGGAGGTGTCGGGACCGAGTCTTACGGAGCCGAAGGGAACGGTTGCCGCGGGACTGAGCATACCTGCTGTCCAGGGTGTACCGCCCGTGCCTACAAACGGGTCAACGTACTGAGTATATTCCCCTGTTTCTGTCTCGGGCATATCGTAGGGCTTTACAAGCACACCTGCGAAAAGTCCCGAAAACGTCATTTCAAGGGATAAGAACATTGAAACAAAAACTCTGATTAAGGGCCATAACATAAAAAAATTCCCCCATTATTTTTATATAATTTATATATACACGAAAAAGAATATTTTGTCAATAGACCGAAAGACTCAGAATAACGGCAAAAGAAAAAAGGATATCCTTAGATACCCTTTTTAAGCGTTGAATTTATCTGAGACCGAAGTTTTCAAGAACGTAGTCCATATCCTTGTCGCCTCTGCCTGAGAGATTGATAAGAACCGAGCCGTGCTCCATAGTCTTTGCAAGCTTGATGCCGTATGCAACGGCGTGTGAGCTTTCAATTGCAGGAATAATACCCTCAAGACGGGAAAGCTTGAAGAAGGCGTCAATGGACTCGTTATCATCAATAACGTCATACTTTACACGACCGATTTCCTGAAGGAAGGCGTGCTCGGGGCCTGATGAAGGATAGTCAAGACCGCTTGCTACTGAGTAAACGGGAGCAGGCTCACCGTTCTCATCCTTGAGCATTATGCTGTTGAAGCCGTGCATAATACCCTCGGTACCGTATTTAAGAGAAGCCGCGTGATCACCAAGCTTCTCACCTCTGCCGAGAGGCTCGATGCCGTAAATATCAACGGGATCGTTAAGGAAGCCGGAGAAAAGACCAGCCGCATTGGAGCCGCCGCCGACACAGGCAACGATTGCTGAGGGAAGGTGTCCCGTCATTTCAATGAACTGCTCTCTTGCTTCAATACCGATAACGCTCTGGAAATCTCTTACCATCATGGGGAAGGGATCAGGGCAGAGAACTGAGCCGATGCAGTAGATTGCAGACTCGTACTCCTTGCTGTAAGCGTCAAATGCGGCGTCAACAGCCTCCTTGAGGGTCTGAAGACCGTGTGTTACCTCGATTACGTTTGCACCGAGAATCTTCATTCTTGCAACGTTGGGAGCCTGCTTCTTGATGTCAACGGCACCCATATAGATATCACATTCAAGTCCGAAATAAGCCGCCGCGGTTGCAAGTGCAACTCCGTGCTGTCCTGCACCTGTTTCTGCAATTATCTTCTTCTTG
>JAZRST010000062.1:0-126935 GCA_045651625.1 Acutalibacteraceae bacterium | reverse complement strand
GTGATCTTCTCAAGAATTTCATAAAGTCTCTTTGTACCGATACGGCAGGGAGTACACTTACCGCAGGATTCATCAACTGTGAACTCAAGGAAGAACTTAGCAATATCAACCATACAGGTATCTTCGTCCATAACGATAAGTCCACCTGAACCCATCATAGCACCCTGTGCTACAAGGTTATCATAGTCGATTTCGATATCAAGCATAGAAGCAGGAAGACATCCGCCGGAGGGACCACCTGTCTGAGCAGCCTTGAAGGTCTTGCCGTTGGGAATACCGCCACCGATTTCTTCGATAACCTCACGAAGAGTTGTGCCCATGGGGATTTCAACAAGACCTGTGCGGTTGATCTTACCACCGAGAGCAAATACCTTAGTACCCTTGGACTTTTCTGTACCCATTGTGTTGAAGAACTCAGCACCGTTAAGAATAATCTGAGGAACGTTAGCAAATGTTTCAACGTTGTTTTCTGTTGTGGGCTTACCGAAAAGACCCTTTACTGCAGGATAAGGAGGTCTGGGACGGGGCTCACCACGATTACCTTCGATAGAAGTCATAAGAGCTGTTTCTTCACCGCAAACAAATGCACCAGCACCGAGACGGATGAAGAGGTCAAAGTCAAAGCCTGAACCGAAGATATCCTTACCTAAGAGACCGTAAGCTCTTGCATCATCGATAGCCTTCTGAAGACGGGAAACAGCGATTGGATACTCAGCACGAACATAAACGTAACCTTCTGTAGCACCGGTAGCATAACCGCAGATGGTCATAGCTTCAACGATACAGTGGGGGTCACCTTCAAGAACTGAACGGTCCATGAATGCACCGGGGTCACCTTCGTCAGCATTACATACAACATACTTCTGATCAGCCTGATTCTTAGCTGTGAAGCTCCACTTGAGACCTGTGGGGAAACCGCCGCCGCCACGTCCGCGAAGACCGGAATCCATAATAACCTTGATTACGTCCTCGGGCTTCATTTCGGTAAGACACTTACCGAGAGCAGCGTAACCGTCCATAGCGATATATTCATCAATGCTTTCGGGGTTGATAACACCGCAGTTACGAAGAGCAACTCTCTTCTGCTTAGCATAGAATGTTGTATCGTTAAGAGAAACGTTACCATGTTCAACTTCAACGCCTTCAGCAACCTCATTGTAAACAAGGCGTTCAACAATACGACCCTTAAGAAGGTGCTCTTCAACGATATCCTTAACGTCCTTTTCTTCTACCTGGCTGTAGAATGTGCCGTCGGGGTAAACGATAACAACGGGACCGAGTGCACAAAGACCGAAACAACCGGTTCTAACAACCTTGACTTCATCAACAAGACCGTTCTTTTCGATCTGTGATTCGAATTCGGCAATAAGCTTGTTACTGCCTGAAGATGTACAGCCTGTACCGCCGCAGATCAATACCTGTGCGCGAATCATAATTTATACCTCCAATATTTTTCTCTGAGTTTATAACCTATCAAACGTTGCTGATTGTGTATTCAGCAACAACCTTGCCGCCCTTAAGGTGCTTTTCTGCAACTTCCTTAACCTTTTCGGGAGTCATCTTGACGTAAGTAACCTTGTCCTTGCCTGCTTCGAAGATTTCAACAACGGGCTCAAACTGACAAATACCGATACAGCCTGTCTGTGTAACTGTAACCTTGTCGTTGAGTTCAAGATTGTTTACTTCTTCAACGAAAGCATTGAGAACAGGTCTTGCGCCTGCTGCAATACCGCAGGTAGCCATACCGACAACAACTCTTACGTCGGAGGAACCTTCACGAAGTACAACTTTGTTCTGCATTTTTTCTTTGATTGCTGCAAGTTCTGCTAAAGACTTCATAAAAATTTTCCTTTCATTTACTGTTTATTTATTACTAATAATTAATAACCTATATCACTGTACTGCTCCTTGAGATAATCACCGATCCACACAATAACCTCAAAGGTATCAAGGGGCACGTCACCGAGAACCTCTTTAAGCTCATCGGTATCAAGCTTAACCTCACCCTTTTCCGTAGAGTGTGTGAATATCCATCTGATATCGGGCTGACCCTGAATCAGCACCGTAACAGTGGAAATAACGTCACCAAGCGGTGTGAAATCAAGATGATCCGTGAAGAACAAAGCCTCAATTTCCGTTCCGTGACTGTCGGGAAATTCATCAACGTGTCGTGAAGACAGCTTTATGTCTCCACCTGTCTGCTGAGCAGCAAGCTTGAAAAGCGGTATACCGAGACCGACTTTTCTTGTAGTTCTCGTAGTGGTAAAGGGATCCTGAACGTTTCTCAGGAATTCCTCCTTCATACCGCAGCCGTTATCAGCAATAAGAATGGAAAGCTTATTACCGGTTTCTGTCAGAACAATGCTGATAGTATCAGCACCTGCCTTGACAGAATTCTGTGCGATATCAAGAATGTTCAGAGAAAGCTCTTTCATACACATTTACCTCTGAGAAGCTTAAATAATTCCTTACGGACCTTGTCACCCGAATAGGGCTCATCATCAAGCTCAAGATAATACTCCTTGTCCCTCATATCCCACAGATAATGAGCATCTGAAGAAACAAGAGGTCTTCTTGTTCTGAGTCCGGGGAATTTTTCAGAATATTCACCGATTTTTTCACCGTTATGAAAGCCCGCATTCAGAAAGCGTTCATCATCGGGAAAAATACCGAGAGTTGCAATAATACCGTTAGCCTCACGGTCAACGTGTGCGGGATAACACACACCTCCGAAGGACTCAACGATTTCAGCTGCACCGTCAACGGAAATATCTGTTGCATTCGAAAGAAGATAAGGCTCAGTACCTATCAGCTCATCCTCAGAACCGAGAATTTTCTGTTCTCCGAAAATGTCGACTCTGTTGGGAATAAGAATACGGTGAGACTGAATAAACTCATCGAATTTCATTGCATCCGAAAGCTCCTCAAACAGACAGACAAGATGTATGTCTTCTGACGTTGTAAGCTCCATGCCTGCAACAGGGATAATGCCGTTTCTCTTTGCCGCAGCAAAGAAAGCCGGACAGTTTTTAGCCGAATTGTGGTCTGTCAATGCCACAATATTAAGACCGTTAAGCGCCGCCATACCTGCAATGTTATTGGGTGTCATATCATCATCACCGCAGGGTGAAAGACAGGAATGAATATGAAGGTCGTAATAATACTTATTCATATATCTGCACTGATCTTTACAGCCGTATTATAGGCCGTATCTTCCGTAAGAAGAATATTGACACCTTTTTCAAGTGCTGTGGCTATAACGTTAGCATCAGGTCTTGCACCCTCACAGATAAGAACTGCGGAAACATCAGACAGCTGAGCAACTGCGGCAATATTCATATTTGTCATAATAGTGAGCCAGAGGTTTGAAGCCTCTGCTCTGCCCATAACCCAGCTGAGAAGGTCGCCGATATAGCCGCCCTCAATTTCTTTGTCAGGCTCAGGCATAGAAAGAATTTCAAACGAATACTTTGCTGCCAGCTCTTTAACTGTCATTTTCAGATGTCCCTCCGTCCGATTCATCTGCTCTGGAGTGTTCAAGCACAACACATTTACGGTCGTTACTGACTCCCCTTACGATATCCTCTGCAAAGGCTCTGCAGGTGGGAGCACCGCAGGCACCGCAATCAATACCGGGAAGAGTTTTCCTGATTTCCTGCATTCTTGCCATCATTCGCATTGATTCAGCCATGCTGTCACTGAGTCTTGAAATAGGAGTATAATCAGGAAGCGATTCGGTAATGAAGCTGTCAGGCACGAAATTCACATCGGAACTGATAAAATTCTTTGAAACCGGCATATATCTTCTTACCGTCTGTAAGCGTGTTTTTGCAATAAAGGGATTTTCAATAGTCATAACTCCGCCGACACAGCCGCCGATGCAGGCATTGAGCTCAACAAATTCAATCTGAGGAATATTACCGTTTTCAATGGATTCAAGAACCTGAATACAGTTTTCAATTCCGTCAGCAAACAGATAGCTGTCATTGAGAATTGCTGAGGATTCACCGCCTGAGGAAGCCCAGCCGATTCCTATCATACCTGATTCGGAAGATATTGTAGGAGTTACGTTTTTCTTCATAGCACCTAAGAGCATAAAATAAATGTCGCTCAGAGATACTACTACGTCAACGTTGCTTTTATAATCTCCATATCCGTTTCTTATGTAGCTTACCTTTGCAGCACAAGGAGAAATGAAGAATACACCGATATCCTCATCGGATAATTCGGGGTGCTCTCTCTTTGCCTTTTTACGTGCCTCCATTGCCGAAATCTCCATTGGAGGAAGCATAGGAAGTATGTTATCCTTAAGGTAAGGGAAACGAAGAGATATAAGTCTTGAAATAACGGGACATGCTGAACTGATAACGGGCTTCTTGATGCCTTCCGTTTTCAGGAAGATTCGTGTATAGTTCGAAACGATTTCAGCTGCCTTGGCAACCTCATAAACGTCATCAAAACCGATATCTATAAGTCCCTGCAGAACGGAGTCAACGTCATCAAGCCCGTCAAACTGTCCGTAAAGAGCGGGAGCAGGAAGAGCAATCTTCCATTTGTAATGAAGATAATGCTCAAACTTACTGCACATAGCCTTTTTGGCGTTATTGGGACAGACTCTTATGCATTCACCGCAATCAATACATCTGTCGGTATTGATTTCAGCGTGACCGCCGTTGATTCTTATGGCCTCCGTGGGACAGTGTCTTATACAGGAAGTACATCCCGTGCACTTTTCCACGTCAAGCACAACAGAGTGTCTGTAAGAATTCAAATCATCACCTTATTTACCTGAGGTAAACACACATCGTGATAGTCGTACCGACACCGACCTCCGACTCAATTTTCATTTCATCGGTGTAGCGCTTCATATTCGGAAGACCCATACCTGCGCCGAAGCCCAGTGAACGGACATTTTCGGTTGCAGTTGAATAACCCTCCTGCATAGCAAGGTCGATATCAGCAATACCGGGACCCTTGTCAGCAAGGATTATCTCAATTTTTTCTTCCGACACGTTTACGTCAGCCGTACCGCCGTGTGCGTGAATTACCATATTGATTTCGCCCTCATAGAGAGCAATTGAAACCTGACGGATAATTTCAGGGGGAAGACCGAGTCTTCTGAGGTTCTTTTTGACCTGCACGGAAGCCTGTCCTGCCGATACGAAATTATCGCCGTCAACATCAAAATGAAAATTTAATGCTTCACTCATATCTTTGTACCCGTTAATCCGTTGGAATAAAGAGTTCCGCAGGCATCATACATACGCTTGCTTGTAGCAAGAAGTGTAATGCCGCTGTCTCTTGCAGCCTCCACCATTTCGGGAGTGGGACGTTTTGAACGGACAAAAACGATACATAACATATCCATCATCTCAGCGGTTCTGATAACCTGTAAATTCACAAGACCGGTAAGAAGAACTGCCTGATCCTTTACGAAGGCAAGAACGTCACTCATCATATCGCTTCCGCAAGCTGAATGAACGTCTTTCCCAAGGAATTCTTCACCGCAGAGAACATCCGCATCAAGTAATTCTTTTAAGGTACTGATTTTCATAAAAATTTCCTTCTGGTTTACCTTATTCGTATTTTGCAAGGATTCCGGGAACCATATCAGCAGTAAGTCTGCCGTATACGTCCTCGTTGATTGTCATAACGGGAGCAAGTCCGCAAGCACCGATGCAACGACATGCTTCGATTGAGAACTTTCCGTCTTCAGAGCATTCACCTGCATCAACACCGAGAACCTCACAGATCTTGTCAAGAACCTGCTGAGCACCCTTAACGTAGCAAGCAGTACCTAAGCATACTGAAATGTTATACTTGCCTTTGGGTGAAAGAGCAAACTGTGCATAGAAGGTAGCAACACCGTAAACCTTTTCTACGGGAACGTCAAGACCTTCAGCTATTTTGCACTGAACCTCGTAAGGAAGGTAACCGTAGATTGCCTGAGCATCCTGCATAACTGCCATAAGACGGCTCTTGTCGCCGTTTGCTGCAGCAATTACTTCCTCGAGTTTCTTTGCCTGTTCGGGAGTATCAATAAAGGGAAGTTTACTGATCTTTTTCTCCATTTGTGTATTTCCTCCAATCAATTAATATACATATTACGTAAAGGCACATAGCCATACATCGTGTATTATATCACAATACTTTTTTTAAGTCTATAGTAAATGCAAAATAAATCGAGAAAATCGTTATATTTTTAACAAATTTTTCGTAATTTTCAGAAATTTATGTTTTTTCTCTTGTAAACGGCAGACATAATATGTATAATAAACGGGAAAAATATATTGGAGGAACAAAAATATGGATAAAAAAGTTCTCGTAGAAACCTCTGCAAGACACGTTCACGTGTCAAAGGCAGATCTTGAAGTTCTTTTCGGCGAAGGCTATGAGCTTACAAAGAAAAAGGACCTTTCCCAGCCCGGTCAGTATGCTTGTGAAGAAAGAGTACAGGTTATCGGTCCCAAGGCTTCCTTCCCCGGCGTATCAATTCTCGGCCCCGTAAGAAATGCAACTCAGGTTGAAATTTCCGCTTCCGACGCTCGTTCAATCGGTGTTACTGCTCCCGTAAGAGAGTCAGGCGACATCAAGGAATCCGGTGCTTGCAAGCTTGTAGGCCCCAAGGGTGAGGTTGAAATCAGCCAAGGCGTTATCGTTGCTAAGAGACACATTCACATGACAACAGCTGATGCTGCTGAGTTCGGTCTTGCTGACAAGCAGGTAGTAAGCGTTAAGATTGACTCCCCCGAGCGTTCTCTTGTTTTCGGTGACGTTGTAGTTCGTGTAAACGACAGCTTTGCACTTGCTATGCACATTGATACAGACGAAGCTAATGCAGTTCTTGCAGGCGGCAACGCAATGGGCGAAATCATCAAATAATTACATAAAACGCAATTTACGGTATCCGTCAGTTTACGGATACCGTTTATTTTTTCATTTTTTGCTATTAGCAAATTAAGCAGCTTTAAGCTGAGATTGACTATAATAATTTTCAGTCTTTCGACCAAAATTCAATTGAACGGAGGTGAAGGATTGAAAAAAATCTTTAAGGCACTAACTTCTGTATTTACTGCAGCTTCAGTTTTTATTTTATCATTTATTCTTTGCTTTAACCTCAGCATTTCCGATGAAGCATATATAAGCGATGGCGTAATATATTTGTCGGAAATACTGTCAGACAAAGACAAGGATGATAATATTTCTGAAACTGCAAAATTTAATATAACGTCGAAGAAGGTTATATCTTCCGTAACGGGAGTAATTCAGAAAAACGGCAGTCCGGAAAAAGAGCAGAACAGAAAATATCTTATTCCCGGAGGCAATCTTATCGGAATAAGACTAAAAACCGACGGTGTTCTTGTTGTCGGCACGGAAAGCTTCGATTCCGTTAACGGTAACGTTTCTCCGGCAGAAGAAGCGGGAATAAAAATCGGTGATACACTCAAAACTGTTGAAGATATCAGAATTTCCGACAATGAACAATTATCTGAAATTATCGCTTCTTCGGGAGGAACACCGCTTGACGTTGAAATAATCCGTGACGGTGAGATTGTTGCCGTTACAATGACACCTGAAATATCATCAGTTACCGGTGAATACAAGTGCGGATTATGGATCAGGGATTCAACGGGCGGCATAGGTACACTCACCTACTATGATACTGAAAACGGAAGCTTCGGATCTCTGGGACACGGAATATACGACACTGATACCGGGAAAATTATTCCTACTGAAAAAGGAGAAATATGTGATGCAACGCTCAGCGGTGTAACGAAAGGCACCAACGGAACGGCAGGTGAACTGAAGGGCACGATATCAGGTGATGCTTTCGGCAATATTATTTCCAACAATGAAAACGGAATATACGGAAATATCAATATAATCGCAAATTCACTTGATATTCTCCCCGTTGCCTTTCCCGATGAGGTAATTACAGGAAAGGCCGAGATAATTTCGACAGTAAGAAACAATTCCCCCGAAATTTTTGAAATAGAAATTGAAAGAATCAGCAAATCTGCAGAAAACAAAAACTTTGTAATCAGAGTAACAGACGATGAACTGCTGAATATAACGGGCGGTATTGTGCAGGGTATGTCCGGCTCCCCTATTATTCAGAACGGCAGAATCATAGGTGCAGTAACCCACGTTTTTGTAAACGACCCTACCAAGGGCTACGGAATATTTATTGATAATATGCTCAACGCAGCATCGTAAATACTATAATTATCGGGCGGAGGATTACTTCCGCCTTTTTACTTGTGTTTGAACTAATATTATGATATATTTTATTTGAAACGGAGGGATTTTGTATGCTGAAAAGTGTTGAACAGAATAATATGCCAATCAGAATTCGTGATAAAGCGGAGAAATATCGTGCCAAGCTCTTGAACTTTGGTATGCAAGAACCAAGTAAAAGAGAATCCTCCGATTGTCATTGGCATTATTTTAAGCCAATGACTGATTTGACGGCATTTATTATCAATCTGACAATAAAAGATGATTTTATTGAAATAGTATGCGGATATACTTCAACTGCATTTACTCTATTTGCAGGTTGTGAAAACACATTGATTGAATCGGGTGTTAGAGATGAAGATATTACTATTCACGAGAAATATGTCATTCGTAATAATGAAGATGAAGAAAAGATTGGTCCATTGATTGCTGATATGTACAGAAGATATTTGCAAACACAGAAAAACGATTTGCTATCTTTTGCGAAAGAAAAAAGAAAATCGTTTATAAATCAGATAGCAATTAAGCTGAAAACGTTAGGCTTCAAGAAAAAAGGTAATACCTGGACTCGCCCTTTGGATGAGGTGTATTACTTGATGTTTAATGCACAGAAATCTTCATTTTCAGACGAATATTATTTTAATATATACATTGGTAAAAACGGCACAAATGAGTATGGTGATTGTTACTATACGAGGGTCGCTCCGCATGGAATGTATCCGCTGGATTGGCAGACATTAACTAAAGAAGAATTTGATTATTTCTTGGAGCAAACTGTTCTTCCTGAGCTTAGCACAATAATCAACACTCCGTTAAATGAATTAGGAAAGATTTCTTCTTATTGGTACGGGTGTAACTGTAATCGAGATAAATGTGAATCTTGTTGGATAAAAAAAAATCAGAGGGACCTTATAGAAGAAAATACATATCATCTTCCGATTAAAACAAAAGACGGAATTATATCTTTAGAGATAAATCATAAAACCATTCCGCACAGTGCCGATAATTCAAGAATTTCTATTTCAGCAATAGTGCAAGGAGTTTTACATACGTATGAGTCTGACTCAACTGAAAAGGTGCTGATTGCTTTAGCAAAAAATTTACCTGCCGGCATGAAAATCAAATCTTGTATTTCCTGCAGATACGGTCATTTCTGTCCTGTAGGCGATAATGATAATGAACTGTTTTGTATAACGGAATTTGAGCCGAAGAATCCCCGTGATTTATGGGATATAACAGAAAATGAGACAGAAAGAGAAAAAAGATGTCGAACATTATTTGACTGCTGTGAAAAACACGAAGAACAATCTGAAGATTATTATACATACAATGATTACATTGACAAAATAAACAAAGCAGATTAATTGTTTTCTCTGAAATGAACTGAAAGATGTTGGAGATTTCTTCTTGACTGTTCGTGATTTTGTCGAGAAAATTCTTAACTAACAATCACATTTTTTGTTGGTCCTAATATAACACACTCCATGAAAATTTAATGACCTATCATACAGAGAAATCGTACCTATTTGGTGCGATTTCTTTGCGTTTAACGGAGATTTTAGAATTTATTTAAATAAAAATGTGTTGGTCCTATATTGACACGTGCGTGTCCGGCTCCCCTATTATCCAGAACGGCAGAATCATAGGTGCAGTAACCCACGTTTTTGTAAACGACCCCACAAAGGGCTACGGAATATATATTGATAACATGCTGAATGCATCATCTTAATTATCAGGCGGGAGCTTTACTCTCGCCACTTTTTCTTGCTATTCAAGAAATTCATGATATAATAATAAAAAAAGGCGGTGATTTTTTTGGCAGATAAAAATTTTATCAATTGGGATGCCTACGTAGCAGAAGAAGCTGAACTTGAGTCGTTATCAGATCCTGAAGAAGCCGCAATTCGCGAAAGAATGCTGTATAAAATCTACGAAAGCGTAATAGATTACAATGCACACATCAACGATTACAACTACATGAAGCATTGCCAGCTGATTGAATCCCGAGGTCTGGTCTTTAAGACCATCGCAAAAAGAACTGCTACCGAAAAATGGGATCACTTTTTTGCATCTCATTTATCAGCTGCACAAAAACGAAAAATTTTTTACAGTAGCTTCAAGTGGCACATGTTCAGCTATGAAATGTGTGATGCAATTGAAGGCGATGCCGCAAATGATGCCTTTGATTTATGTCAAAAAGATTCTGCCTATCTGTTTATACAATGTACAGATGAAGCATGGAAAATAAAAAACGCCAACCTGCTGACCGCAGCAGATTTAAATGTGGACTATTCTTTTGAGAGAGCTGATGTGTATATTTTTGATACAGAGGGGAAATGGTTCTATGTGCGCACACACGAAAGAGCCTGTGGTCCCTATTTTTTCAGCAAAGTTCAATTATAGGCACAAATTTATTAAGGATGTGAAACTTATGCAAATGAGCAAAGAATTCTTTATTCACGTCAGTGACACACCGAAACGCTTATTTATTTCAAGACCTGAGCGAATTAAGGGTGATTCTCTTTCTCCTTGCTGTATGACACCGGATGACGTTGATTACGAAATGTCAAAAGGTAAGAATACGGAAATACTGGAAATTTCGGGAATGAATCAGAAAAGTCTTGAATATTTCGTACATAACTACGGTAAATCCTATCGTTACCTTTATTTCTTTAAGAGTCAATTAATTAATGATTTCTCACCTCTTGAGGATTTAGAAAAATTAGAGGAAATAAGCATATACTATAATATCCGTGCTGATAAGCTTTGGGATTTTAGAAAAAACCGATCATTAAAAACCATTTCCATCAGCGATGCAAAAAAGTTAACTTTAAAACCTGATCTCTTAAAAACCTCACCTGTTATGGAAACAGTAATTTTTTCAGGAAGTACTTTTAATAACTATCCGATGGAATCATTGGCGTGTTTTTCCGATATGCCTGCTTTGAAGAATTTATGGCTTGATAATATCCGCTTAAATAACAAGAATCTGGATATATTAAAAACACTGCCATCTCTTGAACGATTTGATTTTGATGCAGGTATGCTGACTACTGAGGAAATTGCCTGGATTGTTGCAAAATTCCCCAATTTGTCCGGAAAATGTCTTTGCGCTTACAATAAGGAGGATGCACTTCTGAATGATATACGTGTTTGCGGATTCAAAAAGCCCGGACTTGACTTACCGCAACATCAAAAACGATTAAACAAATATATTGAACAATTCAATGCCTTAGTGGAAAAATATAAAAGAGAAGAATAAAATAACGACACAAAGCATAATTCACCGACTGACGGTATATGCCTTGTGTCTTTTTATTATTCAGTAATTTTCCACTGCATTCCGTAAATTACGCAGGGCGAGCTTTCGTCTGACTCCTTTGCATAAAAAACTGTATATATACTTCCGTCAGGAAGCTCAGCCGAGCAGGGATATCCTATATCATCACTGACACCGTTGGTATAAAGAGTATAATCAGTATCCCAGCTTTCTCCGTTGTCACAAGAAAACATTACACGGATTTCAAAGGGTGTTTGTCTGTAGCCGTATAAGGAGCACAATATACCCGATGAATGCTTCAGTATATGGCATGGCGCACCACCGAAATCAGGGAGAAGTCTTTCGGGCACCGACCAGCTTTTACCCATATCACAGGATATTGTCTGATAGGTTGAAAAGTTCTCTTCTGTTCTTATATGACAAAGAAGCTTACCGTCAGGAAGCTCGACCATATAAGGCTCGGAGGGAGTAATCCTTTCTCCGTTTTCATAAATATCAGGAATTGTGCCGATATATTTCATATCACCGTTCAATGGATTCATTTCATAGGCTTCAAGATGCTCGTAAAAGCTTTCACCGGGCTCAGCAGTATTGAAGACGTAACCGACCCACATTATCCGTCCGTCCGAGAGCTCACAAGGACCGTGAGGTGATGTGACGGGAGACTTATAAATTTCACCGAAGGTCACTCCACCGTCAAGGCTTACACGGAAGGTTGTACCGATAGCATCAGCCTCTTCTTCATCAGTTACAGTATCAAGATAAGAATTTATGTAATTTTTAACGGAAATTTCATTATCCTCATTGTGCCTTCTCTGCATTCTGCGGGTATTATTAAAGGATGTCACAATAAGTCCGTTATCACCGAAGGTGCACAGTCCCACGTCTCTGTCATCAAGTGGCGTATCAATCACGGGGACGGGATTCGAGAAGGTCTTTCCGTCGTCATAAGAATAAGCAAGCACTGCTTTTCCGAAGGGACAGACGTGCTCAAGTCTGAAGCCAGAGGCTCCTGCAATTATTTTTCCGTCCTTCATTCTTACAACAGAGGGCCAACCGAAATATTTATGCTTTGATTTAGGATTAGACAGAATTATTTCGGGCTTTTTAATTATTTCAACTTTCATTCACATCACCCTTTCCTTTACATTATCTCATTTTCATAAATATAAATCAACATAAATTTATTGACTGATAATTTTTATAATGATAAACTGAAATCAAGGAGGGATACAAATGGAAAAACTGATTTTTGATATCAATACAACTTACGGTAAATTCAAAATTCTTAACGCTACAAACGGAGGACCATGGCATAAAAGACATTCAGATGACCAATACAGATCTAATTTAGAGGATTACAAGGCGGCAAGAATCCCTTTTTCCAGAAATCACGACTCGGCAGTCTGCGGAATATACGGCGGACCTTACAGCCACGATATCACCTGCATATTTCCTGATTTTGACGCCGATCCCTACTCCCCTGCCTCTTATGATTTTGCCTGCACGGATGAAGCAATTCTTGTATGCCTTGATGCCGGCACGGAAACCTTCTTCCGCCTTGGACAGACAATTGAGCATCATATAAAGAAACACGGCACAATTCCTCCCAAGGACTTCAGCAAATGGGCAGTTATATGTGAACACATAATAAGACACTACAACGAGGGCTGGGCTGACGGCTACAGACTGAATATACAGTACTGGGAAATATGGAACGAGCCTGATCTTGACGCGGATGACAGCCCGAATAAGCGCTGTTGGGGAGGAACTAAGAAGGATTTCTTTGAATTTTACGAGGTTGCCGCAAAGCATCTGAAAAAGTGCTTCCCCCACCTGAAAATCGGCGGTCCCGCTCTTGCATACAGAGAAGATTATGCAAACGACTTCCTTCTTCATTGTAAAAATGAAAACATACCGCTTGATTTCTTTTCCTGGCACATTTATGCTTGCAAGCCTGAAGATATAACCGCAAAAGCCGAAAGAATGAAAAAGCTTCTCATCAAAAACGGCTTCAGTGAAATTGAAAGCATTCTTAACGAATGGAATTACGTTAAGGGCTGGACTGACGAATTTGTTTATTCTATTGAAAGCATAACAGGTATAAAGGGTGCCGCATTTGTTATGGCAGTTATCAGTGAAGCACAGAAAAGCGACATTGATATGCTTATGTATTATGATACCCGTCCTTCCGTATTCAACGGTATTTTTGACTTTTATACCTACCGTCCCCTTAAGGGATACTATCCTCTTTTATGGTACGGAAGCTTCTATGACCTTGAGGATGAAATCCGCACAATTAACAAAATCGACGGCATCTATACGCTTGCAGGCATTGACAAAAACGGCAGGATTACCGCTATTATCACTAATTACAGTGATGACGATAAAGCAGAAGGTAAGGAAATTTCAGTCGATTTCGGAAAAGACAGCACATACGACGTGTATCTTCTTGACAAGGTTCACGACGGAGAGCTTATCAAAACGACAGATAAGCTTGATTTTGTAATCGAAAATCAGTCTGTGATAATGATAAAAGAAAAATAATTATTTCGGGAGGCACAAGGAGTGTCTGAAATTTTTCATAACATCGGAATACTGGCACACGTTGACTCGGGAAAAACAACGCTGACTGAACAGCTTCTGTATCTCGGCGGTGCAATCCGCAGTGCAGGCAGTGTGGATTCAGGCACGTCCGCAACAGACAGCCTGACAGTTGAAAAGCAAAGAGGTATTTCCGTACGGACTGCTACAGCAACAATGAAATGGCAGAATGTTACCGTAAATATTATTGATACTCCGGGGCATATAGATTTTGCAGGTGAGGTTGAACGTGCACTGTCGGCTCTTGATTATGCAATAGTTATTGTTTCTGCTGTTCAGGGTGTAAGAGCACATACGGAAAATATACTGAAATCTCTTGAAGCAGCAAATCTGCCTAAGCTCATATTCATAAATAAAACAGACAGCATCGGCTCAGACTGTGAATCGGTACTGAAAGAGCTTAAAAGCATTTCCGCGAATCCGCTTATGGTATTGTCAGCTATAGATAATGAAGGCAATGAAAATTGCTCCGTAAAGCCTTTTGATAGAAACATCTTCTGCGAAAACGTCACCCGCACTCTCGCGGATATATCGGAAGAAGCAGCCGATGCCTTTCTTTCAGATACTTCTCTTTCAGAATGTAAAGCAGACGAAATATTAAGAAAAGAAATTGCCTCTTGCCGTGTTACTCCGGTTACCTTCGGAAGTGCAAAATATGCCAAAGGCATAAAGGAGCTCTCAGATATACTGGTAAAATATATGCCCGATTCATCCCGTCGTGAAACTGACGGACTTTGCGGGGTTGTCTTCAAAATTGAGCACGATAAGAATCTCGGAAAGATATCACACGTCCGTCTTTTCGGTGGCGAAATTGCAAACCGAGATGAGCTCCGGCTGTTTTCTCCTGCTAAACAGAATAACATACAATCTGATGCAATTGAAGTTGATGCAGAAAAGCCCATAATGGAAAAGGTATCGCAGATCAAAAAATTCTGCGGTGCAAAAAGCACAGATACGGGCATAGTGCGAAGCGGTGACGTCGCCGCGATATGCGGATTGACATCAGCAAAAAACGGCTTTTATATCGGCAAGCCCTTTAAGTCGGATGATATAAGCCTTGTAAATCCCTTTCTTCGTGTAAGAGTTACTCCTGCAGACAATGATCCGCTGAAAATTCCCGTTCTTGCAAATGCATTGAGGGAGCTTTCTGATGAAGAACCGCATATTGATGCAAAATGGGAAAACGGACAAAAGGAAATCACTATCAGCACAACCGGAAAAATTCAGCTTGAGGTGCTTTCCTCTCTACTCAAGGAAAGATATAACCTTACTGCGGAATTTTCTGCACCAAGCGTAATATACAAGGAAACTCCCTCGTCAAAAGGCATCGGACTTGCAAGATACACCATGCCAAAGCCCTGCTGGGCTGTTGTTGAATTTCTTATTGAGCCTATGCCGAGAGGATACGGAGTTTCATACCACGGTCGTCTTCCTAATAATCAGTGCTATTACCGATATCAGTCCCACATACATACATCCTTCAACCGAGCAATAGAGCAAGGGCTTTACGGCTGGGAGGTCACCGATTTCAGATGTACTCTTACTGGCGGTGAGCATCATACAATACACACTCATCCACTTGACTTTTTCGTCTGCACTCCAATGGCATTTATGAACGGTCTTACAGAAACGGGTACTACAATAATGGAACCGCTTCTTAAAATTAAGGTCAGTCTGCCCGAAGAGCTTGCAGGTAAAATCTTATCTGAAATCATAAAAATGGGCGGTGAATACGACTCCCCCGTTATTCGCTCAGGTATTATGACACTCGAGGCAATTGTGCCCGTAGCAACATCAATGAGCTTTCCCGAGCGGCTGTCAGCAATGACCTCAGGAAAAGCTATATTATCACAGAGCTTTTTCGGCTACCGTGAATGTACCGATTCCGAAGAGCATATAAATCCCCGTCGAGGTGTAAATCCTCTTGACCGTTCAAAATGGATTCTCTGGGCGAGAGGTGCTTACCATACCGAATAACAGAATACCATAAAACATCAAACCCACCGACTTACAATAAGCCGATGGGTTTTCCTTTTAATTATGAGACTGTACTCAGAGAACAGAACAAATTATTTGATTTCGGAAAGCTGAACGGGTCTGTGCTCAGCAACAGACTTCTTAGCAGCAAGACCGATTTTAACTGACTGCATACCTGCGTGAATGCCAACGGGTACCTCTGTGTTGTTTTCGCAAGCATCTACAAACTGGCGCATTTCCTCAGAGAAGGAGCCCATATATCTTTCAAGGAAGAAGAAGAGGGGCTTT
This sequence comes from Acutalibacteraceae bacterium, assembly GCA_045651625.1. GTDB lineage: Bacteria > Bacillota > Clostridia > Oscillospirales > Acutalibacteraceae > RUG806. The sequence goes on along the minus strand of JAZRST010000062.1, from coordinate 110,548 downwards.
TCGCCTGTAACGCCGTTTGCATCAGCAATAACAGCTGTTGAAAGAGTGTCGTTAGCAGTTGCAACCATACCCTTTGAGCCGAAAAGCTCTGCTCTCTGGTCATAGCCGTATGCAGCACGACGGGAGTTATCGATAACTGCAAGTGCGCCGTTTGCCATCTTCATGGTGATGATAGCTGTATCAACGTCACCCTGCTCACCGATAGCAGGATCAACAAGAACTGCAGAGTTAACGTAAACCTCTTCAACGTCACTGTTTGTAAGGAAGCAAGCCATGTCAAAATCGTGAATTGTCATATCAAGGAAGATACCGCCTGATACGCCAATGTACTTGGGGTTGGGAGGCTCGGGGTCACGGGAAGTGATCTTAAGGATATGAGCATCACCGATCTTGCCTGCATCGTAAGCCTTACGGATTGCAGCAAAGTTATGGTCAAAACGACGGTTGAAGCCAACCTGGAACTTGATTTCGGGGTGCTTTGCAAGTGCATCAGCAACAGCCTGAATCTTTTCAATTGAGTGGTCTACGGGCTTTTCACAGAAAACGTGCTTGCCGGCTTCAATAGCTTCAATTGAAATTGTGGAATGAGTGTCAGTTGATGAGCATACGAGAACTGCATCAATTTCCTTGTCCTCAAGAATCTTCTTGTAGTCAGTGTAAATATCCTTAACACCGAAGCCCTCGCAGAAGGCCTTTGTTTCGTCATTCATAAAGGGATCAGCAATTGCCTTTACGGTTGCATTCTTTACGTGATAAGAGATTGATTCAAGATGAACCTTACCGATTCTACCTGCGCCGATAATACCGATTGTAAGCATAATAATTACTCCTTAATATTCTTAGATTGTGCCGTCCCAGGTGGAAACAGCCTTATTTGTCTTTTCCTCTTCGTCAAACCAACGCTGAGTTACACACTTGCTTTCTGTGAAGAAGCGGTAAGCATCCTTGCCGAGACAATGAAGATCACCGAAGAAGGAATCCTTATGACCTGAGAAGGGGAAGAATCCGATGGGAACGGGAATACCAACGTTCACACCGACCATACCGCCGTGTGTATTACGGACGAATTCTCTTGCAAAGTAACCGTTCTGTGTGAAGATAACGGAGCCGTTTGCGTAAGGATTGCTGTTCATAATTTCAAGACCTTCCTTGAAGGACTTGCAACGCTTAACGGAAAGAACGGGGCCGAACACCTCGTCTCTGCCGATGGTCATTTCTTCAGTAACGTTATCGAAGATTGTGGGACCTACAAAATATCCGTTTTCGTAGCCTTCAACCTTGCAGTCTCTGCCGTCAAGAACAAGAGTAGCACCCTCGCGTACACCCTTATCGATATCGGCAATAACCTCATCATAATGCTTTTTATAAGTGATAGGACCGAGCTTTGATGTCTTATCAACAGCAGGACCGACCTTGATCTGTGAAGCCTGCTTTTTAAGCTCTGCTACAAATTCATCAGCAATAGCTTCTTCAACAACACAGCAAGAAAGAGCCATACATCTCTGACCTGCGCAGCCGTAAGCAGAGTTTATAATACCTGCAACGGTTCTTTCAATGGGAGCATCTGACATAACGAGAGCGTGGTTCTTTGCCTGGCAAAGAGCCTGAACGCGCTTGCCGTTAGCAGCAGCCTTCTGATAAATAAGCTTACCTACGGGAGTAGAGCCAACGAAGGTGATACCCTTAACGTCGGGATGCTCAAGGATAACGTCGATTTCCTTTCTTGAGCAGGTAACAACGTTAACAACACCGTCGGGAAGTCCTGCTTCCTTGTAAAGCTCAGCAATACGAAGAGCAGTTCTGGGAGTAAGGGATGCAGCCTTAAGAACCATTGTGTTACCTGTTGCAACACAAACGGGAACCATCCAGCCGAAGGGAATCATTGCGGGGAAATTTACGGGTACGATACCTGCAAATACACCCATTGATTCACGGTAAAGAACTGTGTCAAAGCCCTTGGAAGCGTCCATAAGGCTTTCACCCATCATAAGAGAAGGCACCTGAATTGCAAGCTCTGTTCCCTCTTTTGCCTTAAGAACGTCACCCTCAGCCTCTGCCCATACCTTGCCGTTTTCTTCAGCAACAAGACGGGTAAGCTCTTCCATGTGCTCCATAATAAGCTCTCTGACTCTGAAAAGAACCTGAGAACGCTTGATTGCGGGAGTAGCACTCCATGCGGGATATGCTGCCTTTGCAGCTGCGATAGCTTCATTTACCTCATCAGCCGTACAACAAGGAGCATAGCCGGTTACTTCACCCGTTGAGGGGTTATGAAGGTCATAATATACGTCAGTCTTTGACTCAACGTACTGACCGTTACAAAAATATTTAAGTTTTTCAGCCATAATATTTCTCCTGAATTAAAGTCCTGCTTTTTCAGCAATATATTTTCTTGCCTTAAGGGCATACTCGAAAGGATTAGCAATAGCAGGATCCTGCTCTGCCTCTACGAGGACGTAGCCTTCATAGCCGGTTTCTGCAAGCACATCGAAAATAGGAGCAAAGTCAATTGCACCGTCACCGGGAACAGTGAAGGTACCGAGTCTTACACCCTGAAGGAAGCTGAGCTTTTCAGCCTTAACCTTTTCAATAACCTCAGGACGGATATCCTTGAGGTGAACGTGCTTGATTCTCTTAGCATACTTCTTGAGAACAGCCATATAGTCCTCACCGCAGTATGCAAGGTGACCTGAGTCAAAAAGAAGACTGAAAAGTTCGGGATCAGTGTTTTCCATCATTCTGTCAATTTCAGCAGCTGTCTGAACAACAGTTCCCATGTGATGATGGAAGGTAAGAGCAATACCCATATCCTTGGCAACCTTACCGAGCTTATTGAGACCGGTTGTGAGCATATCCCACTCTTCGTCATTCATAACGTATTTATCGTCAAAAATTGAAAGGTCAGTTCCCTGAATTGAATGTCCCTGTTCGGAAACACCAACAACCTTAGCACCCATTTCCTTAAGGAAAGTAATGTGCTTGATAAATTCCTTTTCTGTCTCTTCATAGGGCTTTGTGGTAAGGAAGGTTGAGAACCAGGCATTACAGATCTGCATACCGCGAAGATCAAGAGCTTTTTTAAGAACAGCTGTATCCTTGGGGTACTTGTTACCAACCTCACATCCGGTGAAGCCTGCAAGTGCCATTTCGGAAACACACTGCTGGAAGGTGTTTTCTGCACCGAGGTCGGGCATATCGTCATTTGTCCAACCGATGGGAGCAATACCGAGTTTTACTTTGTTTTTGTCGAGCATATCAATATCTCCTTGCCTTTTCAAGATTTTCCTTTTTGTTTTTATATGCATTCCTTACGGAATCTTTGCCAGAAACTGATGCAAGTCCCACGTGCCACCAAGCATCATAACCGTCGGTCATGGACTTGGGAAGAACTTTAATGTCAATAAGAGTGGAAACGGTCTGCTTTTTGCTGTCCTCAAGTGCTTCTGCCAACTGCTCCATTGTATTTACCTTATAGGTCTTCACACCGTAGCCGGCAGCACACATTGCAAAGTCAATAGGCATAAGCTCACCTAAAAGATTTCCGTTTTCATCTCTCTTACGGAATTCTGTTGCAAGATTTCCGATACCGTTTGACATCTGAAGGTTGTTTATACAGCCGAAGCCTGCATTATCGAAAAGAAGAACGTTGATTTTTTTGTTCTCCTGAATGGAGGTTACAAGCTCGGAATGAAGCATAATGTAGCTACCGTCGCCGCAGAATGCGTACACTTCCCTTTCAGGCTCAGCCATCTTTGAGCCGAGAGCACCTGCAATTTCATAGCCCATGCAGGAATAGCCGTATTCCATATTGTATGTATCTCTTACGTCTGAGGTCCACATTCTCTGCATACAGCCGGGAAGTGAGCCTGCAGCCGCAACGGCAATAGCATCGTCTGCAATATTATTTCTGATATATGCAAGTGCGGCAGTCTGAGTAACCGCACCCTTATACATATCAACGAATTCGGGAATGGTTCTTTCATCACGTGCCTTGATAAGAGGCTTGAAGTTATCGTCATACATATATGCTGAAAGAGCTTCCATCTCTTCTGCCCAACGGGCTTTTGCATCTGTGATTTCCGTTGTATAACCGGTTTTGTAGCCCTTTTCGGTAAGAATATCATCAAGCTTTGCAATTGCAAGCTTAGCATCGGCAACACATTTGACAGCATCAAGTTTATAAGCATCAAAACGGTCAGTGTTAATTGTAACAAACTTAACGTCGGGATTCCGGAAGAGGGACTTTGAAGCCGTTGTGAAGTCGGAGAATCTTGTGCCAACACCGATAATAACGTCAGCATCCTTAGCAATAGTGTTTGCTGCAAGATTACCCGTAACACCGACACCGCCCAGGTTGTGTGAGTGAGAAGAAAGCACCGCACTCTTACCGTTCTGTGTTTCAGCGAGAGCGATGTTGAACTTTTCACAGAAATCCTCAACAGTCTTACCAGCTTCGGAATATCTTACACCGCCGCCTGCAATAAGAAGAGGCTTCTTTGAATTCAGAATAATCTCTGCGATATCTGAAAGCTCATCCTCAGCAGGATTGATTCTTGTTATTTTATGAACTCTCTTTTTAAAGAACATATCGGGGAAATCATAGCTTTCACCCTCAACGTCCTGACAAAGAGAAATACATACAGCACCCGTATTTGCAGTGTCTGTAAGAACTCGCATTGCATTTATCATTGCGCTCATAAGATGCTCGGGACGTGCAACTCTGTCCCAGTAACGGCAAACGGGCTTATAAGCGTCGTTTGTTGTTATAGCAAGAGAATGACTCTGCTCAAACTGCTGAAGAACGGGGTCGGGCTGTCTGCAGGAGAAGGTATCTGCAGGAAAAAGAAGCAGAGGAATGTTATTGACTGTTGCAGTTGCTGCAGCAGTAATCATATTAGCGGCACCGGGACCGATTGATGAAGAGCAGGCAACAATCTTTCTTCTGTTATTCTGCTTTGCAAAGGATGCGGCAGCGTGTGCCATCCCCTGCTCGTTCTTGCCCTGATATACCCTGAGAGTACCGGGATCCTCATCAAGAGCCTGACCGAGACCGCATACAATGCCGTGTCCGAAAACGGTGAAAATACCGTCGACAAACTTTGTTTCAACTCCGTCGAATGAAACGTACTGATTGTTCAGGAACTTGATAAGTGCCTGAGCTGTTGTCATAATAGCCATATTTATTTTCTCCTTGTGTTAGCAATGTGTAAGCCATTCGTGTTCATCGGGAACAAATCTCGTTGTTTTGAACCATGGGTCACCGTCAATGTGTCTTATCATCCACACGTAATACATTTCGTAACCGGGGGCTGCTGCCTGCTGATGATCCTTTCCTGAGGTTATGCAACAGAATGAGCCGTCCTTGCTCTTATAAACGTCCTCACCGATATAGCAGGCACCGAAGCCCTGAGGCTTATCGAATTTGTAGTAATATACCTCGGGCTGAGGATGATGATGGGGAGGATAGCTTGACCATTTTCCGGGCTGAGTGAAAACCTCACCGAGAACAAGGTTTGAGTAAGGTGCATTGTCATAGTCAAACATAGTAGATACTATTCTGTGACCTGCACCGCCCCACTGACCTTTACCGAATTCCTGGTAAAGACAGTTTTCGGGCGTATAGAAATGAGGCTCGAATTCTTTTTCGTTATCAGTCTGCTGAACGATAAACTCTGAATTCTCAAGTGCCTCAATAGCGATTTCTGTGTTTTTGGAAACGTGAAGACAGTAGGGCTTCTTTTCGAAAGGATTTTCTCGCTTTCCTTCCGCATTTATTTCATTGCATCTGAAAACTACGTTACCGGAAAGAAGAAGCACTGCGGTTTCATTCACTGAATCGCAAAGAGTGAAGACTTGACCCTTAAGAAGCTTTTTGACGTAAATCGTCATATTCATATCGGCATTCTTGCCGTTCATTTCACAAAGAAGAGAAACGTTGTTGCTGTCAAAAGAAGGATATTCAAACATAACTTTTCTCCTTAAGCACGGGCAACCATTTCGCCGTATTCAGCCTTTTCAGCGGCAATAAACTCTTCAACCTGCTTAACTGTAGGCATATCCTGAGAGCAGGCATGGCTTGCAACAAGCATTGCAGCGGAAGCTGATCCGAATTCAAGACAATCAATGATTTCCTTACCCTCAAAAAGGCTGTAAAGGAAGGCTGACGTGTAGCCGTCACCGCCACCGAAGGACTTGAGAAGCTTTACGGGGAAGGGCTTGATTGAGAAGCTCTGTCCGTCGTTTGTGTAAGCAGTTGAGCCCTGCTTACCGTGAGTTACGATAACGATTTTTGCACCCTTGCTCTGCCAGTAAGCGGCTGAGGTTTCATCCTTACCGTCAAGACCGAGAAGACCTTCTGCAAGGTCATATTCCTCACGTGAGCCGATAATCATATCAGCCTGTGAAGCAACAAGAGAATAATAAACTGCAATTTCATCCTTGTTCTTCCAGTTGTATGCTCTGTAATCGAGAACAAAAATTACGGGAATATTGTTCTTCTTAGCAAGCTGCATTGCTTTGAGAGAAGCTTCTCTTGAGGGGCTTTCGGCAAGAGCTACACCTGAAATCAGAACTGCTGCGCCTTCCTTGATGTACTCTTCATCAATGTCCTCACACTCGAGCTTAAGGTCAGCAGCTTCATTTCTGTACATAACGATGGAGCTTTCGGTTTCGGACTTGATTTCAGTGAAGGTAAGACCGATTTTTGAGCCGTCCTTACATCTTACGATTCGGGAGGTATCAATTCCCTCATTGTCAAAAAAGTCTGTAACGAAGGTTCCGAGCTGATCGTCGGATACACGTGCGAAAAAGCCGCATTTCTTGCCGAGACGGGCAAGGCCAACTGCAATGTTTGCAGGTGAACCGCCGAGATATCTTTTGAAGGTTGTGCTTTCATTCAGAGGACAGTAATAGTCAACGGGATTAAAGTCAACCGCAACTCTTCCAACAAGAATGAGGTCGTATTTTTTTGATTTGTCAAATTCTATATACTTCATATCAGTTCTCCTTGTTTCTGAAAATGTTGATATGCTTTGTAACGTTATCATATACACCCTGAACCATTTTTTCGGACAGTGTAAAATAATTGTCTCCGTCAGAGAGATATTCCTTTGCATAAGCAGTAAGCGCATCAAAGCTTGCCGTCGCAATATTGATTTTTCTTATACCGAGAGAAATTGCTTTTCTGAACATCTCCGCCGTAATTCCCGTGCCTCCGTGAAGAACAAGAGGAATATCAGTCATATTATGAATTTCCTCAAGCACATCAAAACGAAGCTCAGGCAGAACGGGATAATTTCCGTGTGCATTACCGATTGCAACTGCAAGTGCATCAATGCCCGTTTCATCACAGAAGCGTTTTGCAACGGCAGGGTCCGTGCAGGAAATTATATGCTCCTCCGTATCCCCTTCATTACCGCCTACAACACCAAGCTCTGCCTCAACGGTAGCATTGTACCTACGGGCAAGCTCAACTACCTCCTTTGTGATTGCAATATTCTCTTCAAGAGGCTTTAAGGAGCAGTCAAGCATTACAGACGTAAAGCCGTACCCGAGAGCCGCATTTATGCAATCAATTGTAAGACCGTGGTCAAGATGAACGGCTACATCAACCTTAGCATTTTTAGCGGCAGACACCATCATCGGTGCCATAAGCTCCAAGGGAGAATTTCCGAGTCGCTTCTCCGCAATCTGCAGAATCACGGGTGTTTCAAGCTCTTCAGCCGCCCTTAAGACGCCCATAACCATTTCCATATTGCCGACACTGAAAGCACCGACAGCAAAATTTTCTTTTTCTGCTTTACTAAGCAATTCCTTCATTGTGACAAGCATAACGTTCACCTCAAATTAAACCATAATAATTATATATTATATAAGTAGATTATTCAATAAAATAATTTTTATTTTTTCAACAAAAAAAAGACTGCATTTTCAGCAGTCTTTCCGAGATTTTAAGCTTTTTTGCTCTTTATTGTTTCAACAAGGTCAAAAGTTACAACCTTATTAGCCTTAACATTCTTTGATTCCGCAAACTTCTTCATTGCATAGGATACAAGGAAGAAAGCAGCAAGACCAGCAATAAGACCAACAATTATGCCACCGAGAACGTCTGAGGGATAGTGAACCTGAACGTAGTTTCTTGATGCGCCCATGAGAACAGCTGCTACAAGTGCAAGCCAGCTCTTCTTCTTGTCACAGAACATAAACACGGGAACAAGAGCAGCAACAGCGGACGTTGTGTGACCTGAGGGGAATGAGCGCATTGAAGAAGCGTGTACCTCACCCATATTGGTCCACCATTCCTTGAAGAGAAGCACGTTGGGATCCGTTGAATACTCAAGGAGCTCGAAGGGACGGGGTCTTTCGATAAGAGGCTTGATTGTAACGTTTGTAATAAGTGCACCTACAGCTATACCGATAAGCATACCTGCGCCGACCTTTCTTGTCTTCTTGAAAAGAAGAAAGATAAGACCGAGAACAATGAAAAGAATGCCGTCGTCACCGAGATGAGTGTAAACGAGGAAGAAGGCGTCAAGAAGCTTACCGAGTGCTCCCTCGTGAAGATTTGCATAGAACTGAAGAATGTTGAAGTCAAAGGAACCGAACACGTCGGCAAACCATTGAACAACTGCTGCTGTATCCATAAATATTACTCCTTTTGATTTTTTATGAATTGTATCATAAAAATATGCTTATTGCAACTGATTTATGAAAAATTCAATAACTTGTAACAGCCGTTTCTTTTTTGACGATTTTTACAATTCGGCTTGTGCCGAGTCTTGATGCTCCGAGATCCATAAAAGCTTCTGCATCTTCAACGGAGCTTATACCGCCAGCCGCCTTGATTTTAAGAGCTTCTCTGCAGTGTTTTGCAAAAAGAATCACATCATCTTTCGTGGCACCGCCCGTGGAAAATCCCGTTGACGTTTTGATGTAATCGGCATCGGACGCGGAAACAACCTCACACATTTTAATCTTTTCATTTTCTGTGAGAAGACAGGTTTCAATTATTACCTTAAGAAGCCTTCCCTTGCACGCTCTCTTAACGGCATTTATTTCACTTAAAACCTCATCAAATCTGCCGTCCTTCACGAAGCCGATATTGATTACCATATCAATTTCATCCGCACCGTCGTTCACAGCGGACTCTGCCTCAAAGCATTTTACTGCGGTTGTATTATAGCCGTTGGGAAAACCGATTACAGTACATACGGCTATTTTATCGCCGACGTATTCCTTTGCCCTTTTTACGTATGACGGGGGGATGCACACACTTGCACAGCCGTATTTCATTCCGTCGTCACAGATAAGCCTGATCTCATTCCACGTTGCGTTGACGTTCAGTAATGTGTGGTCAACGCACGAAAGAATTTCTTTGATATCCATAAAATCACCACCCTATTCAATATACAACATTTTATTCCCGAACTCAACAAATTTTTACTGATTATTGACAATTCATTTGCGAAGAATTATACTTTATTTATGCAACCTGAAAGGAAATGATACAATGGATTTCAGAAACGTTCTTTCAAAAAAAAGAGAAGCCGTACCCACACCCGATAATATCTGTGATGAGCTCGGCAATTGCTATTTCGGTACCTTCGATAAAGAATTTCCGAAAATGGATTTTCTTAAGATAAATAAGCCCTCCGCCCTTCCCAATGCATTCAATAAAATGCGCCTTACTCTCTGGGAAGCAACAGAAATCAACTTCGACAAAGTAATTCTTCTTACCGCTGTCTGCGATATGGGTCTTTTCGGCACAGCTCTTACTGTTTTGTATGACAAAAGAACTAAAAAGTGCACATATTGGAAGGATATGCTCTCTCCCGGAAAGGCTGTTATTTCCGACACCCTCATCAATTCCGCTGAAACCTATTCAAAGAGCAAAAAGGTTAAGATCAGATATGTAAACAATTTCCAGAGAGGCGAAGCAATTGTTTCCGGTACAGCAAACGACAAGGAAGCAGGCTTTATTGATTACCGTGTTAAGCTTAACCGTGTCTCAAAGCCCAGTGTCGTAAGCATTCCCTTTGATTCAAACAGACCTCTTTACACTCAGAAGGATCTCTTTAAGGTAGAAGGTTATCTTGAGGTCAACGGTGAAAGATTTGTTGCAGACGAAAAAACTACCGCTATCATTGATGACCACAGAGGCTACTATCCCCGTCACGCTCATTACGACTGGTTAACCACTATGGGCAAAAAGGAAATTGACGGCAAGGAGCAGTATTTCGGCTTCAATCTCACAAGAAATCAGTCAATCAATCAGGACGATTACAATGAGAATCTTATATGGTTTGAAGGTGACACTACCCTTCTCACCCCCGTTATTTTCAAGCATAAGGCAAAGAATCTGTGGCACGTCAAAGATACAAAGGGAATGGTTGATGTTACGTTTGACATCGGTGATGAATTCCTTATGAAGATGAAAACCGGAATTCTCAATACTGATTACCACATCACCTTCGGTGAAATCAAGGGCTACGTGTGTGATCCTGACGGCAATAAATATATACTCGACGGAATGGCAGGTATAGGTGAAGATAAAACCGTAGTATTCTGATAAAAAAACACAAGAGGCTTCAGCAGTCCATTCAACTGCCGGAGCCCCTTTTTTTTGTAAATCTATTATCTTCTGTAATTATCGTGATCGTCGTGCATTGCAATACCGTTTTTCTTAAACACCGCAGTTGCACCCTCAATATCATCAACACGCAGAACAGTCCATGCTTTGCCTTCAGCCTTTCCGATGAAAGCATACATATACTCGATACCGACGTTAGCATCAGAAAGCACTGAAAGAAGATATGCAAGACCGCCGGGAGCATCGTCAATAGCAGCGGCAATAACCTGAGTGCACTTGACCATAACACCTGATTCCTTAAGAACCACAATAGCTTCATCAGGCTTGTCTACCACAAGACGAAGAATTCCGTATTCGGAAGTATCAGCAAGAGAAAGTGCACTGATGTCAATATTATTGTCCTTAAGAACATTAAGAACTGCAGAAAGTCTACCGACCTTATTTTCAACAAATACAGATAACTGATTCATAGCCAACTCTCCTTATACTTTTCTCTTATCAATAACACGTTTTGCCTTGCCTTCACTTCTGGCAATGGATTTGGGGTTAACAAGATGCACAGCGGCACTGATACCGAGCATATCTCTGAGCTTTTCCTTGATGATTCTTTCCGTCTTTTCAATTGACTTGATATCGTCAGAGAACATTTCCTCGCTCATTTCAACGTTGATATCAAATGTATCTGTATTGTTGACTCTGTCAACAACAATCTGATAGTTGGGAGTGATATCTCCGCTGACCTTAAGAAGAACCTCTTCAATCTGTGAGGGGAATACGTTAACACCTCTGATAATAAGCATATCGTCGGTTCTGCCCTGAGGCTTGTTCATTCTTACGTGAGTTCTGCCGCACTTGCACTTTTCGTAATTAAGTGAGCAGATATCTCTTGTACGGTATCTTATAAGGGGGAAGCCTTCCTTGGTGATTGTTGTGAATACGAGCTCACCCTGAGCACCTGCAGGAAGCACCTCAAGTGTATCGGGATCAATTATTTCGGGAATGAACATATCTTCACATACGTGCATACCTGCCTGACATTCACATTCGTAGGAAACGCCTGGGCCCATAATTTCGGAAAGACCGTAAATATCGTAGGCCTTGATGCGAAGCTTCCTTTCGATTTCCTTTCGCATATCCTCACTCCAGGGCTCAGCACCGAAAATACCGACTTTAATTTTCAGTTCATCAATAATTCCTGCTTCTTCAGCTGCTTCACCGAGATACATAGCGTAAGAGGGAGTACAGCAAAGGCAGGTGGAGCCGAAATCAACCATTGTCTGAAGCTGATTTGCAGTGTTACCTGAGGATGTGGGAATTACCGTTGCGCCGAGTCTTTCTGCACCGTAGTGTGCACCGAGACCTCCGGTGAACAAACCGTAGCCGTAGGATACCTGAATAAAATCATTTTCGTTGAGACCGACAGCGCTCATCATACGTGCAACACAGTCAGACCAGTTTGCAATATCATTTTCTGTATAGCCTACAACTATCTTCTTGCCCGTTGTACCGCTTGATGCGTGTACACGCTTGATATTTGACATAGGCTCAGCAAAAAGGCCATAGGGATAATAATCACGAAGATCCTGCTTATAAGAGAAAGGAAGCTTATGAAGATCTTCAATTCCTTTAATGTCCTCGGGCTTAAGTCCGAGTTCATCCATACGGCTTCTGAAAAGCTCTACCCTTTCATACATTCTTTTTACCTGATTTCTGAGTCTTTCACTCTGAAGAGCCTCAAGCTCTTCACGGGGCATTGTTTCAATTTTTTCCTGCCACATAATTTTTTCCTCCTTCGGGTTAACAGAGGAGATAAAAAAAGTCCTCTGCTTATTTGCAGAGGACGGATATACCGTGTTACCACCTCATATTCGGAGACCTCTCACAAAGTCTCCCTCACGGAGTACGTACATACCCCTGCACTGTAACGGGTGCTCCCGATGAAGCCTACTGTAATTTCAGCCCACAGCTCACGGAATGAATTCACATATAATCCGTTTATGTCTTGCACCAACCGACAATTCTCTGAAAACTTCATGTATGCTACTGGTTTCCGGTCACAGCCTTTACGTTGATAATTTAACACAGCCTTACAAAAAAGTCAACAAAAGTTTGTATAATTTTTCATTAAACTGTTTAATCATTTCATTGACAGATATTAATAAATGATATAAACTTGAATTAATATACACGAAAGGTTGGTTTTATGAAAAACGAGCTGTTAAAAAACAAAGATTATTTCAGACGTAACAAGTGGGTTTATTCTCTCGGCGGAATCGGAAGAGACCTTGCTTATACGCTTTACACCGGCTTCCTTCTGACCTTTATTCTTTACACAAAGAATATTACGGACGGTCAGTTTGCCGCAATCAGCATTATTATGATTGTCTGCCGTATATGGGACGGTATAAACGACCCCATTATGGGAGGAATTATTGAAAATACAAGAACAAAATTCGGAAAATTCAAGCCCTGGATTTTCATCGGTGTTATCACCAACGCTATTGTGCTTGTTCTAATGTATACCATTAATCTTGAGGGTGCAGCCTTCGTTGTTGCATTTGCTTTCCTTTACGTTCTCTGGGATCTTACCTATACAATGAACGATATCGGCTACTGGTCAATGGTTCCCGCCCTTTCAAGCGAGCCCAGACAAAGGGACGTTATAACCTCAATGGCTAATCTCTTTGCAGGTCTCGGCACCATTCTTGCAAACCTTCTGATTCCCCTTCTTACAGTCGGCTCAGGAGCTATCGGAAACAGTGCTGTTACGGGCTATAAGGTTGTTTCAATTGTAATTGCAATCAGCTTTATCGGATGTCAGATGTTTGTATGTGCAGGCGTCAAGGAAAAGCCCATCCCCAAAACTCAGGAGCCCGCCGAAAAAATCGGCGTAAAGAAAATGGTTAAAATCATTTTCAACAACAAGCAGGTGCTCTGGACCTCTCTTATTCTTCTTTTTGCAAGTATGACAAGTGCGCTTCTTACTGCATTCGGAACAAATTATATCTATCTTTCTTACGGCTATGAGGGCTCAAACACAACACTTTTTGTTGTAGCCTACGGTGCAGCATCAGGACTTACCTTTGTTATTTATCCGATGCTTACAAAGAGATTCACAAGAAATCAGATTATCAAAATGTCCTTCGTCCTTCTCATTGTCGGATATATCGCGTTTATGCTGTCTGAAACACTTATCAAAAATGAGGAAATTGCCTACTACGTTCTTTGCATTGAGGCATTATTCATCGGCATCGGCGGCGCACTCTTCTATCTTATTGCAGCAATTCTTCTTGCAAATACTGTTGAATACAACGAGCTTATGACCGGCGAAAGAAATGAAGCACTGATTTTCTCAGTAAGACCCTTTATGTCAAAAATGTCAAGCTCACTTCAGCAGTTAATCATCATGGTTGTTTATCTCGCAATCGGTCTTACGGATATCACAAACAAAATTGCTGATGCTGAAAATGCAGCAATTTCAAATCCAGAAATCTGGACTGAAGCCTACAAGAACACATATATTGAAGACGTCCTTACGGGAGCAACGGACGGTATGACCTTTGCGCTGAGAGCCGTAATGGCTTTCCTTCCCATAATTTTTATGGGCATCGGCGTGCTTATTACAATGAAAAAATACAAGATCGACGAAAAGGAATACGACAGAATCCTTGCTGAGCTTGAAAAAAGAAAAGCTGAATAATATAAGGCGGTGAGTCTTTTGACTCACCGCTTTTTTATGTGCCATAAATTTATTTGTCAAGAACAGGCTTATCCGTAAAATTAAGAACGGGCTTTCTGAAGCCTTCAAATTCAAGCACGACAATTTCGTTATATCCCTTCTTAAGCCAGGGAGCAGGAAGATACATTGTATGCTGAGGACCTTCCTTCCAGTATCTTGAAAGAAGTCTTCCGTTTACCCATACAAGCCCCTTCTTAAAGCCGTCGGGGCTGATAAAGGTATCCTTTACCTCACCCTCAATATTAAGTACGCCTCTGAGGAAAACGGGATGACCGTTGAATTTTGCTTTAATGTTTCTCGCATAATTGACAGGTGAAATATCATTAAGAGGAAGCGTATATGCATTCCAATGATAAATGCACTGCTGACCAATACGGACGTCGGAAACAATACCCTTTCTGTCAAAAAGACGTGCGCCGTAATTGATTCTGCCCATATTCTCAACAAGAATGCTGAGCTTGATGCCTTCTGCGGGAATAGCGAGCTTCAGCTTCTTTTTCTTATCGTTTCTATAAAGAACACACTTGAATTCGTCATTGACGTAAACGTATGCTCTGTCGTGTACGGTAAGGCTGATATAGTCTTCCTCTCTCGGACCTCTTACAATGGTTTCATAAAGAATATAGCCGTAGCCCTGACCTAACTTTTCCATAGGAAGAGGATTGGTCATTGTATGCTTTTCGGACAAAAGAGATAAATTATCAAATAAATCAGCACATTCATTGAGCTTCACGGAGGGATAAGCACCCGTTTCAGGCTGAGAAACCTCAATATCGGATACGGCACCGAAGCTTTCAAGCACTTCCTTGAACTTATAGTATTTGGGAGTCATATAGCCGTACTCATTAACGGGAGCATCGTCGTCATAGCTGTTGACGGTGGGCTGATACTCTTTTTCCGTGCAGTTTGCACCGTTCATAAAGCCGAAATTAGTTCCGCCGTGCATCATATAAACGGAGATATTTCCGTCTTCAGCGAGAACCTCTCTGAAGGATTTTGCAGCATCCTCGGGATCACGCTTGTGATGCTTTTCTCCCCAATGGTCAAACCATCCGTTCCAGAATTCCATACACATAAGAGGACCGTTGGGCTGAAATTTTCTGAGATTTGTAAATGCTCTTTTTGCATTGGAGCCGAAATTGACGGTTCTGAAGATTTCGGGAACAGTACCGCCCGTCAGCATCATATCACAGTCACCGTCAGAGGTGAATAACTCTGCAGTAATTCCTCTTGCACGAAGACCTGCTGCTATGTAACGGATATATTCACTGTCATCACCGTAGCTGCCGTATTCATTTTCTACCTGAACCATAATAACACTGCCGCCGTTTTCAAGCTGGCAGGATGCAATTATGGGGATGATTTTATCAAAGAAGGCATCAACCTTACTGAGATATAAGTCGTTCATACATCTCAGCTCGATATTGTCGTATTTAAGAAGCCACCAGGGTAATCCGCCGAATTCCCACTCTGAACAGATATAAGGACCGGGGCGGACAATTGCAAACATTCCCAGCTCATTTATAAGTTCAAGATATGCCTTGAGATCAAGATCACCGCTGAAATCAAATACTCCCTCCTGAGGCTCGTGAAGATTCCAGCAGGTATAGGTTTCTATTGTATTAAAACCGCAGGCTTTGATTTTAAGCAGACGGTCTCTCCAATATTCACGGGGAACTCTGAAATAGTGCATTGCACCTGCATATACCTTGAACGGCTCACCGTTAAGCAGAAAATCATTTTTACCGATTAAAAATTCGTTCATTTTGCGCACCTCTCAATTATAGAAACCGCAAGCTTTTTGTCGGAATTATATTCAGCAAGACTTACGGAATAATTACTGTCATTACAGCATACTGAATTATCTGAAAGATCAAAGGAAGCATTGTTCTTCCGTTCCCTGATCCCTCTGCCTGAAGCGAGGAACTGAGCCTTTTTTAGAGCTTTATACAATGCATATTTTTCATTAAGAACCTGCTCATCGCAAAACTCTTTAGAAACGTTTTCGGAGAAGGAATACTTGGAAAATGAAAACAGATATCTGATTTCGGAATCAGTAAGCAGATTCTGAGCATCACTAAACGTAAAGGCTTCAGGCTTTACAATACTGATACCGACAGGCACGTCAGAAACAGCACAGGCAACGTATTCACCGTCAGTTGAAACGGAAATCTGTGCATTGAAATTGGTTACAACACTTTTTGAATCAGGATTCAGCAGCAGCAGAAAAGAAAACTCAGGAGCATCGCAGAATTCTGAAAGACACTGCCTTGCGAGCATATCGGCAACAAAGGTCTGAGCCGCTCTGACTTTATCCTTAGCGCCGAGAATTTTTGTCCTTTTTCCCTCGGTCATCAAGGGAAAGTAGTGTGAAGCCAGATCATCAGTCATATCGTTTATATTAAAAATTCTGTAAACCAAAAAATCACCTTTTATTTATACATTCTTAGAATTGAGTCAGCCTTATTCTTTATCATATTTTTTAGCGTGGCAGGATATATTACTTCGATTTTATCACCGAACTGCATTATCCAGGATGCAAGACCGTCGTTCACGTACAATTCATCGTGAACATAGAACCAGCCGTCATCGCCCTTTCTGATTGAAATCTTCTCGCCGAAACGGTCAAGCATTTCTTCAAGAATTTCAGTTCTGCATTTAAGCTGTGTCATTTCGGGCTTTCCCGAAAACATATTGAAGGTCTTTGATACGTAATCAGCGGTATCAAAGGAATTTTTATATTCACTGACCTCGGAGATATGTCGTCTGGTAGACTCTAACACTTCAACCTTTTTGATACGGTCAATTCTGAGATTCATAAGATTGTCGTATTTTTCATTGTTTGCAATAAGATAATAATGGTCGTTTGACCAGACGAGGGCATACGGACTGAGCTTAAATTCACGGGCTTCATTGGAAGCCGTGTATTTTTCATCGAGCTTTCTTCTGCAATAATTGAGCTTTACCTTTTTCTCATTTTTAATTGCAGAATCAAGAGCATCAATATTATAGAAAATCTCCTCATTGGTGCATTTATTTCTTCTGTCAACAAAAACCTGTCCTTTAAGTCTGTCTGCCTGATAAACGCTTATCAGAGCATCGGTCTTTTTAAGCAGGCTCGTTGTTTTCTTCTTAGAAATAAAGCCTGCTGACTGAATTGCATCATTGATAAGTCTCAGTTCTGCAATCTCGAATTCGCGGGAAGCAAGAAAATAGCCGTTTTTCGGCTTTGTTGTTTTTATGATATCAAGTCCGTACTCAATAAGAATGTCAATATCCTTATAAATAGACTTTCTTTCACACTCTATTCCGTATTCCAGAAGATGCTCTGCAATATCCATTGAATTCAATATATGCTCTTCATCTGAATATCTCATAAAAATATCCTTAAGATAAAGAAGCTTGAGCTTGGAATTCAGTTTACCTGCCATATCTGTCACTCCCGGAGTTTTATGACAATATTATATATTATATCACTTGACAAATCAATAGCGAGTGATATAATTAAGGCAGATACTTCGGGGCGGGGTGCAATTCCCCACCGGCGGTTATAGTCCGCGAGCAGAAAATGCTGAACCGGTGAAATTCCGGTACCGACGGTAAAGTCCGGATGAAAGAAGTGCTATACTTTTACATTTTCACGCCCCGAAAATTTTTTCAGGGGTGTTTTTTTATGAGAAAAAAATCAAAAAAGAATATAATCAGACTTGTTTTAACGGCAATGATGGCAGCACTGAGCGTTGTTTTTATGTTTATTGTACGCTTCAGTCTTCTGCCCGGTGCAAAATTCCTTGAATACGATATGGGTGATATTCCCGTGATCCTCTCAACACTCTTCCTCGGAACACCTGCAGGTGCATTCGTGCTTATATTCGTTTCTCTGATTCAGTCACTGACAGTCAGTGCAGCAAGCAGCTGGCAGGGCTTTGTAATGCACGTGCTTTCGACGGGTGCTTATGTAATGACACTCAAGCTCATCACAAGAAAAAACGACGGAAGAAAACGTCTTATTGCAGGTGCGGTAATTTCAACACTTGTTCTTACAGCAATTATGATTCCTCTGAATCTTATCTTTACTCCCCTTTATCTCAACACCACAGTCGAGGCTGTTTTAGAGCTTATGCTTCCTGCCATTATCCCCTTCAATTTCCTTAAGGGTATCATAAACTCTCTCATAATTGTTCTTCTTTATGCACCACTTAAAGAAATACTCAAAAAGTCCAACATGTTGAACAAAAAATAATATCAAAATATGTTGACATTTACAAAATGATGTAATATAATACAAACATATTCATAACCCTTATGAAGAGTGGCTGAGGGACCGGCCCTATGAAGCCCGGCAACCTGCATTTGCAAGGTGCTAATTCCGCGGTTTATCCGAGAGATAAGGTAATTTCACACCTCACGGGTACGCCTGTGAGGTATTTTTATTGGAGGTACAAAATGGCTAAGCACTTTTTTACATCAGAATCAGTAACAGAAGGACATCCCGATAAGGTCTGCGATCAGATTTCCGATGCAGTTCTTGATGCTCTTCTTGAGCAGGACCCTTATTCACGTGTTGCCTGCGAATCTATCTGCACAACCGGTATGGCACTCGTTATGGGTGAAATCACAACAAAGGCTAACGTAGACATTCCTGCTATCGTTAGAAAAGCAATCTGTGATACGGGCTTCAACTCCCCCGATGCCGGCTTCGACGGCAACGCCTGCGCAGTTATGACAACTATCGACAAGCAGTCTCCCGATATCGATATGGGTGTCAGCCGTTCTCTTGAATTAAGAAACGGTGAGGATGACAGCTATAATCTTCACGGTGCAGGTGATCAGGGTATGATGTTCGGTTATGCCTGCGATGAAACACCTGAGCTTATGCCTATGCCCATCACTCTTGCTCACAAGCTCGCTAAAAAGCTTTCTGAAATCAGAAAGGACGGAACACTTGATTATCTCCGTCCCGACGGTAAAACTCAGGTAACAATCGAATACGACGATAACAAGCCCGTTCGTGTTGATACTGTTGTTATTTCTACTCAGCATAAGGAATACGTTGACCTTGAAACAATCAGAAAGGATATGATTGAAAAGGTTATCAAAACAACTATCGATGCTTCTCTTATGGATGAAAACACTAAGTTCTTCATCAATCCCACCGGCAGATTCGTAACCGGCGGCCCCGTCGGCGACAGCGGACTTACCGGCAGAAAGATTATTGTTGATACATACGGCGGATATGCCTGCCACGGCGGCGGTGCTTTCTCAGGTAAGGACCCCACAAAGGTTGACCGTTCCGCTGCTTACGCTGCAAGATACGTAGCAAAGAATATTGTAGCTGCAGGTCTTGCTTCCCGCTGTCAGGTTGAGCTTGCATACGCTATCGGTGTTGCAAAGCCCGTTTCAGTTCTTGTTGACACATACGGCACAGGTAAGGTTTCTGACGATAAGATTTCAGAAGCAGTTTCAAAGGTATTCGACCTGAGACCTGCCGCAATTATAGACAAGCTCGATTTAAGAAAGCCCATCTATCACAACGTTGCCGCTTACGGTCATATCGGCAGAACCGACCTTGACCTTACCTGGGAGCGCACAGATAAAACAACAGAGCTTCTTGAAGCAATAAAATAACAGGTTATAAATAAGGCTTGATAACTGAAAAGTTACCAAGCCTTATTTTTTTACATATCCTTGTTGTCAACAAGAACTTCATTTTCTCTGAATAAAAGCGAAATACACCAGATACCGGCAAGAGCTACGACAGTAAAAATAATTCTGCTTACAACTGCAGACTGACCGCCGAAAATCCAACCGACTATGTCAAACTGAAAAAGCCCGATTGAGCCCCAGTTTATTGCTCCTATAATTACAAGAATCAAAGCAAGTTTATCAAGCATTTTTGTCACTCCTTTTTCGTTATCGCTAATATTATTTACAACTTTTTTGCTCTTATTCATTGGCATCAAATAACAGATGAACAATAAATAATATTTGACATATTTTTACAACAAAAGTATAATAAACAAAAAAATCAGAAGAATACGGAAAATGAAATGAAAAGAAATGAGCATACGTCTGAGTTTTTCAAGAAATTCTCACTTAAAGAAAATGAAATAATCAGAATACTTATAGCCTCCAACTGTATCTTCATACTGTTCTTTATCGGAATAAAATTCAACGGTTACGTTGAGTCCCGTGAGCTTCCCACCGTTGTGGAAAATGAAACATATTCCGAAAGCAATAACGAAGAAGCTACCGACGATAATTATACTATTACAGTTGATATAAACACCGATAATATATTTTTACTCTGTCAGTTACCCGGAATCGGTGAAGGAAAAGCATCAGCTATTATTGAATACAGAAAAGAAAACGGTGATTTCTGTCATATTGAGGAGCTGTTGAACGTACCCGGAATCGGGCAATCCATATATAACGAGATCAAGAATTTGGTTTATATAGAACAGCAAAACACTCAGTCTGATACAGAAGAATAAAAAAAGAAGGCATCTCATCAGAGATGCCTTAATTATTTCCGTTAAAATAAGTAATTGCAGTTTTATACTGCTCATCCTCAGAAAAATCATCAGATCCGAGCTGATTCTTGAAAGCATCGGAGGAGTCAACCGCAATATCAGGAGTAAGACCCTTATTATTGAAGGAGCCTGAGATATAAGGATAAACCTCAGCGACAGAAAGATATACAGCATCACCTTCAGTTAGCGTAAAAAGCTTCTGCATAGTACCGAAGCCTGCAGTTTTTTCACCCAAAAGAATTCCTTTTCCGAAATCGCGGATATCCACTGCAACAAGCTCTGCGGCAGCCTCGGTTCTGTCATTAACGAGAACAACAAAGCTCATATTTACAGCGCCTGCTTCTGAAGGATACTGAGCAACGACCTCGCCCTTAGCATTCTTTGCGCTGTAAACAGCACCTGTGCCCTCTGAGCCGACAGGAACTATATAGTCAATAACCTTAGCCGCAATATCATAATTCTGCCCCGAGCAATTTCTGAGGTCAAGAATCACATTGGTGATTTTATTGTTTCTGAAATGCTCAACAGCCTCACAGAATACAGAGAAGGTATTGTCATAAAATGCTGAAATACGGACATAACCGACATTGTTATCAGTAAGATAACTGCAGGAGGTCATTGCATAACCCGATACCATATCTGCAGATTTTTCCTGAACAGCATCACCGTCTGCTTTACCGAAAACTAAACTGACCTTCTTATCCGAGCCGGTAATCATAGCTGTTAAAAGAGAGGCATAATTTTCAGCAGTAACCGTCTTTCCGTTAACTGAAACAATGATATCATTTATGCTGATTCCGCATTCATCTGCAGGTGAATCCTCATACACGTAGCTGACAACCATCTTGTCGAGACTGTTATCAAAATAGGCATTCAGACCGATGCCTTCCATTTTACCAGCAAGAAGATTCTTATAATCATCAACGTCATCAGCAGAAACGTAAAAGCTGAAAGGATCCTTCAAGCCGTTTATAAAACCCGTTGCAAGAGAATCATCTATCAATGAATCCTCAACCTCACCGAAATACTCGCTTCTGATAAGCTCATCCAGTTCACCGAGTTTTAAATATTGCTCTGCCCGCTGAGGTAAATCAACGAGCAGATTATCATAAGTTCTTAAAACAACAAATAAGGTAACAACCGAAGAAATTACTATTGCAGCAATTACAAGCACAGCAGTAATTCCCAAAGAAATTTTTCTTGTCATTATAAATCAACTTTCAATTTAATTAGGAAGCGAAGCATAACCGGTAGGATTAACCTTTGTACCGTTGACTCTCACCTCAAAGTGACAATGTGCACCGGTTGAATAACCCGTAGAGCCGGCATAAGCAACAATATCACCCTGATTAACCTTCTGTCCTACAGAAACATTAAGTGAGCTGTTATGCGCATAAATGGTAACAATACCGTTTCCGTGGTCGATACCTACGTAATATCCGTAGGAATTATGCCAGGTTGCAATAATTACAGTACCGGATGCGGAAGCTCTGACAGATTTGCCCATAGTACCGCTCCAGCAGCAGGTATCAGTACCGCCATGAAGCTTATAAACACCTGAAATGGGATCGTATCTGTAGCCGTAAGATGATGATATATAAACGTCACTGTACTGTAAGGGCCATATAAATCCGCCGGGCTTGGAGGCTACGTTTCCGTCACCGTGAGAAGCGGAATTAATAATAGCATCAATTTTATCTTCGAATGCTTTAATATCTGCTTCATAGCTCTTTACAAGCTTTTCATAGGTTGCGCTCTGTGCATCAAGCTGCTTAATGTACTGATATGCTTCCTGCTGTAAGGTTTTAAGATCGTCCTGAGAATCCTCAAGCTTTGAACGGGAAACAACAATTTCATTTTCCTTGAGGTTGAGCTCGTCAACCTTTACCTGATGCTCATCACGCTTGACCTCAATTGTATCAATCATAAGCTCGTATTCATCATTAAGAATTTCAAGCTTTGCAATGTCTTCGTTAAGAGTTGTTACAAGCTCTTCGTCGTTTTTAGCACGGCGCTGATTGATTTCTGTGATAATAAGATAAGTCGAAAAATCGCAGTCATTATCAAAATCAAGAAGAAGCTCAAGATCAGAGGTTGCTCCGTTAACATAGTTTTCACAGATTCTGTCCTGAAGCTTAAGGTAAATATCGGAAATTTCGCCCTCCGTCTTCATTACCTGCTCCTCATTTTCAGCAATATCCTCTTCAATACCGGCAATTTCAATATTCAGAGCATCAATCTTTTCCTGAATTACAGACTTCTGTCCTTCAAGATCAGCAATTTTTGTATTGAGCACGTCAATCTGAGCCTGGAAATTGTCAATCTGACCTGCAAGCTGCGATGCGTACTTTTCCTTATCCTGAATATTTTCCTTTAATTTATCAATTTCAGCCTGAGCGGCATCAATTTTATCCTGAAGCTCTTCCTGCTTTTTTTCGTACTCATCGATTTTCTGCTGGTCCTGAGAACTTACAGTTGCAAAAATCATAAGAGGAGAAGAAAACACAGACAAAACACACAAAACAAGAGCGAGAATACGTTTAACCGAATTAGCCTTCATCTACAACAACACTCCCCTGTTCTTTAAGATACTTTCTCATTGAAATAAGGCTTCCGAGACCACCGGTAACAACACTTACAAAAAAGAATCCTGCGAATATAACAATAGCATAATCCCAGAAATTAACTACAGTGTTTCCGAGGATTGCAAAAATTGATGCAAAGGGTCCTGCGAGAAGATTATAAAGAAGCGCAAGAACGAAAAATGAAACAACTGAAGATATAAGTCCGATCACAACACCTTCTACAAGGAAGGGCCAACGAATAAACCAGTTTGTAGCACCGACAGCCTTCATAATACTGATTTCAAGCTTACGTGAGAACATTGTAATACGGACAGTATTAGCAATGATAAACATTGAAACAATGAAAAGCACGATTATAACACCGATGCTGATAACGGAAATAGCAGTTCTGATTTCCTCAAGCTTTGAAGCAAGATTACTGTTCTGCTGAATACTGTCAACGGTTTCAACAGCAGAAATCTTAAGCACGGTTTCATCAAAAAGCTTCATATCGTTAACAGTAACTCTGAAGCCGACGGGAAGAAAGGACGGATCGAGATTTTTGAGAATCTCTGCGTTATCACCGTAAGCTTCCTTAACGTCGTTGAATGCTTCTTCCTTGGAAACCTTATCACAGGTTGCAACATTTTCAATTTGTTCAAGCGCATTTTTGGTTTTTTCAATTGTCTGCTCATCAGCGTCAACGTCACAGAACACCATAACGACGTTCTGGGATTCAACGTAACCGAGCATTGAATCAACGTTGAGGAACAGCATAAAAGCAAAACCGATTATAACAAGACAAGACATCAGAACCGCAACAGATGCAACAGACATCAGTCTGTTTATTCCGATGTTTTTGATACCCTCACGGGTAAGATAGCGGATATTTCTGTTTTTCATAAATTACCTTCCGGGATAACTACAGAATCATTCATTATCTGCTGAAATACCTTCAGCAACGTCAGACTTTCCGTAATTATCGATAAAGTTTTCA
Source organism: Acutalibacteraceae bacterium (assembly GCA_045651625.1). Lineage (GTDB taxonomy): Bacteria > Bacillota > Clostridia > Oscillospirales > Acutalibacteraceae > RUG806. The sequence continues at coordinate 86,127 of JAZRST010000062.1, read as the reverse complement.
ATATCAGCATCCTCAAGAGGTGCTTCATAATATGCATTGGGAGATGTTTTTTCGGGCATTCCGAAATCAACACCTACAATTTCAGGATGTGCGGTATCAGAGAAAACCGAACCGTTCTTAATGGTGATTATTCTCTTATTATACTGCTTTGCAAGGTCAACCTCATGGGTAACCATAATAATAGTTGTGTTCTTATTCTTGTTGATGTGAGTAAGAAGATCAACAATTTCCTTTGACATTTCAGGGTCAATATTTCCCGTGGGCTCGTCCGCAACAATAATATCAGCCTGATTTACAAGTGCACGGGCAAGAGCAACTCTCTGCTGCTCACCGCCTGAAAGCTGATTGGGATAGCACTTGACCTTTGAGGAAAGCCCTACAAGACTGAGAGCATAAGCTACTCTTCTTGAAATGTCCTTGTTTTTTGCACCGATAACGTGCATAGCAAATGCAACGTTATCATAAACCGTACGGTTAGGAATAAGTCTGAAATCCTGGAAAACAATTCCAAGCTTTCTTCTGTAATAAGGTATTTTGGATGCTTTAAGAGTATTGAGTTCAATTCCGTCAATGACAATTGAGCCTGAAGAAGGAACCTCCTCACGCATAATCATTTTAAGAAACGTACTCTTACCGGCACCCGATGCACCTACAACAAAAACGAACTCGCCTCTGTCTATATGCAGATTAAGGTTATTAAGCGCCTTTGTGCCGTTCTGATATGTTTTGGATACATCGCAGAAATCTATCATAAAATGTAATTCCTTTAGCTAAAATTAAACTTAAATCAATACTTGATGGGAGAAGAATCAAGATACTTCTTAACCATAAGAGCTACTTTGAAGACAATAGCATCATCAAACTCACGGAGATCAAGACCTGTGAGCTTTCTGATTTTTTCAAGTCTGTAAACAAGAGTATTTCTGTGAACGAAAAGCTTTCTTGATGTTTCGGAAACGTTAAGATTGTTTTCAAAGAATTTCTGAATTGTGAAAAGTGTTTCGTGATCAAGAGAATCAATTGAGCCTACCTTGAACACTTCCTTGAGGAACATATCGCAGAGTGTTGTGGGAAGCTGATAGATAAGACGTGCAATACCGAGATTCTCACAGTTGATGATAACCTTTTCGGTATCAAATACCTTTCCTACCTCAAGAGCAATCTGTGCTTCCTTGAAGCTCTTAGCGAGATCCTTGATGCTCTTGACTGCTGTACCGATACCTACAACAGCGTGATTTGTTGAGAAGGAGCTGAGTGAATCGATAACGCAGCGTGCAAGCTTTTCAAGATCCTTGCTGTCGGAAGCGTTTGCAATATCCTTGATAATTGCAACGTCGTTTTCATTTACGCTGATAACGAAGTCCTTGTTCTTATCGGGGAAAAGTGACTGGATTGTATCAAAAATTGATGATTCGCAAACGTCTGCAAATCTGACAAGAAGAACAACTCTTGTTGTATCGTTATTGAAATGAAGCTCTCTTGCCTTGAGATAAATATCACCGGGAAGAATATTATCAAGCATAACGTTCTTTATGAAGTTACCTCTGTCATACTTTTCATCATAATACTGCTTGATGCTTGAAAGGGATACTGCAAGCATAGAAACATACTTTTCTGCGAGAGTATCGTTACCCTCAACAAAAACAGTATATTCAGGCTGCATCATAGAACCGAATGCCTTGTATGTATTGCCGTTAATTGCCGTAGCGGAATTGATTGAAAAAATTTCGGAAATACCAACGTTCACAACGTCACCTATTCTTGTGAGCTCGGAACAAGCAATAATGGTACCTGTTTCATCAATAACACCTATTGTTCTGCCTACTGCTTCCTTCATCTGATGAAGCACGCTCTGGAAAAGACGGTTTGACATAATTTTCATCCTCTCAACTTTTAACAATAATTAAAGATATGCGCTTTTAGACAAATTCACAAAATTAAACACTGTTATTATACACACTTTTACTATACATTGCAAGACCTTTTAGATATTATTACAAAATTTTTTGATTTTTTTATTCATTTCCGTAGGTTTTGCCATACAAGTATAAAAAAATACACAACAGACAGACCTTTTTTTTGTAAAATCAGCTGTTGTGTATTTTCACCAAGTATGAATAATGTTTTAACGGGATTTCAATAAATCAATGTCGGATTCGGTCAGTTCCTTAGCCTCTCCGGGCTCAAGCGACCTGTCAAGAAAGAGATTTCCGATTGCAATACGCTCAAGCTCAATTACAGGATTCCCCGTGGAGCCGAACATTCTTTTAATCTGATGATATCTGCCCTCAACAATAATAATTTCATAACGGTATGCATTGTTTTCAGTGTTTATTTCAAGAAACCTCAGCTTTGCAGGCTTGAACAACTCATCACCTATTGGCATTCCGTCTGTAAAATGGCGGAATTCTTCAGGGGTAACTTCCCTTTCAACATCCACGATATACGTCTTCGGGACGTGATGGGCAGGAGAAAGAATATCGTGGGCAAAAGCTCCGTTATCCGTAATCAGCACAAAGCCCGTTGTGTTTTTGTCAAGTCTTCCTGCTGGAAAAAGACCGTTTCTTTTAAGCGCATCAGGCAGAATATCAATAACCGTCACGTCATCGGAATCCTCTGTTGCAGAAACAACGCCCTTTGGCTTATTAAGCATTATATAAACATATTCTTTATATTCAAGAATTTTTCCATTAACAGCCACCGTATCTTTTACTGTATCAAGCTGAAATTCTCCTTTGACGACCGAGGCGCCGTTGACAGTCACGCCCTTTTGTCTGAGCATTTTTTTAGCATCAGTTCTTGAGATATTAAGTTGTGACGATAAAAACTTATCAAGTCTCAGTATTGCCATTCCTGACTGCTCCCGTAATAAACCCGTTTATTGAGGTGCAAAGTATATCCGCACCGATTATCCCGCCATTGTAAACGAGAAGATTAATATATATATTTCCGCTACCCTCATATTCAGGGTAATTCAGCAACGGGTAAGAAATCACAGATATTTTCTTGCCCTTATATTTTTCTATATCAAAGCCCTGCCCTTTTTGCAGCAAAGCATATTCCTTGTAGGTTTCATCAAAAACTGAAGGAATCATCTTTTCTGATACGGATTCTTTATGTAATTCTGCAAGCCATCCGTTTTCTTCAAGAAATGATGATATCACTTCATCAGAAATGCAAGGAACATCCGTTCTGTATTCGGCATTTATAAGGATAAGTGTAATAATAAATATACACAGAAGACATATAAGTATATCAGTTACAGCGTTTCTCGGATAGCGGATGCAAAGGACCTTCATAAACAAACACCTCGCACAATAATATGCGAGGCATTTATCATTAATTCAATTACTGACCGATTTTCTTTTCTGTAACGGTCTTAAGCTGCTTTGAAGCAACTCTTACTCTGTTGAGGCTCTTTGTGAAATTATCAATGCTTTCAGCAAGGATATCATCTGTCTCGTTCATAATAGAATCAACAAATGCACTTGCACTGCTTCTGAGGTCAGAAGCCCACTTCTGAGCATTGTCAACGATTTCATTTGAGTTAGCCTTTGCCTTGTCAATGATATCAGCTGCCTGCTGCTTAGCATCAGCAATGATTTCAGCTGCATTCATCTGAGCGCCCTTTGTGATTTCGTGCTCCTCAACAAGCTTTCTTGCCTGAGCCTCTGCCTGTCTGATCTTAACGTCAGCAGCATCATTAGCCTGGGAAAGGATCTGCTTTCTTTCGGAAGCAATCTGTCTTGCCTTTACAACCTCATCGGGAAGAGCAACACGAAGGTCAACAAGGATGGAACGGATAGCGTCAGCATCGACCTTAACCTTGTTACTACCGAAAGCAGTCTTGCCTTCATCAAGAATGTTTTCAATCTGATTAATTAAATCATCAATTTTCATTTTATTAACTCACCTTTCTCTTATTCTACTAATAATATCGTCTTTTATTTCAGGAGGCACGAAGTCGCTTATATCTCCGCCGAAGCGACATACCTCTTTAACTACACTGGAGCTGAGGAACATATATTCCGTATCGGTAACCATAAATATGGTTTCAACGTCCTTTGCAAGCTTTTTGTTAGTAAGAGCCTGCTTGAATTCATCCTCGTAATCCGAAAGAACGCGAAGTCCTTTAACGATAGCTACAGCACCCTTCTGCACTGCATAATCTGCAAGCAAGCCGTCATAGAAATCAACCTCAACGTTCGGAATATCAGCTGTACATCTTTTTATAAACTCAACTCTTTCTTCAGGAGAAAAAAGACCTCCCGCTTTTTTTGAGTTCATAAGAACAACAACAATTACCTTGCTGAACATCTTAGCCGTACGGGATATGATATTGAGATGACCTATTGTTATAGGATCAAAGCTGCCGGGACAAATTGCAATGGAATTCATTTTATCTTCTTCACTCCTTTTCAGAGGCAACCCGATAAACAGTAAGCTTTATCGAGGAGTAAGAATATACACGGTCGACTATAAATCCTCCGACTTTTTCAGGCAATTCCTCATCGGACTGTGTTTCACAGATTACCACCGCATCTTCTTCTACAGCGTCATCCAATAATTCAAGTGCTGAAATGCAGAGATTCTTATGATAAGGAGGATCAAGAATAACAATATCAAACTTTTCCTTTGTTGTTCTGAGAAATGCCGCAGCATCACAAAGAAATGTCTGTGCCTGAGAAGAGAATCTGCAAAGCTCTATGTTCTTCTTTACAACGTCAAGAGATTTTCTTGAGGAATCAACAAAAACAGCCTTTTCGGCACCGCGGCTCAGAGCCTCAATACCGAGCTGACCGGAGCCTGCAAAAAGATCAAGCACCGAAGCTCCGTCAAGCCGGAACTGTATAATATTGAAAAGTGATTCTTTAACCTTATCGGTTGTGGGTCTTACGTCATAGCCCTCGGGAGAAATAAGCCTTCTTCCTCGTGCCTGCCCTGTAATTACGCGCATATAAACCACCAAAATATAATATTCACTATATTATCACATTAAAACAGAGGTTTTGTCAACTGTTATTTTCGCTTTTTGACAAAAAGTTTTACATTCTGAAATAATTATAGATTATTCTTGCAAGTGAATTGTTGATTCCTTCTGTTTTTTCAAGCTCTTCTACTTCTGCCTCAGAAATTTTAGAAAGAGAGCCGAATTTTTTCATAAGTGCCTTAGCACGCTTTTCTCCGACACCGGGAATTGAAGTGAGGGTTGAAACGTAGGTGTTCTTATTTTTCAGCTGTCGGTGATAGCCTATTGCAAATCTGTGAACCTCCTCCTGAATATCTGCGACGAAGGTGAATACGCTTCGGTTGTCATTAATTGCAATTTCTCTGCCCCCGGCGGTTATAGCCCTTGTGCGGTGCTTTGAATCCTTGACCATACCGAACAGCGGAACGTCAAAATTTCTCTCTTCAAATATGGGAGCCACGGCATTCACCTGACCGATTCCGCCGTCAAGCAGAATAAGGTCGGGCTTTATACCGAAGGAATTATCCTGGCCCTTATACTTTTCATATTCATTGATTCGGCGGGTAAGAACCTCTCTTAATGAGCGGTAATCATCCTGCCCCTCGAAGGATCTGATTTCAAACTTTCTGTATGCCTTTTTGTCGGGTCTGCCATCACTGTAAACTACCATAGCGCCGACATTTTCACTGCCGTTCATATTTGAAATATCATAAGCTTCTATCACGTAAGGCATTTTCTCAAGACCGAGAAGCTCCTTAAGCTCCAACAGAACTGCCGAGCGCTTATTATTGTAGGACAAAAGACGTGACAGCTTCTCTGCAGCATTCTGCTTTGCCATTGACATAAGTGTTGCGCCCTCTCCGATTTTAGGAGTGAAGAAAACAACACTGTGAGACGAGTATTTTTCAAAAAATTCTTTAAGAAGCGTATTTTCACTAAGATCAATATCTGCACAGATTCTGTGTGGATAATCGTTTCTCAAAGTATAATAGTTGGTAATCATCTCAACGTAATCATCAACACTGCCGTCAATTCTGTCAAAAACAAAGCTTTCAGTATTGACAATAGTACCGTTTCTTACAGCAAGAACATTAAGACAAGTCTTCTCTTCTATGCTTTCAACTCCGAAAACGTCCTGATTCTTATACTTCATATCAACAACAGTCTGCTTCTGTGCAATTTTTTCAATGGATTTCAGCTTATCACGAAGCTTAGCCGCACGCTCAAACTCAAGATTTTCCGAGGCCTTTTCCATTTCATCCCGAAGCTCGCGGATAATTTCATTCTTTTCACCGAGAATAAATCTTAAAGCCTCGTCGCAATTACGGTTATGCTCCTTCTCGTCAATTTTTCCTGCGCACGCTCCCGAGCATAAATTGATATGGTAATTCAGGCACGGTCTTCCTCTTTTCTTTATATCCTGAGGAAATTTCTTATTACAATGCGGAAGCATAAAGATATCAAGCGCTTCCTTTACTGCAGTATTAACGTAATCCTTTGACATATAGGGTCCGTAATAAACACATCCGTCATCATCCTTACGGAAAACGCAGGATATATTCTTCCAGCCGTCCTTTTTTACCTTAACGTACGAATAGCCCTTATCATCCTTCAGAAGAATATTATATTTCGGCATATTCTGTTTTATGAGACTGCATTCAAGAACAAGAGCTTCAAATTCGGTTGATACGATAATGTAGTCGAAATCATTAACGTTCTCAACCATTTTTCTGACTTTGACGCTGTGTCTGTTCTGTGAGCCGAAATACTGGCTGACGCGGTTTCTGAGGTTCTTGGCTTTACCTATATATATGATCTCTTTCGAGGAGTTTTTCATTATATAAACACCGGGCTGCAACGGCAGTGACTGTGCTTTTTTCAGAAGTTTTTCTAATCTGTCTGACATTTTTCTCACCCATAAAAAAAGTGTATCGGCGAATAACCGATACACCAATCAATTATTAACTCAGTCGATGCATCCGTTATTGATAAATGCACCAAGCTCCTCAAGAGCTTTCTTAGCTTCAATAGCTTCCTTTTCGTCCTTATCTTCAATGATAAGAGTAACGGAATCGCCACCGACAATACCAAGCGAGAGAACACCTAAAAGGCTCTTTGCGTTTGCTCTGCGGTTTTCCTTTTCAATGAATATACTGGGCTTATAATTTGTTGTTTTGCTGATAAAACGAGTAGCAACCTTTGAATGAAGTCCGACGTCATTCTTTATTGTAAATGTCTGCTCTAACATGGGGTGATCTCCTCTCGGATATTGATTTCTAATATATTATAGCACAAACCGATTTTCAGTCAATCAAAATAATTAAACAAAAAAACAATTCGTTTGAAAGACTAAAAACACACAAAAATAAAATTTCTTATTTGTTGAACTTTACTATAATTTTTTTATCAATTACAGCAAAATAATTCAAAAAAATTATTCATTTTTTAGTTTGTCCAATATTTTCCTGTCTTCTTTTGTCAATTCTGCTGTTTCAAGAAGGTCAGGCCGCTTTTCGAGTGTCCGTCTGAGAGACTGCTCACGCTTCCATTTTTCAATGTTTGCATGATGCCCCGATATCAGCACATCGGGAACATTCTTTCCGTTCCATGTGTAAGGCTTTGTATACTGAGGGTGCTCAAGAAGTCCGTTGTAGATACTCTCCCCCGCATAAGCCTCTTCGTTGGGCAGAACACCATCAATCATTCTCGATAAACAGTCTATAAGAACAAGAGCAGGAAGCTCACCGCCCGTAAGCACGTAATCACCGATAGAAATTTCCTCGTCAACGATTTCCTCAAGCACTCTTTCATCAACACCCTCATAATGTCCGCAGAGAATCACGAGGTTATCCAGCTTTGACAGCTCAACAGCCTTCTGCTGAGTAAGCACCTTACCCTGAGGCGACATATATACAACGTGAGGCTTCGAAGCAAAGTCCTTTGTAACGTCACAAAAGCAATCGTATATGGGCTGAGCCATCATAAGCATACCCATACCGCCGCCATACGGTGTATCATCCACGTTTTTATGCTTGTTAAGAGTATAATCTCTGATATTGTGAGAGTAAACCTCAATAATATTCTTATTAATTGCTCTTCCTATAATGCTCTGGGAATAAACACCCGAGCACATTTCAGGGAAAAGAGTAAGAATATCAATCCGCATTATCAAAAATTCCTTTCATAGGTCTTATCTTAACAAAATTTTCTTCAACGTTGACATCAATCACAACTTCCTTTATTGAAGGAATGAGATATTCATCGTTTTTATCATCGGTAATATGCCATACGTCATTGGCACCGGTTGGAGAAACGTCGGAAATTCTACCGTAAAGCCTTCCGTCGTCGGCATCAAAAACCTCACAGCCTATAAGCTCTTCAATAAACCAGGTTCCTGAAGGAAGATTCGCATCGTCACGCTTTATATAAAGCATTCTGTTTTTCATCTTTTCTGCATCGTTCATTGAATTGATATTTTCGAGCTTCATAAGAATCACGTTGCCGTGAGGCCGACAGGCATTCACCTTAACAGGCACATTGCCCTTAATGTCGAAATACACGGTTTTGAAGGATTTCGCAAAATCGGGAGAATCGCACCACGGATTGACGCGAATCTCCCCTTTTATACCGTGTGTTCCGACTATCTGTCCTAATTCAAGATAGTCTTTTTTCATAATCAGATTTCGGGAATCTCAACGGTAACCTCTCTGCCGCACTTTGCAGAACGGGAAATACCGTCAATAATTGCCTGATTGTAAATAATCTGGCTTGAGGGAACGGGAGCCGAGCCGCCTTCCTTAACAGCGTCAATGAAGAGTCTGATCTTATTATAGAAGTTGTCTTCACTGTTATCTCTTTCGGGAACGATTGTTTCAACGTCACTGCCTGCGATTGTTCTGTAAATCTTAAGAGGTCCGCCGATGCTACCGTTCCAGCACTCTGTTGAAGGAATTCGAAGACCTGCCTTTGTACCGAGGATGATTGTATCACCGGGAGTGTCAAGGTTCATAGCCCATGAAATTCTGAAGTCAAGAATGATTCCGCCTTCAAGACGAACAAATGCAGCTGCAAAATCGTCAACGCTGAAAAGATCAGCATATTCGGGATGTCCGGGGAATGTAACGGGATCCTTTCCGAAGAATGCAGATGTATATCCGGAAACTGTAAGGGGCTTGGGATAGCCTACTGCATTGAGAACCATATCAAGAGAATAGCAGCCGATATCTGCAAGAGCACCGATACCTGCAGTCTTGTCTTCAATGAAGCTTGTGCCGTAAGGTGTGGGAGTGCCGCGTCTTCTGCCGCCACCGGTCTGGATGTAATAAACGTCACCAAGCTCGCCGGATTCAACGATCTTCTTAACCATCTTCATGTTCTCATCGAATCTGGGCTGGAAGCCGATAGAAAGAATCTTTCCGCTCTTCTTTTCAGCCTTGCAGATTTCAACAGCTTCTTCAAGAGTTACGCACATGGGCTTTTCAAGAAGAACGTTAACGCCCTTTTCAAGAGCATAAATAGTACATTCAGCGTGAGTTCTGTTGTATGTGCATACGCTTACTGCATCAAGCTCTTCAGCATCAAGCATAGACTTGTGATCAGGATAGCATCTTACGCCTTCAATACCGTTGTCCTTACAGAACTTTTCTGCCTTACCGGGAACAAGATCTGCTGCTGCAACGATTTCAACGTCAGGACATCTGAGATAGTTAGCAACGTGTGCCTCTGCTATCCAACCGGTACCGATAATACCGACTTTAACCTTCTTTGTGGTATCAACTACTTTTTCTTCAGCTGAACCTTCCTTGAAACGATCAAGAATACTTGCCATAATAATAAACCTCCGTTTTTATCTGTTTATTAAAGCTAAAAGCTTATTTTGAACAATGCCGTTAGAGCAAAGAAGCGGTGAGGGCTCGGCAAAGCCGATATCAGCACCGGTGAAATCAGTAACTGTTCCGCCTGCTTCCTTAATAAGAACCGTGCCTGCCATATAGTCCCAGGGACAAAGAATACACTCAAAAAATCCGTCAAGCTTACCGCAGGCTATATTTGCCATATCAAGAGCCGCACTGCCGCTTCTGCGCAAATCAGAGCAATTGCAGAAGATATCGTGTGCTATGCGGAAGCCCTCATCGGCGTATTCCTTCTTTCTGTAAGGAGTTGTACCGAATGAGATAACAGCTGTAGGCATATCTCTGTCTGAAACCGAAATTCTTTCTCCGTTTTTATATGCGCCTTTTCCGTCAACGGCAACAAAAAGATCCTTTCTGTAGGGATCATACACACAGCCGAATACGGGCTTTCCGTTAAAAAGAGCTCCGACGGAAATTGTAGATGCGCCAAGATTATGTATAAAATTGGTGGTACCGTCAATGGGGTCGATTACAAAGCAAAGACCACTCTTGGTATCATCAGCAAAATTATCCTTTTCCTCTGCAAAGAAATGTGCATCGGGGAAAAGCTCACTGAGACCTGCAATCAGCTTTTCCTGAACACCCTTATCGTAAACCGTAACAAAATCGGCATCGCCTGCCTTTTTCATTACGTCGGATGAATCGTTTTCATCAAATGCCGCAGAAACCATAAATGTTCCGCAGTCAAGAATCAGTTCCTTGAAAATCTCAAGCTTTTTTTCTGTAAAAATTTCCATTATTCTTCAAACTCCAATGCCATAGCGTGACCCATTTTGGTAGTTATAAGATCCTTGAAGCCGTTCTTTCTGTAGAAGCTTATTGCAAGGTCGTTATCCTCACCGCAAACCATCATCATATTTCTGATACCCTTTGCGCGAAGATGGCTTTTAAGACTGCTTATAAGCAATGAGCCGAGCCCCATACGCTGATAATTGCTATCAATATCGATATGAAAATGAGAGGGATAATCCTTCTTGAACATTGAGTGTGAAAGAAGGTCAAGCTTAGCTTCAACGTATCTTCTGGGGCTGATTGCAGCACACTGATTGATATATTCTGCCTTGAAGGTCTGCTCATACTTTTCATAGTCCTCTGCGCAGATAATATATCCGACTGCTTCATCCTCATCATTTACCGCAACAAAACAGTTTTCAGGTTCTTTTTCGATATAATAATTGCAGTACATAAGAAGGATATATTTTTTAGTATCATCAGAAGATTCTGCGCAATCTGCATTTGCAAGACAGATATTCTGAACTCTTTCCTTATCAGATTCTTTATAAGCTCTTACAGAAACCATACTTCACCTCAAATGTTTTTTCTAATTATATAATTAATTTTTAAAAAAGTCTATATAAAGTGTATTATTTTTTGAAAAATTATGTTATATTTGTCTCAAACCTTATAAAACGGAGAATTAATCTTATGAAATATGCAACAATCGGAACTTCTTGGATAACTGAAAAGTTCATTTCCTCTGCAAACACGGTTGAAAATATGGTTCTTTCCGCAGTACATTCAAGAAACGAGGATAAAGCGGCTGAATTTGCACAAAAGCACGGCTGTGAAACGTTCTTCACGAACATCGAAAAAATGGCTCAGAGCGACCTTTTCGAGGCTGTATATATTGCAAGTCCCAACGTCTGCCACTACGAACAGAGCAAGCTCTTTCTTATGAACGGTAAAAACGTAATATGCGAAAAGCCTGCAACCACTACAAAAGAGCAGATGGAGGAGCTTATTGCTCTTGCCGAAGAAAAAAATCTCGTTTACTGCGAAGCAATAATGACAATTCACACTGACGGCTTTGAAATCATAAAAGACAATCTTTCCCGTATAGGCAACGTCCGGTCGGCACATTTTGATTTCTATCAGCTTTCTTCAAAATATCCGTTATACACCGAGGGCAAGAATCCTAACATATTTAATCCCGGGATGCACACAGGCTGTCTTATGGATATCGGTGTATATAATCTCTATCTGTGTGCAGGTCTTTTCGGTAGACCCGAAAAAATCATATCTGACACGGTATTTCTTGATAACCGCTGCGATGCTGCAGGCACTGCTATTTTCAGATACAATGACAAATCAGTTACTCTTAATTACTCAAAGGTCGGACAGACCTATTCACACTCCGAAATCATCGGAGATACGGGAACTATACTTATTGAATCGGTTTCTCAGCTTACGGGCACTTACTTCAGACATAAGGATGAAGCTGAATGTCTTGTACCTGACGAAGTTTCCCGCGACGAAATTATGAGCGGAGAAATCGGCTTCTTCAAAAGAATGTGCGAATCAAAAAACTTCTCCGATGAGCAGTACGTTTTTGCAAAGGAAACTGCACTCACAGTCAGAGATGCGTGTGATATAATCAGAAAGGACAATTCATTCATATTTTAAGTGAGATTTCTTTCTATATAGCTTATTGCATCAGCAACACAGCCTTCGTCCGATGAGCATAGAATTACCTTTGCAACGTTTCGTGCAAGCTCCTCACCGCTTGAAGGACAAAAGCTTATTTCTGCGGCGCTTAGCATATCGGTATCATTGGAGCCGTCACCTATGCAGAAGGCCTTATTTTTCTCAACTCCGAGATAAGAAGCCAGCTGATGCAGAGCATTGCCCTTACCCGAGGAAGCAGAAAGAATTTCAACAAAGGAGCCTCTTGTCGGAATATATTTAAGCGTACACATATCCGTGACGTCAAAATATTTCTGCAAATCTCCCGCCTTCTCCCCTGCACTTACCATTACCTTGACAATGGGAAACATATCAGCAGTAAAGCAATCCGCATCACTGTATGAAGCAAGCTTCAGTGAAGCAAAATGTCTGAGGTTCGCATCATTTTTATTGATAACGAATACACGTCCGTCTACAGTATACAGCTCAGTACCGAGATAAGGATGGTCTTTTATCATTCGGTTCAGAAAATCCATATTTTCAACACCTATGGCGTTTGTAAAAGCAATCTCTTCCCTGCTGTAATCGTAAGCCATAGCACCGTTTCCGAGAAGCACGGGCGCATTGATAAGCTCAGATGAATAATTATGAAAGCCTTCCTTCGTTCTTCCCGTTGAAACGGTAAAATATCCGCCTTCGCTTATAAAATATTTTATGGCTTCAATATTGGCACCGGGTATATTACCGTCAGAACCGGTAAGCGTACCGTCAAAATCGGATGCAATAAGAAAACCGTTGAAAATACCCATTAAAATCACCTCAGCACAATTTTAGCATTAATATTTTTGTTTTTCAATATCGTCCTTGCAGTTGACAAATCAGTTAAATGTATTATACTTGAATTCATAAATACCGGAGGTACAAAAAAATGATAAAATCAATTCCCAACGGCGTATACCCCACAATGATCACTCCTTACACAACAGATAACAAAATTGATTACAATGCGGTTGAACAGCTTCTTCACTGGTACACTGAAAGAGGCGTTGCAGGTATTTTTGCTATCTGTCAGTCCAGTGAAATCTTTTTCCTTTCCTTTGAAGAAAAGCTTGAGCTTCTTAAATTTATAATGGCTCATAAGCCTGAAGGTCTCTCAATCGTAGCAAGCGGTCATACATCAGATGACCTTGATACTCAGATTGAAGAAGCAAAGGCATTCATTGACTGCGGCATAGATTCCTATGTTTTCATTTCCAACCGTTTCGCCAAGGCTGACGAAGACGATGACGTGCTTCTTAAGAATATGGAATACGTAGCATCAAGACTTCCCGAAATCGGTCTCGGCGTTTACGAATGCCCCTATCCCTACAAGAGAATTCTTACCCCCTACGTTCTCGGAAAAATGGCAGAAACAGGCAAATATCAGTTCCTTAAGGATACCTGCTGTGACCTTGATATGATTCAGAAGAAGCTTGATGCTGTCAAGGGCTCCGAGCTTAAGATTTACAATGCAAACTCTGCTACCCTTCTTGATTCACTTAAAATGGGATGCGCAGGCTTCTCGGGAGTTATGGCAAACTTCCATCCCGAAATTTATGCTGATCTTTGCAATTGCTGGAGGGATGAGCCCGAAAAGGCTGAAAAGCTTCAGAATTTTGCAGGCTTCTTCTCCGTTGCAGAATGTCAGTGCTACCCCATAAATGCAAAATATTATCTTTCTCTTGACGGACTTGATATCAACATTGACAGCCGCGCAAGAAGCAAGGCTGATTTTCCTGAAAACAGAATGGCAGAAATCAGGCAGATGTACGAGCTTACAAAGGACTTCAAAAAGTTAATATACTAAAAGCAAAAGGCAGTTCAGAACGAACTGCCTTTTTTGTTATTCAATTACAAGAGTTTCGCCTGTGTCTTTAAGATTGAAGAATGCAGGCTTTTCAAAAAGCGAACGATTGGGACAATGAAGAGTCAGCCTAAGCTTTCCGTCAAGATCACGAAAAACCATTCCGTGTCCGCCGTCTTTTGTAAATATCGGATCTAACTGAATCCAATTTCCGTCGATATCATCATTATCTGATACAGCGATACACTGATAGTACTGACCTCTGACTATAGTTGACCATATCATATACAGTCTGTTATTAACGCCTCTGTACATAAACGGACCGTCAGTTATGTATCTGTGTTCAGAGTTGGGACAGGCACCGCTTGCGTCAGAGCCCTTGAATAAAACGACAGGCTCCCCTATTGCCTCGGTAAGAGTATCATTAAGCTTTACAAAGCAAACAGTACCGTTAAGAATCTGCACGTGCTCGTGGCAGAAAACAAGATAAGGAACGTTATTTTTATCAACGTAAAGTGTACCGTCAAGGCTCCACCAATCAGAAGGTGTAAGTGCCTTTTTGGAACAAGGCACAAACTCACCGTCAGGAGTGTCACATACGAGTGAATAGGTGCCCCTCATACCGTTTTCCTGCTCAAAAGTTGCAAATATATAGTATTTTCCGTTATACTCGTGAATTTCAGGTGCCCAGTTTGAGCTTGAGTTCAGATTGAACCTTGCTGAATCAAAAATCTGTACGGGATCACTCCAATTTTCAAGGTCAGTGCCCACGTACACGTCGAAGCCACCCGTTGCAATGCCGAAATCCTTGGCTCTTGTACCGTAAAGATAATACTTGCCGTCCTTTACAAGAACAAAGGGGTCTCTGATGTTGATATCGCAGTTTTTCATATATAACATCCTTTACTGAAGATATTTTTCCCTGAGATTCAGAATAGTTTCCTTATCTATTGAATAGACTTTCTCAAAGAAATCAAAGATATCAGAATACTCACGTTTAATTCGTGACAATAATCTGTCCATATATTCCTTTTTTACACCCATCAGAATCGCAAGACATTTTCTCTGCCATCTGCTTTTTATCACAAGAGGTGCAAAAATTCTTGTCTTTATGATTTCACCTGCCGAAAAACGGTTGGTTGCAAGAAAATCCTCAACAATCACGTCATCTTTAACACCGAGGGCAAGCAGAATAAGCATAGAAACAATTCCGACACGATCCTTACCTGCACTGCAATGCCAGAGCACTGCTTCATTATCACCTGCAAAAATCGAAAATATCTCGGGGATCAAGGCTTTTGAGCGTTCTCCGAAAACAAGCATTTCATACATATCGAAGAAAATATCCTCAGGTCTTCGGGTTTCATCCGCAAAAAGATTGAACCATGACTGCAATGAATAATCATCTCTCGTGATTCCGAGATAAGCCTTATCAAGCAAAGGAATTTTTACATAATTAATGTCATCCGTAAGATTATCGGGCTTCTCTTCAATCTCCGCATCAATGCGCAGATCAATTACCGTTTTAAGCTTATACTTTTCAGTAAGAACCTTGATGTCCTTATCGGTAGCTTTGGAAAGCTGACCGCTTCTTATAAGCATATTATGACGGACCGTTCTTCCGTCAACAGTAGGATAACCACCGAATTCACGGGTATTTTTAGGCTTTTCAAGCTTTATCCTTTTAATTTTCATAAAAACTTAATCCTTGTAGAATAATCTGAATATTTTTCTTACTATTGCAGGACTGCTGAAAACAAATATTCTCATACTGTCGCCTCCTTCATCAGCTTCTGAGAAGAATAAAACCTGCTGCTATCAGGAGTAACGCCAGTGCTATTATAAGAAATTTTGTAGGGAAACAATAGGCAAGGAATAACCCTGCACCAAAGCTTATAACTATAAAACCTTTAGAACAATTTCGTCTTCTCATACTCCACCTCAAGCGTACTGAAAGCTGCAGAAAAAATTACCACAGTAAATAATACGCCGAAGCATTAATATTAGTGCCTGTCAGGCTAAATTTGTTCCCATTTTTTGAAATTTTTCACTTCTTCATACATTTTGACATAGCTTTCGTGACGCTCTTTTGCAATGATTCCGTCTTCAACTGCCTTTAATACGGCACAGCCCTTGTCTGCCGTATGGGAGCACGAAAGTGAAAATTTACAATTATCCGTAAAATCCGAAAACTCAGGGAAACAATCGGGAAGCTCATCCTTATAGATTCTTTCCGAGGAATTCTCAAAATCTATGGAAGAAAAACCGGGAGTATCGGCAACAAAGCCGTTTCCGATTTTATAAAGACTTACTGTACGTGTCGTGTGCTTGCCTCTTCCCAGCTTTGAGCTTGTTTCATTTGTGGCAAGTGAAAGCTCAGGTGCAATGGCATTGAGAATACTTGACTTTCCCACACCTGAATTTCCCGTAAAAGCACAGATATTTCCGTCTATCAGCTTTATGATTTCTTCAATTCCGCTATTGCTCACAGAAGAACAGCTGACAGTTTTCATTTTGCTTTTTGAATATATTTCTTCATACTGAGACGTGTCAGCAAGATCGGACTTTGAAAATATAACTATAGGCTCAATCCCGTGAAAAACGGCAAATGCACTGAGCTTATCTATTATATAAAGATTGGGCTTAGGATCAAGCACGGAAGAAACAATAAAAAGACGATCAATATTTGCAACGGGCGGACGTATAAGAAAATTCTTTCTGGGAAGAATTTCTGCAACTGTCCCCTTTTCGCCGTCTGTTTCAATTATAACGTTATCACCTACAAGAGGAGAGATATTTTTCTTCCTGAAGCTTCCTTTTGCCTTACATTCAAAAACCGCATCAGCGGCTTCAACATAGTAAAAGCCGCTGATTGATTGAATTATTCTTCCGGTAATTTGTTTCATACAAATACTCCGTGTAAATTTAAGAATTATTCCCCTACGGGCATTTCAGAGGAATTGCCGCCCTCCGAGGGAGGTGTTACAACTGCCGCAGTCGTTTCCTCGGAAGGAGGTGTTACTGCTGACGTTGTATTCTCTGCTGCGGAGCCCGTTGTATCCTCAACAACAGGAGGAATATCGGCACCGCTGCCTTCACTGACAACAATTGTGATAATGGTTGCAGTTGAATACTTGGCAGTTTCACTGTAAATGGGAGACTGTGAAATAACAACGCCTGCAGGTACTGTATCACTGGCTTCTGTTGTAACCTTAATCTTGTTGAAGCCTGCTGCTGCAAGTGCTGCTTCTGCCGCACTCTGTGTTATACCGACAACATTGGGAACGGATGCCTTTGTTGAGAACTGATATCCGTGAACGTTGGAGAATGTGGGAGGTGTTGTCGTAAAGTCTATATTACCCGTATAGATAAGAACTGCATCGCAGAAAATCTTGAAGGAATTCTCTTCGCCTGAGCCGGTAAAGCTGAGCTGATAGCTTTCACCGTTAAGTGTTACACCCTCAATTGAATCATATGCAGTTTCATTGAGATAGGTTTTGATAGCACCCTTGGTGGAGCCGCCGAGTGAAGGAAGAGATATTGTGAATATTGCTGTATTTGTAGCAGGAATACCGTTACCGATAACAAGGTTTACGTTAACACCTGCATTTACTGCAATTGTAGGATCGGGAGTCTGGCTGATAACAAAGCCCTTGAGTGAAGGATCACTTGCGCCCTGAGTGATAGCACCGACCGTAAGACCTGCAGCAAGAATCTTCTTCTTGGCAGCTTCAAGCTCGTAACCGACAACGTTGGGAACTCTTGCAGAGCCCGCATCATTCTTTCCGGTTGCATAATAAACGTAAACGGTGCCCTTGTATGCAGTATATTTGTTACCTGCAGGCTCAGTATAAATTACAAGCCCTTCATCTCTTGTTTCATCAACAAGAGGTATAAGCTCAACAACAAGACCTGAAGCACGGAGAATTGACTCTGCTTCAATTGATTTCCTACCGGTAACGTCCTGAACAAGGACCATTTCTACACTTGTAGCAACAGTAAGCTTCAGAACGGTATCCTTAGAAACCTTGTCGCCTGCTTCGGGATACTGATTGCAAACGTGACCGTCCTCATAATTTGAATTGTACTCATACTGAGGAGGATTCTCAATTGCAAGCTCAGGATACATTTCAAGGATTTCATCAAAATCCATATTTATGAAGTTAGGAACCTCTATTTCATCCTCGGAGAAAATACCGAAAATATCAATCTTATCAAGAAAACTTCCGCCATTGTTTCCGGATGAGCCCATTGAGCTTCCGAATACGGCAAAAATAACAACTCCGATTACAATTACAAGAGCCACAGCCGCACCGATAAGCACGGGAAGCAGGGAGTTTCTTGTATCCTCTTCTTCCTCATCATACTCATCGTAATACTCGTCCTCCTCATCAACGGGAGCAACGGGCATATTGGTGGAAATATACTTTGTAGGAGCCTTATCAATAAAATACTGATAGTCAAAAACAATATCGGGATTCTTTCTGAATTCGTCAAGATCAAGAAGGAATTCGGCAGCAGACTGATATCTGTTTCCGGGCTGCTTCTGCATAGCTCTAAGGCATATCTGCTCAATACCAACGGGAATTTCCGGATTCAGAACGGAAGGCTTAACGGGATCACGCTGAACGTGCATAAGTGCAACCGCCTCATCACTTGAACCGTTAAAGGGAGTTCTGCCCGTAAGCATTTCGTAAAGAACAACACCTACGGAATAAATATCTGACTTTTCATCCGTATATTCCCCCTGAGCCTGCTCGGGACTTACGTAATGAACTGAGCCGATAGCACCTGATTCAACGGGAGTCTTTATTTCACCGCGCTTGAAGGATGCAATACCGAAATCAGTAACCTTGATTGTTGCATTAGGCAGAAGAAGAATATTCTGAGGCTTGATATCTCTGTGGATAACACCCTTGTCGTGAGCGTGTGAAAGAGCCTTGAGAATCTGAACGGAAACAATAAGTGCTTCCTTCCAGTCAAGAACCTTCTGACGCTGAATAAATTCCTTAAGAGTAATACCCTCCACGTGCTCCATTACAATATACTGTAAATCCTCACCGAAGCATACGTCATAAACCTTTACAACATTAGGATGATTGAGAAGAGAAATAGCTCTCGATTCATTCTTGAATCTGGCTGTATATTCGTAATTTTCAAGATATTCATCCTTGAGCACCTTAAGTGCAACAATTCTGTCGTCAACGCGGTCGTAAGCCTTATAAACTCTTGACATACCGCCCACACCGATAATTTCCTGAATTTCATATCGGTTATTAATTACCTGATTTACGCCAATCTCCATAATATCACTTCCTCACTTATCTCTTTACAAGTACGGCTGTTATATTGTCACCGCCGCCATTACTGTTAGCAGCATCTATCAGTTCAGCTGCAATATTTTCAAATCCGGAATCCGAATTATTTACCAATCTGATGATTTCAGCGGAATTTACAAAATTATAAAGTCCGTCAGAGCACAGAAGCAGACACTCACCGTCAAAGGAATATGAATAAAAATCTATATCAACGTGATTATCCACTCCAAGAGCTCTTGTTATTATGTTCTTATGGGGGAAACTTGCGGCATCCTCGGCTTTTAATTCACCCTTATCAATCAATTCCTGAACAAGAGAATGGTCCTTTGTCAGCTGTTTTATTTCTTCACCGACAAAATAAGCACGGCTGTCCCCCACGTTTGCAAGAAGAAGCTCATTACCTCTGCAAACAAAAGCAACAACAGTAGTTCCCATTCCGGCATATTCGGGATTCGTTGATGCAAGACCGAGAATTTTCAGGTTTGCAGTTTTTATTGCCTTTGAAAGAAGAGCCGAAGCATCCTGCATTGAGGTTTCAGCGTTAAAGGCCTCCACAAATCTGTCAGCAATTTCTTTAACGGCAATTCCCGAAGCAATATCACCTGCATTCGGACCGCCCATACCGTCGCAGACTACACCAAAGCAGGAATTTTCATCAAACACGGAAACATAGCAGTTGTCCTGGTTTGATGCACGCACTATTCCTTTGTCTGTTTTAACAGAATAACGCAAATTAAATTCTCCTTCCGGTGTTTATTTTTTCTGAACACTTCGCCTTAACTGACCGCAGGCGGCATTTATATCGGAGCCGAGTTCACGGCGAACCGTTACTGTAAAGCCCTTTGAAGAAAGTATATCGGCAAACCTTTTTACTATCTCGGGAGAGCTCTTTTTACATCCCGTTTCCGTAACCTCATTGACGGGAATAAGATTTATATGACAAAGCATTCCTTTTAAGAGCTTTGCGAGTGCCAGAGCGCATTCATCAGTATCATTGACATTTCTTACAAGAGAATATTCAAAGGATATTCTTCTCGATGTCTTTAATGTATATTCACGGCAGGCACCGATTAATTCATTAACGGGATACTTTTTATTAACAGGCATCATTGATGAACGCAGTTCATCTGTAGGTGCGTGCAGAGAAACCGAAAGAGTCAGCTGAAGATTCTCTTCCATAAGGCTGTATATTTTCGGAACAATTCCGCAGGTTGAAAGGGATATATGTCGCATACTGAGATTCACACCGTCTTCATCAGTTACAAGGCGGAGAAATTTCAGAACGTTATCATAGTTATCAAAGGGCTCACCCATTCCCATCATAACAACGTGTGAAACACGGATGTCATTATCACGGCTGATGGTATAAATCTGAGAAAGTATCTCCGATGGGGTCAGATTTCTCACAACACCCGAAAGAGTGGAAGCACAGAAGGTACAGCCCATGCGGCAACCTACCTGAGACGAAACACAGACGGTATAACCGTACTTATACTTCATAAGCACCGACTCAATAAACTCTCCGTCGTGCAATTTAAAAAGATACTTCACCGTACTATCATACTCGGAAACGAGCTTTTTTTCAATAGCACAGCCAAAAATGACAAAATTGTCATTAAGCAATTCCCTCAGTCCAAGCGAAAGATCAGACATCTGACTGAATTCGGTGACA
The DNA here is from genome assembly GCA_045651625.1 of Acutalibacteraceae bacterium. Taxonomy (GTDB): domain Bacteria; phylum Bacillota; class Clostridia; order Oscillospirales; family Acutalibacteraceae; genus RUG806. The sequence continues at coordinate 65,009 of JAZRST010000062.1, read as the reverse complement.
AAGGATTTATGTAACCATCTGTAAATCTGCTTAGCTCTGAATTTAGGCTGTCCGAGAGCAATTATTTCATTTGTAAGCTCCTGAAGATTCAGTGATAAAATATCTTTTTTCATCAAATACCTCTGATAAATTTTGCTATAAAGAAACCGTCTCCGCCGTCCGATGAGGGAAAAACGGTAATATATCTGTCAGTAAACGCTTTATACTCCGCATCATCAGCAATGAAGAAATCCTTGTGTGACTCAAGAAAAGCATCACAGATTTCATCATTTTCTTTTTTGCTGAGAGTGCAGGTTGAATATATAAGTGTTCCGCCGGGCCTTACCAGCTCACAGCAGGAATAAAGAATTTCCTTCTGAATAACGGGAATTTCCGACAATTCACTGACCTTTTTATATCTTATCTCAGGCTTTCTTCCCATAACGCCAAAGCCCGAACAAGGCACGTCGCAAAGAACGACGTCTGCCTTTCCTACCTTTGAAGGAAGCTCCCTTGCATCTGAGCAGATTGTAGTGACGTTCTTTATACCGAGACGCTCTGCCGTATCTGAAATCAGCTTTGTTTTATGCTCGTACATATCGCAAGATATAATTTTTCCCGTATTTCCGAGATACTGAGCAACAGAAAAGGTCTTTCCGCCGGGAGCCGCGCAACAGTCAACAACCGTATCACCGGGCTTAGCTCCTGCAAGACAGCAGCAAAGCTGTGAAGACATATCCTGAACAAAAAACCAACCGTTCCTGAAAGCCTCAAGCCTTGTAATGTCACCTGTATTTTCAACAGTCAGACAATTTTCAAGCTGTGTTTTTTCAGCAGAAACACCGTCTTTTGTAAGAGAAGAAATAAGCTCCTCTTCTGTACATCTGATAGTGTTAACCCTGATAAAAATCGGTCTTCTTCCGTTGAAGCTCTCAAGAATCTCCACGGTTTTTTCATATCCGTAATCACTCACCAAGCTGTCTGCTATAGATGAATCAACGGAATATATAATGCTGAGGTCTTTCTCGGGAAGCTTCAGACCGTTGCTTGAAATTTTTCTGAGTACAGCATTGATAAGACCCGAAGCAAAGGAAGAGCCTGATTTTTTTGCGATTTTAACAGATTCGTTTACAGCGGCACTGTCGGGAATCTTATCACAGAAAAAAATCTGATAAGCACCGACACGAAGAATTGTGAGCACCTCAGGCTTGAGCTTTGAAAGCCTGGACGACAGATATAATGAAATATTGTAATCAAGAGTCAGCTTCTTCTCAAGCACACCGTAGACAAGAGAAACTGCAAAAGCAGTATCCTTACCGTCGGCAAATTTTACGTTTCTGAAGGCATCAGCAATGAGAATAGATGAATACGACGAATCTTTTTCAATTTTTGTGAGAAGCTTAACAGCTTCGAAGCGAGGTTCAGCCATAAAAGCTTCCTTTCCGTTATCTTCTTCTGCGGGTAAAAATCATTGCGAATCTGATGAGATTCATTAAGGATGAAACAAGTGCGGCAACGTAAGTAAGTGCGGCACACTTAAGTACCTTCTTCGCACCGCTCAGTTCATTTTCATTTTTAAGCAGTCCCGTTTCTTCTATAACTGCAATTGCACGTCTGCTTGCATTGAACTCAACGGGAAGAGTTGCAAGCTGGAAAAGCATGATAAAGGAATAAAGCAACAAGCCTGCAAAAATCAGGGGCTCGAAGCTGATAAAATATCCGAGAAGAGCAAGCGGAATACCGGCATATGAGCCTATCTGACATACAGGAAGAATTGAATTTCTTATCTTGATGGGAAGATAGCCTTCAGCGTGCTGAGCCGCGTGTCCTGCTTCATGGCAGGCTATGCCGATAGCCGCAATTGAGGTTGAAGAAAATACTCCCTCAGAAAGACGGATTACCTTCTTTTTAGGATCATAGTGATCGGAAAGCTTACCCGAGCACTGCTCTATTCTTACATCATTTACACCGTAATATCTGAGAACGGCGAGGGCAGCCTGTGCGCCCGAATATCCGCTCTTTGAATAAACGGCTGACATTTTTTTATATGCATTTTTAACTGCAAACTGCGCCGCAACAGAAATAATAAGCGCCGGCAGAATAAGGTAAAAATACGAAGAATCATAGTAAAACATTATTTTTCCTCCGAACAAAAGCTGAATCCGTCAGGAAAGGCTCTGCCGCGAAGAAATTCTGCAGAGGTCATACGCTTTGAGCCTTCAAGCTGAATTTCGCAAAGTCTGAGAACGGTACCCTCTGCACAGGTAACAAAAATGCTGTCACCCTTGATTTTAACTGAACCTGCAGAAAGAGAAGATTTTTCATCACATACAGCAGACGAATATACCTTAAGAACCTTACCGTTAAAATCAGTTCTTGCAACGGGCCACGGATTCATTCCTCTTATAAGATTATGAATCGTAGATGCAGTTTCAGTCCAGTCAATTACTGACATCTCCTTTTTAAGAACGGAAACATAGGTTGCCTTATCGTTATCCTGCTTGACGGGAGTAATACTTCCCTGCTCAAGAGCTTCAAGAGTTGTAAGAAGAAGCTCGGGACACAGATTTGCAAGTGCATCAAAAACCTCACCTGCCGTCTCATCGGGACCTATCACCTTTTCTGAAGTGAGAAGTATATCACCCGTATCAAGACCGATGTCCATAAGCATTGTTGTGACACCGGTAATCTCATCACCGTTTATAACACTCCACTGAATAGGAGCCGCACCTCTGTATTTAGGAAGAAGTGAGCCGTGAAGATTTACACAACCATATTTGGGAATATCAAGAATTCTCTTGGGAAGAATGTTTCCGTAGGCTGAAACTACAATAAAATCAGGACTGAAAGAATTGATAATTTCAAACGCTTCATCCGATCTGAGATTTACGGGCTGATACATTTCAAAGCCATACTGTAAAGCCAACTGTTTTACAGGCGAAGGTGTCAGAATCTGTTTTCTGCCTTGAGGTTTGTCGGGCTGTGAAATAACTAACTTTACATCATATTCAGGTGAATCAGCAAGCGCTTTCAGAGCAGGAACGGCGAAATCAGGAGTTCCCATAAAAACAACAGTTTTCATATTATCACCATCAATCATAGTCTCTTGTAAAGTAAACACTTTCACCGGGAGCAAGATTATCTGTGTAAAGCTTACCGTCAAGATGGTCAAGCTCATGACAGAAGCATCTTGCATGAAGATCTGTTCCCTTATAAATACACCACTGTCCGTTTCTGTTCTGTGCCTTCACGGTAACAGTTTTAGGGCGAAGTGTTTTTCCTGCCTTGTGCGGAACAGAAAGACAAGCCTCAGCTTCAATCTGCTGACCTTCTCTTTCGGTAATTTCAGGATTTATAAGCTCAATTATTCTGCCGTCGAAATTAACGAGAACAATTCTTCTGAGAATACCTACCTGAACAGCCGCAAGGCCGATTCCCTGAGATTTTATAAGAGTATCCTTCATATCATCAAGGATAAGAAAGAGCTTTTCGTCAAAGTTTTCAACTTTTCTGCTGACTTTTCTGAGAACGGGATCTTCTTCCGTTCTTATATTTCTTATTGCCATTTAAGTCACCTTTTTTTCATTAATTTAGGTTTTCCGGATTTATATCTGCATATACTGCAATATTTTTATACAATTTATCATTATTGATTTCCTTAAGTAATCGGCTTATAAGCACACGGAAATCTGCATTATTTTTACATTTTATAAGAATTCTCTGTCTGAAAAGGTCATTGACCTTCGAAATTTTCGGCGCCATAGGACCGAGAACAATAACCTTCTGCTCGGGAAACTCCGTTTCATTGAGTGAGACGAATTTTTCAAAGAACGTATTTGCACAGCTTAAAACGGCTTCCTTATCAGGTCCCGAAAAGCTGATTTCACACAAATCGCAGAACGGCGGATAAACAAGTGCCTTTCGCATTCTTATTTCGTTATTGAAAAATTTCTTATAATCCTGCCGCGATGCAACAGAGATTATAGGATTCTCAGGCACAAGAGTCTGAATTACTGCTCTGCCCTTCCGCGAGCCTCGGCCTGCTCTGCCAACCACCTGAGTTATCAGGTCAAATGAGCGCTCCGAGCATCGGAAATCATTATTATACAATTCCTTATCGGCAGACGTAATACCAACAAGAGTCACATCAGGAAAATCAAGCCCCTTTGCAACCATCTGTGTACCGATGAGAATATCATATTCACCCTTTGCAAATGCAGAAAGAACCTTTTCGTGTCCGTTTTTCTGTGCTGTTGTGTCGGCATCCATACGAAGCACACGTGCTTCGGGGAATCTTACGTTCAGCTCCTGCTCAATTCTCTGGGTACCGTAGCCTGCATATCTTATATTTTCTGCTCCGCAGGTAGGACATTTCTCCGTAAATGGTAAGGAATATCCGCAATAATGACACATCAGACGGTTATTTGCAGAGTGATACGTCATTGAAATACTGCACTTAGGACAAGTTACAACGTTTTTACAGTCACTGCATACAACAAAGGTATTAAAGCCCCGTCTGTTAACGAGCAGAATTGATTGCTCTTTGTTTCTGAGATTTGCTTCAATTTCGTCCGCAAGAGGATCGCTTATTGCAAAGAACTGAGATATGATTGACTTATCAGTCATATCTATAGTTTTGACCTCGGGAAGCTCAGCCTTTCCGAATCTTTCCGTCATCTCACACAGAAGCATTTTACCGTTGACAGCCTTTGCATAAGTCTCAACAGACGGTGTTGCAGATGCAAGAAGAAGAAAAGCATTATTATAGCTGCATCTGAATCTTGCAACGTCCTTGGCATTGTATCGCGGAGACATCTCCGATTTATAAGTGTGCTCCTGCTCTTCATCAATGATTACAAGTCCGAGATTTTTTACGGGAGCAAAAATTGCGCTTCTCGTACCTATAACAACACTTACTTCACCTGATGCAATACGCTTCCATTCATCGTAACGCTCACCCATTGAAAGGGCGCTGTGAAGAACGGCAACGTTTTTACCGTATCGCGATGAGAATATGGAAAAAGTCTGAGGGGTAAGGGAAATTTCGGGTACAAGAACAATTACAGCTCTGCCTTCTGAGAGAACGTAGTCAATAAGCTCAAGATAAACGCTTGTTTTTCCGCTTCCCGTAACACCGAACAACAATGAAGAACTGAAATCCCTCTTATTGTAGGATTCAAGAATACGGTCATAAACCTTTTTCTGAGAAGCAGATAAAACGGGCTTTTTATATTCTGTATCTGTCGTAACGGCAATTTCACGCTTTACGGGAACGGTAAAGCTTTCAAATACGCCTTTCTTTATAAGCGTTCTGATAACAGCTTCACTTACACCGCTGAAATACGAAATTTCTTTAACGGATGCCGCACCGATATACCGGACAACGTTAACCGCTTCCTTTTGCTTTTCCGTAAGTCCTCCGATTTCATCGTTAATGTAATCATCACTGAGTCTTATCAGAGAAACGGATAAATCATTTACTTTTGAAAATGCATCTGAGGATTCTGCAAGAAGCCTTTGTCTCACCATTTTCTTGAGAACCAATGAGTCTTTTGAAAATCCGAGAGTCTTTAAGACAGAGGATTCCCTTACGGGAGACTTCTTCTTTCTGAGAAAATCTATGACAGCCTTCTCATCACAGCTGAGCTTATCATACTTTTCAGGCAGAATATCCTCTGCACAAGAATAAACCTTCTCTGTTTTAAGACACATTCCTCCGGGAAGAAGCGCTTTTGCCGCTGTAAAATACGTACAGAAGCATCTGTCTCTTATCCAAGAGGCAAGCTTTACGAGCTCGTCATCCAGCATAGGCTCAGCATCAAGCACAGAAGCAATATCCTTCAGCGGTGTATCATCTGATTCATCCTTGGGAGTGATGTCAAAAACAAAGCCCTGACGGAGCGCACTTCCTCTTCCGAAAGGAACAAGCACCCTCATCCCCGGCAACAGAATATCAGAAAGCTGTACCGGTATACTGTATGAAAAAAGTCTGTCAAAGCTGTAATTGCAGTTTTCAACCGCAACAAGAGCTGTTAAAGCAGAATCCAAGTTACACACCTTTAACCTTATTTTGCCTGAGGCTGAACAATTCTGAATTCACCGTGACGAAGCTCTTCAACAGCAAGGCTTACGGGCTTTTCTGTGCCGTATGTGATTTTGCTGAAATCGCCGGTCTTCATTTTTCTGTCGTTATCATTCATGTGTCTGAATTCTTCATTTTCTTCATCAATGATTTCAACAGCACGCTTTGCTACACCGATAACAAGAGCATATCTGCTTAAATCCTCTGTGAGAAGTTCGCTTAAATCAATGTTAATCATAATAATTTCTCCTGACTCAAATAGAATTTATAATTTCAAAAATATTATTTACACAAGCATCAAGGTCGTCATTAACGACACAGTAATCATAGCTGTCCTTGTAGGTCATTTCCTCAAGGGCAATTGCAATACGGGTTTCAACCTCGCTTTCAGTATTCTGACCTCTTGAAACAATTCTGTTTCTCAGCTCCTCAACAGAAGGAGGTACAATAAATACCGAGGTTGATTCGGGGATACATTTCTTGATATTTGCAGCACCGTTAACCTCAATAACAAGAATAACAGTTTTTCCTGCTGCAGTAAGACGGTCAATCTCACTTTTCAAAGTACCGTAATAATTATTTCCGTATTTTACGTATTCAATAAATGAATCCGATGCAATCAATTCTTCAAACTTTTCGACGGATACAAAATAATAATCAACGCCGTCTTTTTCACCGTCACGGGGATTTCTTGTGGTTGCGGAAACAGTCTGCACAATGTTGTCGGACTTTTTTACGAGTTCATCATATACTGTGTTCTTACCTGCACCTGAAGGTCCCGAAAGGATGATAATAGAACCTTTATTTTTCATTTTTTATTCCTCACTGCTGTCTGCTTCTTCAAATTTCTCCGATATTTTATCTGCCTTGAGATACGAAAGAATTACGTGCTCTGTATCCGTAAAAATAACGGACATTGTTTTTCTGCCCTGACTTACGTCAATAAGCTTTCCGGAATCCTTTGCATTCTGAATAATTCTTTTAACCGGAGCGGAATCGGGAGCAACAACAGCTACAACGCGCTCGGCATTAACAAGATTGCCGAAGCCAATATTGATAAGCTTCATTGCCGTCACCTGATTATTCTATATTCTGCACCTGCTCACGAATCTTTTCGATATCTGACTTTATGCTGATAACTCTTTTAGCGATTTCAAGATCCGTTGCCTTTGAGCCGATTGTATTTGTCTCACGGTTAATTTCCTGAATAAGGAAATCAAGATCACGGCCGATGGGTCTGTCAAGCTCGAAAAAGCTGTGAAGCTGGTCAATATGACTTCTGAGTCTGACTGTTTCTTCTGCAACAGCAATTTTATCTGCAAAAATTGCAGCCTCTGTAAGAAGTCTCTGTTCATCAACGTTAGCGTCACCGATTAAATCCTGAATACGCTTTCTGAGCTTTTCATTATATTCTGTAACTGTCTGAGGTGAACGCTCCTCAATAAATGCAACGTTTTCAAGAATTGCATCTGCTCTTGAGAAAATATCAGTCTTAAGCTTTTCACCTTCAATAAGTCTCATATTGATAAAGGAATCAATTGCACTTTTAAGAACCTTGCTTACAGCTTCCCATAATGCTTCTTCATCCGTTTCATTTTTATGAACGGAAAAGATATCGCTTCTGCTGATAAGATTCTCAAAAATATCATCTGTTTCCAATGAATATGTATCGGCAATTTCCTTGAAGGCATTGATATATCCGGAAGCCAAAGAATGATTAACCTTAACAATACATTCATCTGTTGCTTCATTTTCAATCTGGATATAGCAATCAACCTTACCACGGGAAATATACTGCTGAACGTAAGATTTCAGCTTTTCCTCAAGGAAAGAATATGCTCTGTAAACCTTGGGAGAAAACTCAAAATATCTGTGATTGACACTTTTTATTTCAACGGTAACGGTAAACGTGCCGATAGTTTCAACGGCACGGCCGTAGCCTGTCATACTTTTAACCATATTTTACTTCCTTTACAGCTTAATAGCTTCCTGACTGACGCTTGAGAAGGCTTACCTCCTCGTGAGTCAGGTGTCTGTATTCGCCTACCTTAAGACCGCCCAATTTGAGCTGACCGATAGCAAGACGCTTAAGTCTTGCCGTATCAAGTCCTGCTTCCTCGCAAAGACGTCTTATCTGACGGTTTCTGCCTTCATACAGAATAATCTCAAGTGTTGTCTTCTCAGCTTCCTTATTTACAACGCGTACGTCTGCAGGTACTGTCTGTCTTCCGTCAATCATAAGAGAAGATGTGAGAATTGTAAGCTGATCCTCCGTAATTGCAGGCTTTACGCTTACACGGTAAGTCTTCGCAATATGTCTTGAGGGATGAGTCATTGCATTTGCAAACTCACCGTCATTTGTAAAAAGAAGAAGACCCTCCGAATCTCTGTCAAGACGACCGATGGGATAAATACGCTTGCCGATATCCGCTACGAGCTCGGCAACACATTTTCTGTCCATTTCGTCACTCATAGTTGTAACGTATCCGCGGGGCTTATGAAGCATAATGTAAACGTAATTCGTTTCCTTGGTAAGCTTTCTTCCGTTTACACTAATGGTGTCCTTCTTAGGGTCAATCTTATCACCGATTGATGCAACAAGACCGTTGACCTTGACTCTGCCCTGAGCTATGAGTTCCTCAGATTTTCTTCTCGAGGCAACACCGCAGTCTGCCATATATTTCTGAAGTCTAATTAATTCTGCCATATAATACCTTTCGTTTTCAATCAACACCATTAAGGCTGCTGAGCATAATTTTTCTCACCAACCTTAAAATAATATGATGTTAAAATGAAGATTTACTTATCTGCTGACTTAACCTTTGAAACAACAGAGCTAACCTTATCGATTACTTCGGGAACCATATCAACGAAACGCTCTGCAGCATTGTCGTTGGAAGTAATGTGCTTAAGAGTAACTTCACCGTTCTTGAGGATAAGGAATGCTACGGGATTGATTGTAACACCGGCACCGCCGCCACCGCCGAAAAGCTGAGTGTTGTTCTTAGAGGGGAAATCGGAGCCGCCTGATGCGAAACCGTATGTAACCTTTGATACGGGAATAACGGTAACCTCATCAGATAAAGCAATAGGCTCGCCTACTATTGTGCTTACGTCTACTAACTGACGAACTTTTTCAATTGTTGTGGAAAGAATTCCTGCTGCTGACTGATCCTTCATTTTAATACGCTCTCTTTCTTTTATTTTTCTGTTACCGGAGGTTTATATCCGGCATTATTTGAATTTTCTGCACTTTCCTTCTTTTTCGGCAGAAAAATTTTCACTATTAATCGCAGTAATACCTTAAACAGCATTCTGCAACCGAACAAAAAGGTTATTCCGATAAGATAAACAGGATACAAATGCATTGATACCGCAAATGATGCAGACGACTGCTTTGCAAGATAATCGGGATACACGTTTATATCGTATTTTCTTACCTTATATTTGCCTACCATTGCACCGAGCATCGGGAACAAAGCAGAGCAAACTTCACCGTAATATATTGCAGTTGATGCAGCATCCTTTTTTGTGCAACGGACATCAATATACAATTCGTCGATTACGAGAGCCTTCGCAAGATCACCGAAAAACGATCCTATATAGCTGAAGGTTCTCTTGACGATAAGCAAAAGACCGTCAATTCCGTGGGCTTCATAAAGAGTCTTCAGAAGATTATTCTTCTTTGCAGGGGCAGGTGCTTCCTCTGTCACTGCAGGAGCTTCATCAACGGGCATCTCTTCAGTAACCGTATCATCAACCGTTTCAGCGGGCTGTTCCTCCGGAATTTCCTGAGTCAGCTCACCCTCGGTCGGAATTTCAGTTTTCGGATCTCCTGCCTTTGCTTTTTTCTTCTTCTGAGAATTATCCTTCTTTTCCGTGGGAAAAATCGGTATTTTAAGGAATAACCATTGAATTCTCACTCTTGTATCAATTTCAGAATACTCGGCAAAAATTCTGACCTTAATACAAAGCACAAGAACAATCAATGCAATTATTGCCAGTATTATCCAGCCGATTATTTTCAATACTATCAATGGTTTCACTCCTTTATTATAAGATTGACATCTGTCCTGTAATTACTGATTCATCATTATGAATGTTTTCAAGCGCAGTTGCGGCAGCCTTTGTATCGGGAATATCGGGAAGCTCCGCAAGCGTTGTCATACAGAAGCATTTAAGGAAATCTGTTGTGGTACAGTATAACAGAGGTCTGCCGGGCAAGTCAAGTCTTCCCGCCTCCTCTATAAGATTTCTCTGACAGAGTGTATTTATAACACCGCTGCAGTCAACACCTCTTACCTGCTCGATAAATGCCTTGGTAACCGGCTGATTGTAGGCTACAATTGCAAGCACCTCAAACGCAGCATTTGAAAGGGGCTGATTGCGCTTCATATCGAGCACGTTTCTAACAGCCGCCGCATATTCGGGACGGGTAACAAACTGCACCTCAGCACCGAGAGAAAGAAGCTGTACTGCACTTCCCCTCTCATCATACTCGAGTGCAATTTCTTTAAGAATATTATCAAGTCTTTCGGGACTACAGCCCAGGGATTCAACAAGTCTTATTCTTTCTATAGGTTCACCGGAAGCAAATATAATAGCTTCAACGGTATTTTTCAGATTAATAGCATTTTCAGTCAAAGTCCAGTTCTCCTTCCGGAACTTTAATCAGTTCGATTTCAACGTTCTGTCCCTCACCCGAGAGAACAACGTGCTTTGTTTTTGCAAGCTCAAGTATCGCAAGAAAGGCGGCTACCATATCGGAACGGCTTTCCGAGGTGCTTAAAATATCGGAAAACTTCTTTTTTCCTCCAAGCGACAAGGATGACACAATATTCTTGATTTTAGATGAAACGGAAACAATTTTTTTAACGACGATTGCCCTGAAGGAATCAAGAGGCGGAGGAATTTTGCGAAGACGCTTTCCCACAACTCTCATATAAGCCTCAAGAAGCTCCAATGAATCGTGCACACGGTTATAGGTCATATCAACCTCAAAGGTCTCCTGGGGACGGGATATGCAGTTGAAGCCGCCCGTCTGCTGAGAAAGAGCCTCTGCAACACGCTTACATTCTGCATACTCAATAAGCTCACCGCTGAGCTCTTTCCTGAGCTTTTCACCTTCATCGTACACGGGAAGAAGGGATACGGTCTTGATATAAACAAGACGAGCCGCCATTTCCAGAAACTCACTTGCAACCTCAAGGTCAGCTTCCTTCATTTCATCAACAACAGCAAGATACTGTTCAACAAGTATAGCAATGGGGATGTCATATATATTCAGTTTATGCTTAGAGATAAGATGAAGCAGTAAGTCCATGGGACCTTCAAATACCTCAATCTTATAATTGATCGTTGACATAAATTCTCCTTACATAAAAAGGTTAGCTATCAGATTAACAACAAATTCAATACACGTGCCGATTGCATCAAAGATAAAATCCGATATTGCAGAAATCGGGGAAATCGGCAACAATCTGTTAGATATGAAAATCAAAGCAAAAAGAGCGTAGAAAAGATATCTCTCATACTGCATTACACGGTAATAAATCTTATCCGGTAAAAACATTGTAAGAATTCTTGAGCCGTCAAGCGGAGGAAACGGAATAAGATTGAACACCGCAAGACAGATATTATAATAACCTACGTTTACAAAAAACATAGAAGCTATTTCTAAAACCGTTACCGACTGCACTGCATCAGCAGTTGAAAATAAGGCACAGCAATAACCTATTATAATAAAGATTACGGCAAGAAGAAGATTTGACACGGGACCTGCAAGAGCAGTAAGTCCCATATAAAGCTTTCTTTTCTTGAAGTTTCTGATATTAACGGGAACGGGCTTAGCATAACCGAAGCCGAAAAGGAAAAGCATAAGAGTACCGATAAACGATAAGTGTGCAAAGGGACTCAGTGTAATTCTTCCCCTGAGTCTTCCCGTTGAGTCCCCAAGCTTTTCAGCCATCCACGCGTGAGCGGCTTCATGAACGGGCAGACAGCACAGAGTAACAAATACGGTTACACATATCATTGTAATAAATTCAAGCGGATCACCGTTTCCGCTCATATATGATAAAATATATCTTAGCATACTGTCTCTCCTTTACTGTTTTTGTAAAATGACCATTCTGTCATTTCCGTACATATCTTTATAAGCAAAACCGTTAAAGCCGACCGAAAAAAGCTTTATGATATCTCCGGTCTGCTTTTCACCGCATTCAAATGTAAAATAACCATTGCCATTCAGCCTATCGCTCCATTTTTCATAAATGGCACGATAGAAAACAAGACCGTCATCACCGCCATCAAGCGCAGCCACGGGTTCACGGAGTACTTCACTCTGAAGAGTTTCAATTTCTTCAGTTTCAATATAAGGCGGATTGGAAACGATAAGATCAGCAGTGGGGATATCCCCCTCATATTTCTGCAGAATATCGTGCTTAATAAGCTGAACGTTCCCGAGATTCATTTCTTCAAGATTCTTCTTCGCGTAGAAAAATGCATTGTCATAAAGCTCAAAAAGATAGCACTTTACGTCAGGACATTCCTTTGCAATGCTGAGCCCTATGCAACCGCTGCCCGTACAAAGGTCATATACCACGGAATATGAATTTTCTTTTATTATACTTACACACTTCTCAACAAGCTCCTCTGTTTCGGGTCGGGGTATAAGAACACCCTCTCCTACGAAAAAAGAACTGTTGTAAAAATCCCATTTTCCGATGATATACTGCAAAGGCTCACCAGAAACACGTCTTTCGATAAGGCTTAAATATTCCTCAGCAAGCTTTTCATTAACAGTTTTTCCTGAATTCAGTGCATACTGAGTGGAATTTCCGTCAAAAAACGTAAGTAAAAGCTGATAAGCATCAAACTCCGCATCATCAATATCAGCGGATACGAGAATTTCTGTGCCTTTTTTAAGTAGCTCTCTCCAATTATTCATTTTCTTCGGAGGAATCCTTTTCCACATCGGAAACAACTGCCTTTATAGAGGCAATTGCTACCTCAATCATATCATCTGTAGGCTCTTTTGTCGTAATTCTCTGCATCCATAAGCCGGGAGCTGAAAAAATCTTGGTAATAAGGTTATCATGCTTACCTGCATATCTTATAAGCTCATAGCTTATACCCGTAACAACGGGAAGAATACCGAGAATCTTCACAAGTGTCCATATAAGTCTTAAATCGGGAGAATTAAGCACGGGAAAAATTAGAACCGTTACGGAAGAAATAATAACGTTGGTTATAAGAACTATGAAAATAAAGCTTGTTCCGCATCTGGGGTGAAATCTCTTGCAGGTACGCACGTTTTCAACTGTAAGAGGAAGTCCCTTTTCAAAGCAGAATATGGATTTGTGCTCAGCACCGTGATACATAAACACACGCTTAATATCATTCATCTGTGAAACAGCTATCATATAAAGAACAATGATAACCATTTTGATTATACCTTCGCAGAAGGGATGAAAATCTGCAATCGCTCCGCCGAGAAGCTTGGAGTCCACAATATCAACAAGATACGTGGGTGCATAGAAGAACAGAAGGAAGCAAACTGCAGCAACACAAACGGAGAGAACTCCCGTAATTGCGGTAACAACCTTGGGACTGAGATGCGCACTGAGCCACTTATCAAGCTTTGACATCTTTTCCTCATCTTCCTCTGCATCGAGCTGTCCGGAAAGCTCTGCTGAGCGCATAAGGGACTTATAGCCGATAAGCATAGATTCAATAAAATTCACAATTCCTCTTATAAAAGGAAAACCGAAAATTTTACATTTATCCTTAATATGCTTTGCAGTAAACTCTTCTGTAATAATATTGCCGTCAGTGTGTCTAACAGACAAGGCGACGCCGTCGGGACCGTTCATCATAACACCCTCAATGAGTGCCTGTCCGCCGACAGATATTTTATTAGTGGTACTTTCCTTTCCCATCAACTGTCTTTCCTTTCAGATAAATTAACGGGTAACGTGGGCAGAGTAATATTGACCTCTGTTCCCTCCCCGAAAACACTTGAAATATCAAGTGTACCCTTATGAAGATTAATTATTTCATCACAAACCGCAAGTCCGATACCGGAGCCTTTGGTAGAAAAATTTGCCTTATAAAATTTTTCCTTGATACGGGGAAGATCTTCAGGTGAAATACCGCAGCCCGTATCAGCGACTCTGATACGGACGTAATCAGAGTCAATCATGGCAAGAATAGATATCTTGCCTCCGGCGGGAGTATACTTTATAGCGTTATCAATAATATTTACAAACACCTGCTTGATTCTGTCGGGGTCTGCATTTACGGGAGCCGCATATTCGGGAGAGCTGTAATAAAGCTCCTTTCCTTCTCTGCCTGCTCTGTCCTTCAGAACATAAACAGCATCGTCAAGCTCAGCAATAATATCGATTTTTTTAAGATGAAGCGTCATTCTTCCGCTTTCCATTCTTGAGAAGTCAAGAAGATCCTCAACAAGCGTGTAAAGTCTTTCAGTTTCATTCTGAATTACTTTAAGCCCGTTATTAATGGTATCATCGGAAGATGTATTGATACAAAGAAGGGTCTCTGTCCAACCCTTGATTGCCGTAAGTGGAGTTCTGAGCTCGTGAGAAACCGTTGAAATAAAGTCATTTTTTAGCTTATCTGTTCTGTCTATTTCATCAGTCATATAATTGATTGACTCGGCAAGCTCTGCAAGCTCGTCGTCGTAGCGGTTAGAAAGCTCAATTTTTTCCTTGTAGTTACCTGCCGCAATGCTTCTTGTTGCGGCATTGAGTCTGTTGACGGGAACAACAATTGACCTGACGAAGAAAAGACCTGAAACAACCACAAGAGAAAGAGCAAAAACACATATCAATGCGACAATAAACGTAATTTTCCAGAGCTGAACGTCAACCTGCTCAAGAGAAATTATATAGCGCACCGCACCGTTGCTCATACCGTTTGTTCTGGGCAGAAGCACGGATATTGCCATAACCTTTTCACCGGTACTCGAATTTCCCTGCCATAAAGCACGGCCCGAAGCGGACTGAAGCGCATCATCAAAGTCAGGACAAGCTTCGTTTTCAGGAATGAATCCCGTTGACGTTACAACCGTCGTGCCATTTTTGTCTATGACCCATAATTCAGCAA
The DNA here is from genome assembly GCA_045651625.1 of Acutalibacteraceae bacterium. Classification (GTDB taxonomy): domain Bacteria; phylum Bacillota; class Clostridia; order Oscillospirales; family Acutalibacteraceae; genus RUG806. Next base: position 49,819 of record JAZRST010000062.1, on the reverse strand, counting down.
CGTTGAAATCCTGAAAGTTATCAACGTACTCACGGGCACGGGCTGAAAACTCATCATCATTAGAATTAAGATAGGAGCTGAAATAATCGGCAATAACACTGCTTTGTGCCAACGACTGTAGCTTAGATTCAACGGTATCATAATAATAATCCTTAAGAATAAAGACAACTGCAGCTGAAATACAGGTAAGAATAACTGCAATAACAAGAATTGTAGTAACAAGCCATCTTACTGTAATACCGCTTTTCAGCATCTTTTTTCCTCCTTAAAAATTATACCAACCATTTATATCCCACGCCCCATATTGTTGTAAGATGATGGGGACTTGAGGGATCATCCTCTACCTTCATACGAAGACGTCTTATATTAACGTCAACAACCTTGTCATCACCGTAATACATATTACCCCAGACGTGATTCAGAATATCACTTCTTTCAAGGGCAGTATTGGGATGATTGAAGAAAAATTCCATAATCTGGAATTCAACCTGAGTGAGTTCAATAAGAACTCCGTTTTTTGTAAGAGAGCGGCTTCTGAGATTCAGTGAAAAATCACCAAGATCAATTACACTGCTCTTTTCCTTGCTCTTTTCCGCAAATTCGCGATTAAGAGTAACACGACGGTAAATAGCATCAACACGAGCCATCAGCTCCGAGGGAGAAAAGGGCTTTGTGACGTAATCGTCAGCGCCTACAAGAAGTCCGGTTACCTTATCCATCTCCTGTGTCTTTGCCGTAAGAATAATAATACCGAGTGTACTGCTCTTCTGTCTGAGAATTTTACAAACCTCAAGACCGTCAACTATCGGCATCATAATATCAAGAAGAGCAATATCAAAGCAACCGTTATATTCATCATAGAGCTTTAGTGCCTGCTCTCCGTTTTCAGCCTCAATTACTTCAAATCCGCTTCTTTTAAGATTAATTACGATAAACTCGCGGATTGACTTTTCATCTTCTGCAATAAGAATACGTTTCATTGTAGCCCTCCTTATAAATCAGAAATAAGACTTTGTATATAAGCTTCGGTAAAACTGAGAGTTTCACCCTTAGCCGAAATCACAATTTTATATTCAGCTTCATGTCTATCTCCCAATAAGCCGTCAGGGAGAAGACTTACAATATCATCCTCAGGAACAACACAGGAAACTGAAAAAACTATATTGTTCTCGGAATCAGAATTTTTTAGTCTGACCTGAGTGACCTTGTTCACATAATCATAAACAACGTAATAATACTCGTAAAGAGCATCCATTTTCAGTGTATAGCCGTCATAATGATTCAGGAAATACTTTCCGAGACTCATAAACTCACCGTCAAGGTATGTATACCATTCAAAGAATGATAAGGGCATCTGAGTTCCGTCTATATCTGCAACTGCGTATGAATCGTCTCCGTCAAGAGTTACGGGGATATCAAGATATCCGTCCCTATTGAAGTCCTTACAGTAAATCTCAGACTCTCTCACGGAAAGTGATGACACGTATTTATTTCCCACCTGCGGAATATATAATGCACCGGATTTTTTATTGAAAACCACAAGCTCGGAAAAGCTCGTATCCCCCGATGCCTCACAGTCTATGTAGAATCTGTAGTTATCATTTTCTTTATCGGTAAGAATCTGTGAAATCGAGTTGAAAGCAAAAGGTAGTCTGACTTCACTTATGGGAACAAGATTCTCATTCTGTGCATCATAATCAAGAAGCCTTGCATAAGCGGATGAATCGCGGTTTTCGGACAGAAAATAGAAATAAAGCAATTCATTAGAGCTATCTCCGTCAACGTCGCAGGGGACGTAATCCGCAATCTGAATAGTTGCAAGGGAAACAAGAGAATTTTCGGAGTTTTCTTCAAGCGACGTAATTCTGTAAAGAGAAAGAGTCTTTTCCTTCTTTGAGTCATCAAGCGACCATATAACGCCGATTTCAAGATTCTTGGAATTATCAATGTTGTAGAAATCGACCTTATAAACCTCAGTACCGGAGCCGGTAAAATCACCTACGGAGTACCATTTACCTTCCTTCTGTGAAAGCAGGTGCATGTGAACAACAGACGAATTAGAATTGAAAGCATAAAAGACAACCGCCTCATCATTACCGTCGTTATCTGCATCAAAGATCAGATAAGATCCTCTGAAATCACCGGTAACAGGAGCAAAAAGACTGATATCGGTGCCAACCGTCTTTTCAAAAGCAAGCTGAAGCTCAGCCTTTTCACCCGTAAGCTTCGGAGGCTTAAGCAGACTTTCTGCTGTAAAAAAATCGAACATTGAGCAACCTGAAAAGCTTATAAGCATACAGAAAATCATCATAACTGCAAAAGCTGCTCTGATAAACTGTTTCAAGCTACTCACCTCCGATTGTTATTTTACTTCAATTTCTACAGTATAAGTGCCGTGTACCCAGCTGTCTGTAAGAGTTCTGAGAATAATTTTAGCAGGAATCGTATGCTTACCGGGTGTAAGCTCCTGACCGTCAAGCACGGGAACAGCATAAGCTGCGTTTTTGTCAATATTCATAACAGACTGTGAAGGACCTACAATCTGTACAGATGCAACACTCTGAGAAAGAACAGTTACGTTTTCAGGCAATGTAACAGATGAAACGTCAACGGGAATTTCAAGCCAACGCTTTGCCATTGAAGACATATCGATTGTAACGGTAAAATTCTTAACGTCTGAAGAAATCTTCTGATTTTCAACAACAATTCTGTTTACGGTGTTATTGATTTTTGAGAAATCGATAGTGCCGATAAGAATCTTGTTGTTATCGTCAAGCTGTGTATCGTTAGCACCGGTCTGTACGGATACGTCAATCTTTGCAGGATATACAGAGTATTCAACACCCTCGCTTCTGTAAGCCTGAGGAATACCTGCGAAATCAACGGCAGTTTCGTATGTACCCACCTTACAGATCGGAATTGAAACGTATACGGGCTCTGTTATCTCAAGCTTGAGATTTGCAAGATCAACAACACCGTTTGAAGATTCTGCAATAATTTCAGCTTCAAAGCTTTCGGTTGATGAAAGCATTTTGTCAATTTTCACGTAAGCCTTCACTGAAGTAATCTTTGAAATTTCCTTTGAAGGACCTGATATATCAATCTTATCAAGACTGAGTCTGGGATTCTCTCTTACAAGACCCTCTGCAAGAGAATAATTTTCACCCTCTTCAATCTGTTCGGTAAGTGCAAAGGACTTTGTGACTCTTTCGTCAAAGGAAACCTTAACAGACTTTACGGAAATGGAAGAAATCTGCACGTCACCGGAAATACCGGTAAGTGAACCGGAAACGGGAAGGTCGTAGGTGCCTGCCGTTACGACAGATGAGGTTGATGCAAAAAGATTGATATTGCTGTTAGTGAATTCCGAGGAATTCACAAGATAGCTGTAGCCCTTAACGGTTACGTCAGCAAAATAATCACCGTTTCCGAAAATTTCAAGATTATTTTCAGCCGCAACACTGTTTTCATCAACGTTTACACTGATTCTTACGTCTGTGAACACACGCTCGATTTCAGTTGTCTGAGACATTGATACCATTACCCAGAATGCAACTGCAAACAAAAGTGAAAGGACAAAAACAAATTTATTATTGGTCATAAGAGAAGAAAATGATACTTTTTCTTTTTTATCGTTTGCATTATTCCTGTTCATCATTTTCAACTCCTTCATTAACTATTCCGTTTTCCTCTTCTGTGAGAATTTCTTCGAAGGGTGCTTCAATTGCAACGTCGCTGTTGTTTTCTTCAAGCACTTCGCAGACTTCTGCAGCATTTACTTCCGCTTCAACCTGAACGGGTTCTGTTACTTCTTCCGCAGGCTTAACTTCCTCTGCGGCACTTACTGCGGCTTCGGTAATTTCAGGCTGCTTATTTTTCTTGGAAAGTCTGTTCTTCTTCTCAGGCTTGGGGTTAAGAAGATAACCGCTGAGCTTTTCACGAAGCTCACTGTCTGAGAGACCTCTGATAAGCTTACCGTCAACTGCAAGTGAAATAAGACCTGTTTCCTCACTGGTAACAACTACAACAGCATCAGAATTAAGGCTTACCTCAATTGCTGCACGGTGACGGGTACCGACGTTTTCAGTAATCACTCTGTCATTCTTCATAGGAACAACACATCTTGCCGCTACAATTCTTCCGTCCTTTATAACGACAGCACCGTCGTGTAAAGGTGCCTTGGGATAGAAGATGCTGCAGATCATTTCGAACGTAGTAGCAGAATCAATGGGCACAGCGTGCTTTGTAAGGTCACCGAGAAGAGTATCTCTCTGGAAAACCACAAGAGAGCCGACCTTGCTTCTGCTCATTGCACCTGCGGCACGGCAGACAGCATTGATTGATTCAATGGTTTCCTCATCAGCAGATGAAGAAGAGAAGAAAAAATACTTCTTACCAAGCTTCTTCTTGCCGACATTTTCAAGAGCGTGTCTGAGTTCATTGGAAAACAGAACAACGAAAATGATAATGATATCGGAAAAAAGCTTTGTGAATATGAATTTACTTGTTGTCATATTGAAAAGGTTTACAAGACCGTAAACAATTACAACAAAGATTATTCCCTTAATAACCTGAATTGACTGAGATTTTCTCAGCTGAGTAATAAGAGCGTATGCAAGCAATGCAACAAGCAGAATATCTATGATATCAGGGAAAAGATTAATATTTGCGAAAACATCTATTACCTGAAGAAAAACCGTCTTTACAGTTTCAAACAATTCCATAGAGTTTTACACCTCCGAGTTGATTTTTTTAATTATCGATACACTATGAGCGGAAATTCCGAGTCCCTCACCCGTAAAGCCGAGCTTTTCCTCTGTGGTTGCCTTGACGTTCACAAGGTCAACTTCAAGGCTGCAGGTTCTCGCAATATTTTCTCTCATCTGCGGGATAAAGGAAGCAAGCTTCGGTCTCTGGGCAATTACCGTTGAATCGATATTGCAGATTTCGTAACCCTTTTCCCTTATAAGTCTGCATACAGTTTCAAGCAGAACAAGACTGTCAGCATTCTTATACTTCGAATCAGTGTCGGGGAAATGCTTTCCGATATCACCGAGAGCAGCCGCACCGAGAAGTGAATCACAGACAGCGTGCACGAGCACGTCAGCATCGGAGTGTCCGAGAAGACCTTTTTCATAAGGAACGTCAACACCGCCGAGAATCAGCTTTCTTTCTTCTACGAGCTTATGAACATCATAACCGTGTCCGATACGATACATAACATTACTTCCTTAAATCTGTATTTATTTTCCTTCTCTGATTTCCTTGCATGCAGCAAGCTTTACTGCAAGACAAATGATTTCAGTTGCAATTTCAAGCTCAGGGACCGTGGGACATGAAGGAGCAAGACGGATATTCTTATCTTCAGGGTCAATGCCGTAAGGATAGGTAGCACCGACACCTGTAAGAGTTACGCCTGCCTTCTTGCAGAGCTCACCGACATATTTTGCAGAACCTGTTGTAACGTCAAGGCTGATGAAATATCCGCCCTTGGGTTCATTCCACTGAGCAACACCGAGCTCACCAAGCTCCTTGGAGAGGATTCTGAGAACAGTTGCAAACTTAGGTCTTAAAATTGCGGCGTGCTTCTTCATCTGCTCCTTAACGTCGTCAACTGTCTTATAGAAGTATGAGTGACGAAGCTGATTCATCTTATCGTAGCTGATAATCTGAAGAGTAAGCCTGTCGGAAATCTCCTTGAAGTTTCTGTCACTTGCAGCCATTGCGGAAACACCGGCACCGGCATATGTGATTTTTGAGGTGGAGGTAAATGTTACAAAGTTATCTTCATTGCCGTACTTCTTAGACTCATCAAAAATATTGAGAAGCTCGTCACCGTCCTCATAAACGTCGTGAACGATATAAGCATTATCGTAAATTACTCTGAAATCCTTTGCGGCAGGCTTCATTGAAGCAAGACGTACAATTGTTTCATCGGAATATGTAATACCGTCAGGATTTGAATACTTGGGAACACAGAACATACCCTTTACGTCGGGATTCTTGATAAGCTCTTCAACAAGATCCATATCGGGACCTTTTTCTGTCATAGGCACGTTGATCATCTCAAAGCCGAAGAACTGAGCGATACCGAAATGTCTGTCATAGCCGGGAACAACAGCAATGAACTTTCTGTTCTTGTTGTTAATCCAGGGCTCACAGCCTGCAAAGCCCTTGTACATGCCCTGAGCAATAAAGTCGAACATAAGATTGAGGCTTGAGCTGCCGCATGCAATTACGTTCTTCCAATCAACACCGAGAATTTCACCAAAGAGCTTTCTGCACTCCTCGATACCGTAAAGGATACCGTAGTTTCTGCAGTCAGTACCATCCTCTGACTTGAAGCCGATTTTTTCAAAATGCTCGTTAAGCATCTTATCGTAGATATCAAGCTGTTCTGCAGCAGGCTTTCCTCTTGCCATATTAAGAGAAATTCCCTGAGCCACAAACTCATCGTATTTTTTCTGAGCAGCTGCTTCAAATTCATTGAGCTGTTCAAGTGTGTAGTCCTTAAGACAATTCATAAAACCACCCTGTTTTCTTTAATATTTTTCAGATTTGCCGGTTGCAATACATAATTTTTACATACCAAGTCAATTATCCCTGATATTTTAGCATATATTTCAAATATAATCAATACTTATATATAAAATATTATTATAAATATAAAAAAAGATGTACCGAAAAATCGGCACATCTCTCACTGATTAATTTTCGTTTCTTTCGCGGATTACAAGTCTTGTAGGAGTACCCTCAAGACCGAAAACCTCACGGATCTGATTATCAAGATATCTCTGATAGCTGTAATGAAAAAGCTCCTTGCTGTTTACAAAGGCAACAAACGTTGGCGGTCTTGTGGAAGCCTGAGTCATATAATAAACCTTGAGTCTCTTACCCTTATCCGTAGGAGGCTGAACTCTTGCCTGAGCATCAGCTAACACCTGATTGAGTCTGCCGGTAGGAATTCTTACGGCATTCTGATCATCAACATACTTGATAAGCTCAAAAAGACGGTCAAGACGCTGACCTGTTTTTGCGGAAATAAAGATAATGGGAGCATAAGACATAAATGAGAAATCATTCATAAGCTTCTTACGGTAAACGTCCATGGTTTTACCGTCTTTTTCATAAGCATCCCATTTATTTACGGCAATAATACAAGCCTTACCTGCCTCGTGAGCAATGCCGGCAACCTTGGAGTCCTGCTCGGTAAAGCCTTCAAGAGCATCAATCATGATAACACAGACGTTGGCTCTTTCAACGGCGGCAACAGCGCGCATTACGGAATATTTCTCTATCTGGTCATCAACCTTTGATTTTCTTCTGAGACCTGCCGTATCAATAAACATAAAGTTACCGTGCTTATTGATAACTCTTGTATCAGTAGCATCACGGGTTGTACCTGCAATATTTGAAACAAGCATTCTTTCCTCTCCGCAAAGAGCATTTACGAGAGAAGATTTACCAACGTTAGGCTTACCGATAAGCGCAACCTTGATGGTATCATCCTCCTCATCCTCCGCTTCAGGCTCGGGAAGATGCTTAAGCACCTCGTCAAGAAGGTCACCCGTGCCGTGTCCGTGAACCGAAGACACAGCGATAGGGTCACCGAGACCGAGGTTATAAAACTCATAAAAATCAGCAGGAACAGAGCCGAGCGCGTCACATTTGTTTACGCACAAAACAATGGGCTTTCCGCTTTTAAGGAGCATTGATGCTACCTCTGCATCGGTTGCAACAACACCGGTTTTAACGTCACAGACAAAAATAATCGCATCAGCAGTTTCAATTGCTATCTGCGCCTGTCTTCTCATCTGAGAAAGAATAATATCATCCGAATAGGGTTCGATACCGCCGGTATCAACAATCAAAAACTGATGATTAAGCCATTCGCAATCGGCATAAAGACGGTCTCTCGTAACACCGGGACGGTCATCAACAATACCAACTCTTTTACCGCTTAACTTATTGAATAACGTAGATTTACCCACGTTGGGTCTGCCTACAATTGCAACAATCGGTTTAGCCATAATTTCTTTATCCCGGAAAATTCCGGCCTTTCATAGTAATTAACTAACAAAAAAATACAGTATAATCAATACCGTTCTCAGATTTCATAAAAAGCATCAAAAAGTGAATATGCATCACAAGATGTTACTATAACCTGAGTATTCAAGGCCTCTTCAACCTGACAGACAGAAATATCGTCAAGAAAAATCGGCTCGTTTTTACCCTTTAACATAACAGAGGGAATAAACAGATATCGGGAGTCAAAGCCCTGCGCTTTGAGAGATTCAATGAGATCCTTACCCGTAATAAGCCCCGAAACCGTAACAGAATCACCAAAAAATGAATTTCTGATACAGTATACATCTATTTCAGATGCCGTGAATTTTTCACAGAATCTGTCGGCAACAGATTTCATTATATCAAATGCGGCAACCCCCGTAGCAACAGCAAAGCTGCGCACTTTTTCATCGGGAGCACAATCCTCCATAGCATCAGAAAATTCCTTGTCAAGACAAGCAATCATTCCGACACCGTTATCAAGCTGAGGAAAATCTCCGTAATATGAATAATCGGGAATATCACGATGCGCAAGCTGAAAGAACTCATCAGAAGGATAAGCAATTTTATCTCTTCCCTGCTTTATGAGCTCTTCATTGAAGCTGTCAATAATATCAATAACCTCTGCAGCGCCTTCCTTCGTAAAAGGCACAAGAGGATATAAGCCGTCTCTGTATTTGGTAAGTCCGACGGGAACAGCAGCAACACTTCTGACAGAATCCAGCTCAGCGAGCTTTTCAAGAGAAAACCTAAGCTCTTCCCCATCGTTAATTCCGGGGCACAAAACAAGCTGGGCATTTATAGCAATCCCGGCATCCGAAAATCTTTTAAGATATCCGAGAGAGCTTCCTGCCGCAGGATTCTTCATCATTTTAACCCTGAGCTCAGGATTCATCGTATGCACAGAAGCATTAATTGGACTGATGTGCATTCTTATAATTCTGTCAACGTCTTTTTCAGTAAGATTGGTAAGGGTTATGTAATTACCAAACAAAAAGGAAAGACGTGAATCATCATCCTTGAAATAAAGACTTTCACGAAGCCCCTTGGGTAACTGGTCAATAAAACAGAATATGCAAGAATTCTTGCATCTGCGATGCTTATCCATAAGATAAGTTTCAAATGCTAGTCCAAGCTTATCAGCACCATTTCTGCCTTTCAACGTGACGTTTTTTACCGTACCGTCAAAAAGCTCAAAAACCGCACTTAACTTATCCGAATCCGAATAAAAACGGTAGTCAAGCACGTCATTTATTTCATTTCCGTTGATACTTACAAGACTGTCACCGGGACGTATTCCGTTTCTTGCGCACGCGCTGTTTTTCAGAACAGCAAAAATTCTAACTGCCACGTTTTCACCACCGGATTGTATAGCAAAGCGGCGGGGAAGATTTCACTTCTCCGCCTGCGCTATAAAGTACAAGATTCTCCGTCAAAAAATAATTACGGAAATAAGAATCAGTCTTCGACAGCAACTACCTGACGGCCATTGTAGTAGCCGCAAGCAGGACAAAGTCTGTGAGATCTCTTATATTCTCCGCACTGAGGGCACTTTTCGATAGCGGGAGCAGAAATCTTCCAAACATTATTACGTCTCTTATCTCTTCTTGCTTTTGATACTCTTCTTGCAGGAACTGCCATTTTTATTTCCTCCTAACAGGCTTAATTATTCATTAAACAAATCTTTTAACGAATCCCATCTGGAATCCGTGGGTGCACTGCACGAACACTGACCTTCATTAAGATCCTGTCCGCAGAAAGCACACAATCCCTTACAGTCATCCTTACACAAAAATCTTGACGGAAGAGCAAGATAAATATCCTCACTTACAAGCTCGTCAAGCAGAAGTCTCATTCCGTCGAGAACAATAAACTCATCATTATCCTCGCTTTCGGCGTGAGTCAGCAGAGTGTGACGTACGGGAACCTTAGCATGTCTGAGTAAAGGCTTGTTGCACTTGGCACATGAAGTGGAATAATCGAATCTGGCATCCGCCTGCAAATTTACGATACCTGTTTTATTAAAAACGGAACCGCTAACCTTTACGGGAGTAACAACACTTTCATCCTCAAGAGAAAACTCATAATCTATCTCTAAACTTTCACCGTCATTATTGAATACAGCATCAAGTTCAAGATACAATTCGACTTCCTCCTATTTTTAAGCATAGTTACCCTTAAACACAACATCAAGTATTATATAGGCAGATTCCCCGTTTGTCAACAGGAAATCTGCTAAATTTTGATATATTTTTAAAGATTTTTTTATTCAGCTTCGCAAACCTCAAAAATCTTTGCAGGAAGATTTGCTTTTTCAGTAGAAATTGTGAATGTGAAGTTTGTGCCGGTAAGCTTGGAAAGGTTAGCAACCTTTACAAGGAAATCAGCGAGCTCCTCATAATTTCTGCCACCGATCTTGAGTGTAGCATCAATAAGAATATCAGTAATATCATGATCGCCTGCACAAAGTCCGCTAAGGAAGCCGTAGAAAGCATCATAACCTTCAATTTTGTAGTTGCTTGCTGCAAGAAGTCTTACCTTGTAGCTGATCTGATATCTGAGAAGGTCATCCTGCTCTACGCATACAACGTGACCGTTAGAAGAATCAAGTGCAGCATTAACGCAGTTGATGAGTTTCTTGGTCTTTCCTGTTCCTTTTTCGCCGATTAAAAGCTTAATCATAATAATCAATTCCTTTCAGATTTATTACCTTAATTTTAGTTAAGTCTTGCCTTAAGAGCATCTGCAAGCTCTTCATAACCGGGCTTTCCGAGAAGAGCAAACATATTTTTCTTATAACTTTCAACACCGGGCTGATCAAAGGGATTCACACCGAGAACGTAGCCTGAAATTGCACAGGCCTTCTCAAAGAAATAAATCATCTCACCGAGATTCTCCTCGTCCATTCTGTCAGCCTCTATGATGATATTGGGAACACCGCCGTCGGTATGAGCGAGAACGGTACCCTCAAAAGCCTTACGGTTAATGTATGACATACCCTTTCCTGCAAGGAAATTAAGTCCGTCTACGTTTTCCTCATCAGCTTCAATTATAAGCTCTGCCTTGGGTTCATTGAACGTAAATACGGTTTCAAACAGATGTCTTTCACCTTCCTGAACGTACTGTCCGAGAGAATGAAGATCAGTTGAATAGATTGCGGAAGCGGGGAAAATACCCTTGTTTTCCTTACCTTCGCTTTCGCCGTAAAGCTGCTTGAACCATTCGTTCATAAGAGTAAAGTCGGGCTCGTAGGAAACATACATTTCAACCTTCTTACCGGCTCTGTAAAGAATGTTTCTTATTGCAGCGTACTTGTAGCAATCATTCACTGAAATGTCGGGAACGTTGTACTTTTCAACTGCATTTGCGGCACCCGCCATAAGTTTATCAATATCAATACCTGCACAGGCAATAGGAAGAAGACCTACTGCGGTAAGCACTGAGTATCTGCCGCCTACGTCATCGGGCACTACGAATTCCTCGTAACCCATTCTGTCTGCAAGAGATTTAAGTGTACCCTTTGCTTTATCGGTAGTAACGTATATTCTTGCTGCTGCTTCTTCAGCAGAATACTTCTTTTCAAGAAGCCCCTTGAACACTCTGAATGCAATTGCAGGCTCGGTAGTTGTACCTGACTTTGAAATTACGTTTACAGAGAAATCACAGTTTTCACAGATTGAATAAATTTCAGAAATCTCGGTAGGAGAAATACTGTTACCTACAAAGAAAATCTTAGGTGCATCTTTTGTTGTTAAATTATAATTTTTTGATTTTACAAATTCAATGGCTGCTCTTGCTCCGAGATAGGAGCCGCCGATACCGATAACAACAAGAACTTCGGAATCGGACATTATCTTCTTTGCGCTTTTCTTGATTCTTGCGAATTCTTCCTTGTCATAATCAAGAGGTAATGACACCCAACCGTGAAAATCATTTCCGGCTGCATCCGCTTTATTTTCATTAAGCAAAGAATGTGCCTTCTTAACTTCAGGCTCAATTGCAAGCAGTGCTTCCTCGCTGACAAATGAACCGAGGTATTTGCTGTTAAGTTTTAAAGACATTTTATGAATTTTCCTCCGACTTTGCGTATTATTTTATACCATTTTACTATAAATCTTTTCATTTTTCAATAGAAAGTTGAAAAAAATTAATATTTTTTAACTGATTTCAAAATAGTAACAAGTGCATTGAAAAAGGTCATTCTGTCGGAGCTTTCAGCTGTGATAATTTCACTTTTTCCAAGAATATCTCCGTTATACTTATATATTATTTCACCCACAACACTCCCCTTTTCAACCGGCGCTTCAAGCATTTCCGTTATATTTATTTCCGTCTGAATACTATTTTTAACACCCTTATTCACGAGAAAATCTTCGCATTCAATGTGTTCAAGCTCTACCGTCTGTAAAGTGCCGTGTGCAACTCCGATATTTTCAGGATACAATCCCGATGAATCAGGAGAATAAATTTCATAATTACTGAAGCCGTAATCAAGCAGTGCTTTTGCTGCGTTAAAGCGCTCCTTGCTGTTATCGGCACCGAGAACAACCGCAACAAGCTCAAGTCCGTCCCTTTTTGCTGAGGCACTGACGCAGCACCCAGCCTTACTTGTTGTACCGGTTTTAAGTCCCGTTGCCCCGGGATACGTTCTTATAATCTTATTTGTATTGACAAGCTGTGTCTGTCCGTCTCTGAGCGTATCCATCCATATTCCGGTATAATCTCTGATAAGCTCATATTCAAGAAGAGCTCTTGACATCAGGGCAATATCACGGGCGGTTGTTTTATGGGTCGTCGTATCGTCGTCAAGTCCCGTACAGTTATCGAAATTAGTATTCACCATTCCGAGCTCCTGAGCCTTTTTATTCATAAGTGAGCAGAAGGCTTCTTCACTGCCTGCAATCACCTCTCCCAACAGACAACAGGCATCATTTGCACTGTAAACAACCGTTGCCTTCAGAAGGTCATTGACAGTCATCACCTCCCCTGCCTCAAGCCATATCTGAGAGCCGCCCTTTTCAGCCGCAGATGCACTGCAGGTAATTTCCATATCCAGGGTCATTTTACCGTTTTCAATTGCCTCCATAACAAGAAGCAGACTCATTATTTTGGTAACGGAAGCAGGATAAAGCTTTTCATCCTCATTCATTCCCGCTATAAGAGTACCCGTATTCACGTCCATAAGTGCATACGCCTTTGCATTGATTCCGAGGGACACGTCTGCACTGACAGTGAGAATTTCTTCATCAGGCTCTGCTTTAGCAAAGCTTATCACCGTAAAAGACAGAAGCATACACAGCATTATCACTGTAGCTGTAAATTTTTTTAACATTCTTCATTCCTCCTTGATACAAAAGTATGAGGGACGAGATATTTTAATGCAAACATATTGCTAAAAGACTGCAGAACGTATATAATGTATTTAATTATTAACAAGAGGTACGATATGAAGGCGGCATTTTACACACTCGGTTGCAAAGTAAATCAGTATGAAACGCAGGAAATGATTTCCCTTCTGAAAAACGAGGGATATTCCGTTGTCAGCCACAAGGAAAAGGCTGATATATACGTCATCAATTCCTGCACGGTAACTGCCGAAAGCAGCAGAAAAACCCGTCAGGCAGTCAGACGCTTCAGAAATGACAACAGTGATGCCATAATCATTCTTACGGGCTGCTTTCCTCAGGCATTTCCCGAAGAAGCAACGGAGCTTTCCGAAGCCGATATAATCCTCGGCAACAACGCCAATCACAATATTATTGAAGCAATCACCGAATTCCGCAACAGCAGAAAACAGACAGTTAAAGCAATTGCACACAAGCGTGAGGATAAATACAAGGGCATCGAAATCAACACCTTTGACGGACACACAAGAGCTTTTATAAAGATTCAGGACGGCTGCAACAGATATTGCTCCTACTGCATTATTCCAAAAGCCCGAGGCTTTTCCCGCTCACGTCCTCTTGAAGCAATCCGTAATGAAATTGAAAGATTGGCAAAGGCAGGCTACAAGGAAATTGTTTTTGTAGGAATCAATCTTTCCGCCTACGGACTTGATACCGACGGTAATATCTGCGATGCTCTGCAGATAGCAGAAGACACCGATGGCATAGAGCGCTTCAGATTAGGCTCTCTTGAACCCGACCATATTACAGATGATATAATCAGAAGACTGTCAGGAATGAAGAAATTCTGTCCCCAGTTTCATCTGTCACTTCAGAGCGGAAGCGATACAGTACTCAAAAGAATGAACCGCCATTATACCGCAGAAGAATACCTGACCCTCTGCAAAAAGCTGAAAGCAACCTTTTCCGATATTTCACTTACAACCGATATCATTGTAGGCTTCCCCGGAGAAACAGCAGAATACTTTAACGAAACACTTGAATTTGCAAAAGAATGCGGCTTTATGAAGGTACACGTATTCCCCTTCTCCCCCCGTGAAGGCACGGTTGCATATAAATTCACGGATAAAATCCCCAATGCCGTAAAAACAGAAAGATGCGCTCTTCTGCAAAAGGAATGCGACAAAACCCGAGACGTATTTCTTAAAGAAACCATCGGTAAAACCGTAAACGTTCTTTTTGAAACACCTAAGGGCAACGTACAGCAGGGCTACACCGAAAATTACACGCCCATAACCGTCACGTCAAAAGAAAATCTGTGCGGTCAGATAAGAAAGGTAAAAATTCTGTCCTGCGAAAACGATGTCTGCAACGGAATATTAGTACAATAAACTTAAATACATATAAAAAAGCTGTACCAAGGCATCAAGGAGATGCTTATGATACAGCTTTTAATTTTAGATATACTTTATAAAAATTCTGTTATGCTTTATTTTGTACCGAAAATTCTGTCACCGGCATCACCGAGACCGGGAACGATATAACCGTGGTCATTAAGGCATTCATCAAGAGCGGCACAGAAAACGTCAACGTCAGGATGTGCTTCAGTCAGAGCCTTGATTCCCTCGGGAGCAGCAAGAGTACATACAAACTTAATGTGCTTGGGACCTCTTTTCTTGATAAGGGTAATTGCATCAATAGCACTTCCGCCCGTTGCACACATGGGGTCTACAACAATAACGTCTCTTTCTTCAATATCAGAAGGAAGCTTGCAGTAATACTCAACGGGCATAAGTGTTTCGGGATCTCTGTAAAGACCGATATGACCTATTCTTGCTGAAGGAATAAGAGCAACCATACCGTCAACCATTCCGAGACCTGCACGGAGAATAGGTACAATGGCAAGCTTCTTGCCTGAAAGCTTCTTTACCTTAGCAACTGCCACGGGAGTTTCAATTTCTACCTCTGTAAGCTCGAGATCTCTTGTTGCCTCGTAGCACATAAGCATAGCAATCTCACTTATTATTTCTCTGAAAATCTTTGAAGAGGTACGCTTATCTCTGATAATTGATAATTTGTGCTGAATAAGAGGATGATTTGTAATAGTAACGTTTGCCATATCCATATACTTCCTTTCAGATTAAATTACATATTTTCAATTTCAGTTATCTGGTCTACACGTCTCTGATGTCTGCCGCCTTCAAACTCAGTATTGATAAAGACGTCAACAAGCTCAAGAGCCGCACCTACACCGATAACTCTCGCACCGAGACAAAGTGCATTTGCATCATTGTGAAGTCTTGTATATTTTGCACTGAAATAGTCGGAGCAGCAGGCTGCTCTGATGCCCTTTACCTTGTTTGCAGCCATTGAAATTCCGATACCCGTACCGCAGCAGAGAATCGCCTTATCGCACTTTCCTTCAACAACAAGATCACAAGCCTTTTTTGCCTGATAAGGATAATCAACACTGTCTGTGCTGTAAGCTCCGCAATCCTCAAATTCAATATTGTTTTCAATAAAATATTCTTTTATAGCTTCCTTAAGAGGAAAACCTGCATGGTCACTGCTTAAAGCTATCATTTTTTTGCATCTCCTGACTTTTTTAATTCTCGTTCTGCCTGAGAAAGGCGAAGATATGACGGCACAAGATTATCCGCCGAAACAGCTTCTTCTCCTCTATTATAGTTTCTGTAAGCCGTAATTGCAACTCCCGAAGCGTGCTGAAATTTAAAAATTTCAGAAAATTTTCGCACATCCAGTCCTTTTTCGGCTAAAAACTTATAAGAAATGTCGGCTCCGTCCCCTATAAGAAGAACTTTCCTGCCGATTTTTATAAGCTCTTCGGACAATTCTTCAAGGGTCTTCGGTGCATCTTCAGTTACCCTTTTTATCTCACCGTCTGTCTTTTCAAAAAGCGCAGTGTAAACCTGCATACAGCGAGCATCCATAACGGGACAAATAATAAAGCCGTCAATATCCGCACAGTTAGCAAGCGCCTCAAGAGTTGAAACCGCAAAGCAGGGCTTATTTTTCGCAAAGCAAAGTCCCTTAACGGCAGAAACACCTATTCTGATACCGGTAAATGAGCCGGGACCCGACGATACGGCAAATGCATCCACGTCATCAATTGACATATCAACGGCATTAAGAGCCGAATCAATAAGAGTAAGCATTGTCTGGGAATGAGTAAGTCCCGTATTGATATAGGTTTCACTGATAAGCTTTCCGTCCTTGATAATAGCGGCACCTGCTGCTACTGCAGAGGTATCAACACCGAGAATAACCATCAGAAAGCACCTCCCGTAACGGTAATTTTTCTGTCCTGTGCATTTTCCCCCTGAGAAATATCAACAAAAACAGTATTTTCAGGTAATGCAGAAATTATATTTTCACTCCATTCAATAAACAGAACAGAGTTATCGTCAAGATAATCGAAAAAGCCCGTAGAATACAGATCGTCAATATCCGTCACACGATACATATCAAAGTGATATACCTTAGGATTTCCTCCGTAATCGTGTACAAGAGAAAACGTGGGCGAGCTTACAAACGAATCGTTCGAGTAAGCTTTAAGGGCTCCTCGGACAAAAGCAGTTTTGCCCATACCCATACCGCCGGAGAAGGCAACAACCGTGCCGGCAGGAATACGTGAGCATATCTCTTCGGCTATTTTCATTGTATCATTTTCTGAATACGATAAATATTCCTTCATAATAATTCACCACAAATAATTTTCTATTGAAAAAAGTCTTTCTTACTATTATAATAGCAGTATTAATATACGGAGCTGAAAAAATGTCTAAAATTATAAAGCTTTTGAAATCTGCAATTTTTGAAACAGATATTCTTTTAATATTTTTGTGTGTTGCAGCATCCTTCTTCGGAGTGCTGATGGTACACAGTGCAACAACTCTTCAGATTGAAGAGGGCGCTCTTATGTCACGAGATGCAAGAACAATGCTTCTTGCGGTCTGTGCAGGTGTCATAGGCGCACTGATTATATCATTTATAGATTATAAATTTATTTCAAAGATGTTTCCGGTTATCGGTGCCGTCTGCATCATAATGATGCTTGCACTGTTCATCCCGGGTGTAGGTGTAGGTCCTGCGGAACGACCCGATGCAAAGACCTGGATTCTTTTAGGCTCAACGGGACTTTTCTTTCAGCCGTCAGAGCTCGTAAAGATAGGATTTATAATTACGTTTTCAATGCACCTTGAATTGGTGCAGGATAAAATCAGAAACATTTTACACCTTGCAGGTCTTGTTGTTCACGGAATAATTCCCATAGGTCTCGTTATCCTTACGGGCGACCTCGGAAGTGCACTTGTATTTATGATTATCTTCGTTACAATGCTTTTCCTTGCAGGGGTTCAGCTCAGGTACTTTATTCTCGGCTTTGCAGGTGTCTGTGCCTCAATTCCGGCAATATGGTATTTCTTCTTTTCCGACACGCAGAAGGAAAGATTTTTAGGTCTTATTTATCCCGAAAGATATCCCGATATCATGTATCAGCAAAACAAGGGACTTGAAGCAATTGCATCGGGCGGTCTTACGGGTCAGGGACTTTTCAACGGAACTTACACACAGAACGAAATCGTTCCCGAAAGTGAAAACGATATGATTTTCACGGTAATCGGTGAAGAGCTGGGACTTATCGGCTGTATTCTTGCTTTTGCGGTTCTTATTGCAATTATAGCAAAAATCATAACAGTCGGAGCAAAATCAGGCGAAAATGCAACGTCACTTATGTGCTACGGTGTTGCCGCAATGTTTGCCGCACAGATTATAATCAACATCGGAATGTGCCTTAAAATCTTCCCCGTTATCGGTATTACGCTCCCCTTCTTCAGCGCCGGCGGTTCATCCAACTTATGTATATACATAGGAATCGGACTGATAATGAGTATCTACCGCTTCACACGGGAAAAAGAGGTTGTGAACATAAGATTCAGTAACATAGCAAAGTGAGAATATGATCCTCCGTTTTCCGGAGGGTCATATTTTTTTGAGATTTGCCATTCCCTGCATAAGCTTTTTGGTGCCGACTGTATCAAAGGCAACCTCAAGCAGAGTATCATTTCCGAGGGGCTTTGCTGAAACCACAAGACCCGTTCCAAACTTTCTGTGCTGAACGGTATCACCAACCCTGAGGCTTTCGGTTGTTTCAGTTTTTTCAGTCCTGGTATTCATAGAGGACACAACGGTGGATCTGAAGGAATCTGCCGTTGATTTCTTTTTAGCAGAATAGGAGCTGCCTATATAGCCCGAATCGTCGTCATATCCGCCCGTGCCGTAGGAAGAATATCCGCCGTAATAAGAGGAGCCGCCTCCCTGATATGAGTTCTGAGAATAGTTACTTCTTCGTGTAATACTTATATCATCAATAAGGTCAAGCGGAATTTCCGAAATGAACTTCGAGGGAGGATTCATATTGGTTTTGCCGAACTGCATACGGCTCATAGCTCTTGTGATATGAAGCTTTTTCTTAGCACGGGTTATACCAACGTATGCAAGTCTTCTTTCTTCCTCCATAAGAGCAGGCTCACTTATTGACTGCATTGACGGGAATACACCGTTTTCAAAGCCGACAATATAAACGTAAGGGAATTCAAGACCCTTTGCGGAATGAAGCGTCATAAGAGTAACCGTATCAAGATCCGAATCATAATTATCTATATCCGAAAGAAGCGCAACCTCTTCCAGGAAGCCTTCAAGCGTTGCACCGTCACCGTTTTCTTCCTCATAACGGGCAATTGTGGAATAAAGCTCGTTAAGGTTTTCTATTCTTTCCTCTTTCTTTTCGTCCGTGGCAAGAGATTCTATATATCCCGATTCATTCATAATAATACGGAATAAATCAGCAAGTGAATTACTTTCACGAAGCATTGAAAATGCAGTAATCATTCTTGCAAACAATTTAAGCTTCTTTGCACTTTTTGAAAGCACTGCATACTCGTCGGAATGCTCCATAAGATAGAATACACTCTCACCGAGGCGGGAAGAAATTTCAGAAAGATTATTCATTGTTGTCTCACCGATGCCTCTTTTAGGCTCGTTGACAATTCTTCTTAATCTGATGTTATCATTGGGATTGGAAACAACTGCAAGATATGCGAGAGCATCCTTTATTTCCTTTCTGTCATAGAAGCGGTGTCCTCCGATAATTCTGTAAGGAATACCCTGCTTTACAAGCGCACGTTCAATAATATTCGACTGTGCATTCATTCTGTAAAGAATTGCATTATCTGAGAAAGCAACCCCGTTATCAACGGAATTGTCCATAATGCTTTTGGCAACGTAATTTCCTTCTTCAATATCGTCGTTACAGGCCTTAAGAATAATCTTCTCACCTGCACCGTTGGACGTCCACAGCTGTTTGCCTTTACGCTCTTTATTATGTGCAATAACGGCATTTGCCGCATCAAGTATAGTCTGTGTAGAACGGTAATTCTCCTCAAGTCGTATTACGAGTGCATTACCGAACTGCTCTTCAAAGCTTAAAATATTTTCGATCGTAGCACCGCGGAAGCTGTAAATACTCTGATCGTCATCACCTACAACGCAGAGGTTATTATGTCCTCCCGCAAGAAGGCTTACAAGCACGTACTGTGCATGGTTTGTATCCTGATACTCGTCAACCATTATGTATCTGAAACGGTTACGATAATAATCAAGCACTTCCCTGTCCTTTTTAAGAAGCTTTACGGTATTGAAAATAATATCGTCAAAGTCCATTGCATCCGCTTCCTTAAGAAGCTGCTGATATCTTACGTAAACCTTGGCAATATCAATTCTTCTCATATCGGAGCCGACGTTTTCAGAGTATTCATCAGTGTCTATAAGACAGTCCTTTGCACGGCTGATTTCACCGAGAATCTGCTTTGCGGAAAGATACTTTTCGTCAATATTGAGCTGTCTCTGACATTCCTTCATCAATCTCTTGGAATCGTCGGTATCATAAATTGTAAAATGATTCGAAAAACCTATTCTGTCGCAGAATTTTCTTAACATTCTTACGCAGCAGGAATGGAACGTGCTTGCCCATATTTCGTCACCGGGCTCACCCAGGTTATTTACAAGTCTCTCCTTCAATTCATTTGCGGCCTTGTTTGTGAAGGTAATGGCAAGTATCTGCCAGGGCTCGGGGGCTTCAACGCTCAAGGAATCCTTTATTTCCTCATAGACGGAGGCATCACCGCCGAGATATTTTTCATAAAGAGCCTCAAGATTATCCGCAAAGCTGTAAACTCTGTCTGAATTATAAGCGTCTCCGTACTTTATAAGATTTGTTATTCTGTTGACAAGAACGGTAGTTTTTCCGCTTCCCGCACCTGCAAGAATAAGCAGCGGCCCCTTAACTGTGGTCACTGCCTTGAATTGCATATTGTTCATACGGGAAAAATCTTTCTTGATTATCTGTCTTCTTAACTCAAGAAGTCTTTCATCTGACATATTTTCACCTGTAATTTATCTGTTGAAAATTGAATTTCCGCGGCTGTCCACGGCAACTGTCAGAGGCATATCTCTCAC
This sequence comes from Acutalibacteraceae bacterium, assembly GCA_045651625.1. Taxonomy (GTDB): domain Bacteria; phylum Bacillota; class Clostridia; order Oscillospirales; family Acutalibacteraceae; genus RUG806. The sequence continues at coordinate 28,871 of JAZRST010000062.1, read as the reverse complement.
AGTAAGTCTTTTTATGCTTTCACAACCAAGCTCAGGAAAAGCAATTTCTTCAATATTTTCAATACTCTGACTGATTAAGGCACCGAATCCGCCGCCGGCACAGAAGTATACGGCATTATTGCGCACAATTGCATCAATTACTTCTGAGCTTCTGTTGCCTTTTCCGATCATAGCTTTTAATCCGAGGTCAAGAAGCATAGGCGCAAAAGCATCCATTCTCGAGGAGGTTGTAGGGCCGAAGCTGCCGATTGTACCGTCATCTTTTGTGGGACTTGGTCCTGCATAATATATCACGGCACCTGAAATATCAAAAGGAAGCTCTTTGCCATCGCGGATAAGTGCACACAATCTTGAGTGTGCGGCATCCCTCGCAGTGTATATCTCACCTGAAAGATAAACCTTATCACCTGCAGAAAGCTTTCCTGCAAACGAGGAAAGCCCGGCGCATGTAATATTAAACTCAGTCATTTACGTCAACTCTGAAATCGAATTCATCTGCATCGTCAAAGTTTACGTTTCTTTTACGTGCAGGAATAACGTCCTCTGTTTCGGGCATTTCTGCAGGCTTTTCAGAGACTGGCTCTGCTACGGTTTCACCTGTAAAAGCAACAAAATCGGTAGTGAAATCAAACTTTTCACCCGTAATCTTAACGTCATTCTTAAAGGAGTCAAGAGTTGTGCCGAGAGCCTTCATATTATCAAGAAGAACCTTGAAGGAAACGTTGAACTGATTGCTGATGTCGGTAATACTCTGTGCAATTGCACCTGCCTTGACGGACGTTGCATGTGCAGAAGAAAAAGCATCAGCAAACAAATCGGAGGCCTTATCGTTTGCTTCTTTCACAAGAATCTCCGAAAAACGCTTTGCATCAAGCATAGCAGCACCGAGTCTTGCTTCATAAATCTTAGCAATATCACATTCTGCGCATTTGTCACTCTGCTTATCTGCAGAATCAGCCTTTTCATTTTCAAGCTCGGCAATCTTATTTTTAAGCTGTTCAATTTCTGCCTTATACTGATTTTCTCTTGCCCCGAGAAGCTCTTTTTCAGCGGCAAGCTCAGAATCCTTAAGAAGCTCCTTTTCATTTGCCTGAGCAACAACGGCTCTGAGAATTTCGTTATCAGTCTTAAGGTCACCAAGCTCCGTTTCAAGCTTTGCAACTGTTTCAGCAAAATTAAGAACGGCATTTTTGGAATTTGTGATTTCCTTTTCACATTCAGCCTTAATTCCTTCAATATCCTTTTCAATTGCGGCTACCTTAATCTGAAGCTCTGCCTTTTCAGCAAGCACCTTGTCAATATAAGCCATAACGTCGTTTCTGTTGAAGCCGTTCATTGAGGAACGGAATGAAATATTTTCAGCCATAATCTGCCTCCGAGCAATAAACAATTTTTTATAATTTTAACATACTGTTTTATTAATTACAAGCATTTTCAACATAATTCCGTATTTATTTATTATTGACAACGAAAATAATAAACATTATAATTGAGTAAAAATATTTCCCGGAGGAATCAATTTATGGAAGTAAGAATCTTTGATACTGCAGATGAAATTGCAATAGCTTGTGCAGATATTTTCACAGATATCATCAAAAATAAGCCCGACTGTATTTTAGGTCTTGCAACAGGTGCCTCACCCGTTAAAACCTACAATGAGCTTATAAGACGCTACAATAACGGTGAAATCAGCTTTGAAAGCATCAGAACCTTCAATCTTGATGAGTACTGCGATCTTCCCCGTGACGATAAAAACAGCTACTACACCTTTATGCACGAAAACCTTTTCAACAGCGTCAACATAAAGGAAGAAAACGTACATATTCCCGACGGAAATGCAGCTGATCCCGAAGCACATGCCAAAAGCTATGATGCAATGATTGACGAGGCAGGCGGAATTGACGTTCAGCTTCTCGGCATCGGCACAAACGGTCACATCGGCTTCAACGAGCCCAGCGATGCTTTTTCAGACGGCACCTTCAAGGTTAAGCTTACCGACAGCACAATCAAGTCAAACAGCATTTATTTTGATGATGATTCAATGCCCCGTTATGCTCTTACAATGGGTGTAAACTCCATTATGAAGGCAAAGAAAATCGTTCTTATTGCAACGGGCGAAGCAAAGGCTGATGCAATAAAGGCTACTGTTGACGGTGAGGTTACACCTATGTGCCCCGCATCCGTTCTCAAGAATCACAAGGATGCTATCCTTCTTATTGATAAGGCAGCCGCAAAGCTCCTTTAAGCTGATAATCACAATACAAACGGGCTTCTGCATAAATACCAGCAGAAGCCCATTCTTTTCCCGAAAACGGATTAAATTATTTAATTTGGTTCTTACCAGCCCGATGAATAGTCCTTATTAAGCTCGATATATTCCTCAATCAGCTTGCTTGCAATAGAATATGATTCAACAAGCGGATGAAGTGCAAGAGCTTCTGCCGCTCTTTTTTTATCCTTCGTAAGAATTGCGGCGGCGGCTTCCCTTTCGTAGTGCTTCATACGTCTTATGAGCTCCATTGCATAAGTATCAATGCTGTCCTCAGTGAATTTTTTAGGAGTTACAGCGTCTTTACTTACGTTACAGGTGATTTCTACGATATCGTCATCATAAAGTCCGGGAATTGCGCCCTTATTTTTAGTACAGAATATCATTTCACCGTCTTTTTTGCTGTTTACAATATCAATAAAACGAAGAGCAACGCCTGCATAACCGCCGTCATCGGGAGCAAAGGGATCGAAATGCCACTGCTTCTGACGTCTTACACCCGTTTCACTTGCCATATAGGAGTTTTCACGCATACCGTAGTATTTTTCAAAAATCTGAAGAGCCGTATCAAAATCATTTTCAACATCAACGGGAGACAATTCCTCAATCATAAAAGTATTGATTTTTTCAATCTGCTCCCCTCTCGTCTGTTCAGCGGAAAGAATATTTGCAACAGCCTTTTCCCTGCTGAAAAAGTAATAAAGATATTCATTGGGAATAAATTTTCTTTCAAGAAGCATATCCTTACTGAAATATCTCATATCAGTTTCTGAATAAGCCTTGTCATTGCAGATAATATCCTCAAGAACGTTTTTTCCGTCAAGTGTAATACTGTTGAAGAAAGAAAGATGATTCAGTCCGTATATGTCGCCGTAAACTCTGTCAGCAGAAACACCGAGAAGATCTGCAAAGGAATGAAGCATACCGCTGGGGGCATCACAGATGCCATATGTAAAGTCATATCCCTTGTCACTCAAAGCCTGAGAAACAAGCCCTGCCGGATTTGTAAAGTTAAACATCTTTACATCAGGCTTTGCAAATTTCTTTATAATTTCACAATATGACAAAAGAGCAGGAATACTTCTCATAGCAAAGCTGAAGCCTGCGGCACCCGTTGTTTCCTGACCGAGAACACCGAGATTCAGAGCAATTCTTTCATCCCTTACTCTCATAGAATCTCCGCCGACACGGATTGTTGTAATAACGTAATCTGCATCCTTTACAGCTTCAAAAATGTCGGTTGTAAGAGAAAATTTCAGGGAAGCATCTATAAGTGAGGATATTTTCTTTGCCATTTTACCGAAAATATCAAGTTTCACCTCATCATTGTCCATAAAAACAAGCTCTTTTATGCCGAGAGCGTGAGCCCTTGAGGCAATTGAACGGGCAAGAAACATTGATCTTACTCCGCCGCCTCCGATAACCGTCATTTTCATATTATTCACATCCGTCCGTTTTGTTTTCCTGAGCCTTTTTAGGCTCAATTCTGAACTTTTTGATTAAATAATAAACAACGCCAATGGGAATACAGCAAATAGCAATAAGGATAATTTTATCAAGAGGAATCCACTTGAATATAGCGTCACCGAGAAGCGTAAACAGAATTACCCTCCATGCTATACCTGCAACCGAAAGAACTGTATATTTGAGATATTTACAGCCTGATGCTCCGTAAAAAAGGCTTACGAAATCAATGGGGAAAGCAGGAATGGCTCTGATTGATACAAGAACAGAGGTCTTACTCTGAATATCCTTTGCAAGGAGCTTTCTTCCCGTTTCCTTCTTTGAAAGCATTTTATACACTGCATCCTTGCCGAGGAATCTGCCGAGAAAATATGTAACACTGACCTCGATGAATATACCCGTAAGATTTACAAAAACTGCAAGCACGGGATTCATTATGGCACCGACTGCAACGTACACCACGGAAGCAGGAACAACAAAAACGAGTGCTTTTATGACGTACACGGCAAGTATCATAGCGATGAGAACAACAAGCTTATCCGTCACGTCAGCAAGAGCGCGCACGTCTATATTTGACAGCTCATCGTAATATATAATCGCAACGGCAAACAAGGTCAGTGCAATCACACATCTGAGAATTATAAGAAAAATATCCTTCTTTTTCATTCTTCATCCTCTTTCTTTCTGAGGGCTCCGGGCATTTCAACACGGTAAATGCTCTGATTGGATATGTCAACGTAAGGAATATATACGGGAGGAATTCCTGCAGTAGACGTAAGATTCACAATAAAGGCTTTAAGGTGAGGGAAAAGAGCGTCAAAGGTCTTTACGTGAAGCTGTTCCTTGGGAATTTCTCCGTTAATGACAAAATATCCCTTCATAGTCACGACAATACGGAAACGGTCGGGAGAATTTTTGTCCGATACTTCAGCGCGCATTTCCCCCTGGCAGGTATTTATTTTAGAATAGCCTACGTTATAGGCATATTTGTTCTGTAATTCAATTTTCGTGTTTGGAGGAAGCTTATTGACAAAGTCCACAGATTCAACCTTTGTCAGCTTAAGTTCAAAATCCTTCATAATATCACCCTTTTTAAATGTGCATTTAAATTTATCACAGAAAGATAAAAAAAACAATACTAAACGCAAATAAAACTTGTAAAACGAAGCTTATAAAGGTATAATTATTACAAGAAAGCTAAAGGAGTATGAAAATGAAAAAGAAAATCTTAATCACACTCAGCATCATTGTTCTTATTATTGCTGTTTTCTGCGCCATAAATCTCGGCAAATCTCCCATAAGCAGTAAATTTGTACTTGCTTCCTACGGAAATGAGCCTCAGCAGTTTATAGCCCACAGAGGTTTTTCCTCTGTTTATCCAGAAAATACAATCCCTGCAATTGAGGGTGCAATTGAAAACGGCTTTTACGGTGTTGAGTTTGACATACACACAACAAAGGACGGAGTATGGATACTCAATCACGACACAACAATCGACAAAATGACGGACGGTAGCGGTGAAATTTCCGAAATGACCTTTGATGAATTACAGCAATTCACAATTGATAACGGAAACGGCATTGAAAACTACGAAAATCTTAAGCTTCCCAAACTTGAGGATGCACTCGCAATAATAAAGGAAAGCTCTCTTATTCCCTACATCGAAATCAAGGGCTATGACCCCGTAGCATTCAGAAATCTCATTGACATTATTGATAATTACGGTTTTTCAGAGAAAGCAGTAATCATTTCCTTTGATATGGAAGCTCTTCTCGGCATCAGAGAAATTGATGCAGATATTCAGCTTATGTTTATCACCAACGAGCTTACAATGGATGACGTAAATACCTGTCTTGAAAACGGCAACATCGGCATTGACATCAACGGCGGACTTATTTTCAAGATGATGAAGGAAGTAAAGCTTGCGCAGGAAAGCGGTCTTGACTGTGCCGCATGGACAGTTGATTTACCCGTATTCAGCGACCTTATGAATGCATTCAACATCAAAAAGATAACAACAAACAGAATAAAACCGTAAACTCTCAAACAACACATAAAAAGAGGGCTGTATCATTGATACAGCCCTTTTGTTGTGAGATATCTTATTTTTCTTCCTTCTTCTTGTGGAAGAGAATTTTGTCAACGGGGAAATAAAGGAAGAACTGAACAGCGGAGCAAACCATTGTTGCGATGTTCTTTGCTGCGACCTCATTGAGGTTCCAGCCTACAAGTAAATCCTTGAGAGTGGGATTAAGCCAAGCGGAGAAAACGATAAGACCAATTGTGAATACTATGTAAATAGGAAGAGCAACTGCAACGTTTGCACCTGAATTGAAGGTCTTCTCTTTATTTACAAAGAAAGCAACAATCTGTGCTATAATGTTTGCAACGTTACTTACAATGAAGTAACCGAGACCGCCGACTGCAACAGGGTATGCAAAGAAAAGCCAGTTGAATTCCTGTGTGTAAAGGTCCTTGATAGCAGGAATAAGCTGAAGTGTGTTAAGAAGAACAAACTGAACAATCATAGCAAGAAGGCTTACAACAATAAACTTTACAAACTGCCATATTGTTACAAGAAGGCTACCCTTCTGCTCTGCCATATTATCGATCTGTTTTAATTTACTCATAATTTTCAACTCCATAATCATTTTTGCTAATAATACCATAAACAATATTAAAAATCAACATTTACGGAATAAAATTTTATCATCAAGAAATACTATTACTAAAAAACACAAAGGAACTGATAGTATGGTAGAAAGCGATACAATTAAACTACTCCGTGAATGTGATGCAGGCGTAAAAATGGGAATTGCATCAATAAGCGAAGTGCTTGACAGAGTAGAATCCCGTGATTTACAGACAATTCTCAACAAAAATAAGCTGGAGCACGAAAAGCTTGAAGCTGAAATTCAGCAGAAGCTTATTGAATTCAAGGACAACGGCAAGGATCCGAATCCCATGGCAAAGGGTATGTCATGGATAAAAACAAACGTTATGCTCGGAATGAACAATTCCGACAAAACAATAGCAGATTTATTGACAGACGGTTGCAATATGGGCGTCAAGTCACTGAATTCCTATCTTAATGAATATAAGGCCGCCGACGAATATTCCAAGGATATCACCAAGAAACTTATAAATCTTGAAGAAAGACTTACAGTTGATATGCGTGATTATCTCTAAAAAATTACCGATGCTTCTCACAAAGAAACATCGGTATAATTAATATTCAGGATGTGGACCCGTCTCCCGAGAGGTTCCGGCATGCCTTTAGCTTATCTTTTCAATATCAAGCAAAACTTTGGTTCTTTTTGCATAAACATATTCATAAAGCTCGCCTTTTTCGGGAATCATACCATTCAGTTGTTCGTCAGAATAAACATCATATCCCTTATATTTATCTTCACCGATATCAAAATAATAGCTGTGATAAAAGTTTTCTCTGTGAGAATACATGCACACACCAATTTCTGTTACATAATCCATATAAATTAAATCCAAAGAAAAATATCCACTACAAATCACACAAAATACCGTTACTGCAAACATTACATACATAAAAAGCTTACTTTTTGTTTTCTTTCCCACAAGAACTGAAAGAATGAATATAAAGAGAGATATTATCGTAATAAGTATGGAGATAAAAACACAAAATTTAATATATTCCATTATTATTCTACCTCAACTAAAACAGAGGACAGTTCTATGTCTTATGGATGTAAAAATCAATAATAAAGTAAAGACACAGAACAAGCACCTTTCTTTATTTGGTGTCAATATGATTTATCCGTTCTTTATAATTGTAACACACGAGAAAAACTAAATCAACATAAACAAACAGGGACAGTTCCGAGTGCTATCAGAACTATCCCTATTTAACTTTATTAAAGATGTGCTTTTACGTTATTATCGTAATGTCCTGTATCCTGGAAGCCGATTTCAGTGCGCAGGCATTCGCCCCACTTACGTGCAATCTCTTCATAGGAATCCGTTTCAATCTTTGCTCTGTGGAAGCCATCCTTAGCACCTCTCAGGCACCAGTCTGATTCCCAGAACATATGATTGGATGCCTTATACGTCCATAAGGTCCAACTGTAATTAATCTTATTCATAAAGTTAAAGCAATTTTCCCAGGTTCTCTGCTGATGAGGATAAAACTCACCCATATACATAGGAACGTCACAGTAAATTATCTTTGTGAATAAAGCGAAAAGATTGAAAATGAAGTTATTGTTGTTATAAAAATGAACCTGATAAACCACATTTTCCCAGCCCTTAAGCCAAGCCTGAGGAAGTGCAATTGCGGTCCAGATACATTCCATTGTAATGATATGGTCAGTGTCAACTGCTCTTACAGTATCATAAAGACGGGTATAAATAGATTCATTATTGATTCTTCTTCTGATTTCCGTGCACTCAACGTCACACATAGGCTCGTTAAGAAGGTCGTACATTGCAACAGCAGGATTACCGTTGAAGCGCTGTGCGATTGCAGTCCAGAACTCGTCTGTCAGCACACGGTATCTTTCACCCTGCTCGGTATCATCATACAAACCGCAGGATTTTCCCTTGCCGCTGTGAGGTGCATCACTCTGATAACCTACAGCACCGTGCATATCAAGAATAACATACAATTCTCTCTTTGAGCACTCCTCAACAACCCAGTCAAGACGGGAGAAATCCCATTCGCCGTTTTCATCAAGAATCTTGGTACCGTTATCATCATAATAGAAGTTTCTGAACCAGAAAGGCACTCTTACACAGTTAAAGCCCATTGCCTTGATTTCATCAAGATCATACTCTGTAATCCAGTTATCCATATAGGTATCCATAAGTGCATAAGCACCCTCTACACCGAAACGCTCCGTAAGCTTTGTGAGAACGTCGTAATGGTCAGTTGCTTCTTCATAGGGAGAAAGCCAATCCTCCCAGATAAGCCATGAGCCGAGATTAACACCCTTAAGCTGAATCTTTTCACCGCGTCTGTTTACGATATCCTGCCCTTTTGTAACAAGGAAATCTTCATCTGTAAAGCCTACGGGCTCTTCTGTTGCAAAGGACGATACGTAAAGTGCGCTGAAAACTGTTATAGCCGCCATAAGAATACTTAACATCTTTTTTGCTTTGATTTTCATAAAAATTCTCCGTTTTACAACAAGTGATTATTAATCACAATATTATACAATTTAACAACAAAATATTTGTCACATTTAAATATTGATTTCTCAGCCGGTTTTGTGATACGATATCACCAAGGAGGTGATATATTGAGTCGTACTATTGTCATTACGGAAGAGTTTATGGAAGACACGAAAACATACGGTCTTGAAATCCGAGAGCACGGAAGCATAAGTCTGTTTTCCGGACTGACAGAAAGAAAAGAGAAAATTGAACAGCTGAAAAGGAATCTGGAGAATTCCGACATATCAGCTGTTCATATCAATGACATCATAAGAGATTTTGTTACAGAAGACGCCTGCGACAGACTACTGCTGAACTCTCTTATGTAATGCCTGAAAAGCGAGGCGGTATCACGGGATACCGCCCTGATTTTTTTACATAAGGCTCTTGTAGAGAGCTACGATATCTTCTACACTTGTTTCTCTGGGGTTACCGGGACGGCAGGCATCTGCGAATGCAGATTCAGCAAGTTCAAGAACTTCTTCTTCCTTAACGATACCCTTGAGTGTAGATTCAATGCCAACATCCTCGGAAAGCTGACGAACTGCATCAACAGCAGCCTTTCTGTATTCTTCCTGAGTCATATTGTCAACACCCTGAACGCCCATAGCCTTGGCGATATCACGGTACTTTTCACCTGTGTATTCTGCATTGTAAGCCATAACTGTGGGAAGAAGAACAGCGCAAGCCTTACCGTGAGGCATATCATAGTAAGCGGAAAGTGTGTGTGCCATAGAATGGTCAACGCCGAGACCTACGTTTGAGAAGCCCATACCTGCGATATACTGACCGAGAGCCATACCGTCTCTGCCGTTCTTTTCGTTCTTTACAGCACCGCGGAGAGACTTTGCAATTACTTCAATTGCCTTGATGTGGAACATATCGGAAAGCTCCCATGCACCCTTTGTGATGTAGCCTTCAATAGCGTGTGTAAGAGCATCCATACCGGTAGCTGCAGTAAGAGCTGCGGGCATTGAAGCCATCATATCAGGGTCAACAACAGCCACAACGGGAATGTCGTGAACGTCAACGCAAACAAACTTACGCTTCTTTTCAACGTCTGTGATAACATAGTTGATTGTAACCTCAGCTGCAGTACCAGCTGTTGTGGGAACGGCAATAATGGGAACACACTTATTCTTTGTGGGAGCAACACCCTCAAGAGAACGAACGTCTTCAAATTCGGGATTTGTAATGATGATACCGATAGCCTTAGCTGTATCCATAGCAGAACCGCCACCTACAGCAACGATGCAGTCAGCGCCGCATTCCTTGAAAGCCTTAACGCCGTTCTGAACGTTTTCAATTGTGGGGTTTGCCTTTACGTCTGAAAATACTGCATATTCGATAGCAGCATTTTTGAGAACGTCAAGAACCTTGTCTGTTACTGCAAACTTGAGAAGATCGGGGTCAGTAACAACGAAAGCCTTTGTGAAAGCACGGCTTCTGATTTCGTCGGGAATAGCGTTGATAGCTCCCGCACCGTGGTATGATGTTTCATTAAGAGTAAACTTGTACATTGGAAGTCCTTCTTTCATATTTTTTCTTTATTATACTATACCATTAAATTATATTCAACCGAAATCTGAAAAAATATTTTTTTATCGTCAGGCTGTTTAATATCATATTCAACAGAATTTTTTTCTTTTTTTTGTAAAAAAAGACTTGATTTTTCTCAACACTTATGATAATATATCAAAGCGCCAAGAAACGCAATGTATATTGAAAGGTAGATTTACACTATGGAATGGTATGAAATTCTCATCGGCATATTACTTGTAATAACTTCAATTGCGATCGTTATTCTCGTTCTTATGCAGCAGAGCCGCAGAGCAGGACTCTCAGGAGCTATCTCAGGTGGCGCCGAAACCTTCTTCGGCAAGAACAAGTCTAATTCCGTAGAAGCAAAGCTCAGCAGATTAACAAAGATTCTCGGTGTTGTTTTCTTTGTAGTTGCTTTATTCTGCACTTTCCTTCTCGCGTTTATGGTTTCCCGTTGATCCAGTAGCTCAGTCGGCAGAGCACCTGCCTTTTAAGCAGGGTGTCCGGAGTTCGAATCTCCGCTGGATCACCATAAAGAAAGCACTTCTTCCGAAGTGCTTTTTTTATTTTCTTAAATAAATTTTTCTACAATTAAGCATATTATAATTCCCATAAACAGTATTCTGTTTGCACTGTTCATAATTTCACTGAACCAGAAGAAAAGTGTTGAGCTGTCGGGAAACAATCCGGCACAGCAGGATACTGTCAGCAATGCAACAAAATACATTGTCACCACAATTATGTAAAATGCTCTTATAAAATACCTTGTTTCTTTTTTCAGGCTTAATTTTTCATTCATATCAATCACCGCTGATATTGTAACTTTAAACATATTCGGTTTCAATGATATCATTTTGGTAACGGAGTAAAACTATGGACAGAGTCGGAATATCCTCAGCTTGTTTCTACCCTCTTACAACTGAAGAATCCTTTATAAAGCTTTGCGAAAAGGATATTAAATGCATTGAAATGTTTTTCAATTCGCCTTCTGAAATCACTGATTCTTACATAAAAGATTTATGCAGAATGCAGTCAGAATACGGCATTGAAATCCCTTCCGTGCATCCCTTTATGTCTTTTGCGGAATCCTTTTTTCTGTTCAGCTCCTACGAAAGACGATTTTACGATATTCTCGATTTTTACAGGAGATTTTTTGAAATCACCCGCAAGCTCAATGCAGAAATATTCATAATTCACGGTCTTAAAATACCGGGAAGCATTACGGAAGACATTTATTTTGAGCGTTTCGGAAAGCTCATTGAAATCGGGAAAGAATACGGTGTTACGGTTTGTCAGGAAAACGTTGTTCAGCACCATTCACAAAGCGTAGGCTTCCTCAGAAAAATGGCTGATGCATTGGGTGACGATTTCTCCCTCGTGCTTGATATCAAGCAGGCTAGACGCTCTCTTGAGTCACCTTACGATTTTATAAATCAGTTAGGAAAGCATATAAAGCACATTCACATAAGCGATTATAACGACAAATCCTCCTGCATTCCTCCCTGCGAAGGTCTTTTTGATTTCAGGGAATTTTTTGAAGAGCTTAAAAAAATCGGCTATGATAAAAAGTTTATAATCGAGCTGTATAATTATTCATATACCAATGAAAATCAGGTTTTTGAATCTTTTTCAAAAATCAATGAAATTCTCGTTGATTATTAATTTTCTTTGTGTTATCATACTGATATAAATTATATTACGGACGGTAAATTTTATGAAGTGCCCTTATTGTTTATACCCCGAAAGCAAAGTTATTGACTCAAGACCTGCAGACGACGGTCAGCGTATCCGCCGCCGCAGAGAATGCATAAAGTGTTCAAAGCGTTTTACAACCTACGAGGCTATTGAAGGTCAGCCCGTTATCATTATCAAGCGCGACAAATCAAGACAGGTATTCGACCGCACAAAGCTTCTCTCAGGTATGCTTCGTGCCTGCGAAAAGAGACCCGTTTCGCTGGAAACTCTCGAAAATGCAATTGACGAGATTGAAAGCCAGCTTCAGAACTCTCTTGAAAAAGAGGTTCCTTCTGTTACTATCGGTGAAATGGCACTTGAAAAGCTTAAATCCATTGATGAAATTGCTTACGTAAGATTTGCTTCCGTTTACAGAGATTTCAAGGACATTGAATCCTTCATGGCAGAGCTCAAACAGTTAATCAATGAAAAATAAAAAATCAGAGGAGAGCGATTTACCGCTCTCCCCTTTTTTAATTCTTTTCGTATATCTTTTTGAGTCCTCTGAGAATCAGGTCAGGCTCATAAATAATTTTTCTCTGACAGCAAGGAAGAATTGCATCCGCATAACCGCCCGTTGCCACCACGGTAACATTATTTTCACCGAGAGCCATCTCAATTTTTTCACACATTCCGTCAAGCATAGCCGCTGTCCCCTGAATTATTCCCGACTGCATGCTTGAAACAGTATTTGTTCCGTAAACGGGACAGTTTTCCGAAATTATATCAATAACAGGAAGAAGCGAGGCCGCTCCCGAAAGCGCGTTGAGAGAAATTCCCACGCCCGCGGAAATCACACACCCGCGGTATGCTCCCGTTGCATCAATTACGCTAATTTTGGTAGCCGTACCGAGATCAATAACAAGACAGGGTGCAGAATACTTATCAATTGCCCCGACAGCCCCCGCAACAAGGTCAGCACCAAGCTGAGCAGGGTTATCAATTTTTATGGGAAGACCGCTTTTTACTCCGGGACCGAGCACAACAGCATCGACACCCGTAAGCATCATTATTGCATCTCTGACAAGCGAAGTAAGCTCCGGAACAACAGAGCTGATTATTGCTCCGCTGACATTCTCAAAATCAGCATTTTTAAGATCAACAATCCCCTTTATCGCAAGAGCGTACTGCTCTGCCGTAATTTTTCTGTCCGAAGAAATTCTTGCCTTGAAAACAAGAGATTTTTCATCAAAAAGACCGAACAATATGTTAGTGTTACCGATATCTACGGCAAGAAGCATTATTCTTCCTCCCCACCGAAGCAATCAAGAAGAGAAAGCATTTTTATAAACAAACCACCCTGAACGGAACGGTGTCTGAAGCCGACCATCAGAGATGTAACGGTGTCATACCAGTCTGTCATAGGAACTCTTGTGGGAGACTGATTGTAGCACCTCCACAATGGTGCAATGTATTCTTCAAATTCCTCATCAGTAGGAGCAAGGCAGGCTGTCCATACTATCCAGTCGGATTTGGTATAAGTCCTTCTGTTATCAAGAGGCATACCGTAAGCATTGAAGCGCTTCCTGTTGGAGCAGAATTCGGAATAATATACACAGGGAGCAAAAAGACCCGTTCCCCAGATTTTATCCCATATCATATTGTATTTCATACTATAGGAATCTTCCCAATCGAATGCAAGGCGGAAGCTGCCGTCGGTATTTGCAGCCTTTTCAACCCAGTTATCAGCCATTTTACGGGCTTCATCCATATACCTTTCAGCTTCCTCAGCTTCGCCCTTCATTTTAAGGATAACAGAATAACCTGCAATACCCATAATAGCCTTAAGAGAGAGATTGCAGTTATGAGCAAGATGTCCTGCGAAGTCATCGGTGCAAAGCTGATTTTCGGGATCCATTCCGTACTCAAGAAGATATTTTACCCACTGAGCAACTACTTCCTTATAAGGCTCAAAGAAATCGGTATTGCCGTCACAAAGAGAAATATTGGCAAGCATAATAATCATATTGCCGCATTCCTCAACGGGCATCTGGAAATCCTTATATCTTCCGTCCTCAATGTGATTTGTTCCGTAAACCTGACCGTTGACAAGAGGATACTGACCTGCATCGTGAGGAGCAAAGTCAAACTCCCATTCGTCAGTTGCCGCAAACTTGAAAATAGGTCTGAGCATACCCTTAAGAAGCTCTGTATTGTAGTATAAGAACATAGGAGAGGAAGGATAAGTAACGTCAACCGTTGCGGCGCAGCCGTTACTGAAGCATTCCTTGGAAATGAAAAGTGCATTTCCTTCATCATCAACACAAAGCTTATGTGCGGCAATAACCTGTCTGAAAGCAAGTGCAAGAAGATCAGCATATTTTTCTCCGCCGACAATAAGAGCATCCATTTCGAGCTCAACAGCCTTTGTGTAGCAGACGTCACAGATTTCCTCTGCTTCGTCAAAGGCCTCGGAAATAGCTTCTTCAATTGTCTTGCCGTCCTTCTTCCAGAAGGCCTTCACATTTTTGCCGAAATACTGAATAGCATAAATATCGTCATAAGAAAACAGAGCGTAAGCATCCGTATTTTCTTCAAGCGCAATTTCAGCCTCTGCAAAAATCATATCGTCATATTTTTCAAAAGATATCTTGTCTTTTCCTGAAACGGTAATATAAAAATATCCCCAGTCAATTCTGATATCATCACCTGAATCGTGAAGAATATCCTGCTTTTCAGAGCCCATTTTTGCAGAATTAAGACTGTTTACAGTACAGATTTCAGTTACAACGCTTCCCTCTCCCTTTTTGTTGAGAACGAATTCTTCAGAAGCGCAGATTCTTACGGAAACATCGTGATTATTTCCGTCTGCCGATGAATAATTGAAGCTTACGTATGAAACGGGTCTTGAAAGCTTCATAAGGTCATCGGGAAACAAGGGAGTGTAAAAGCTTACGTCAAGTATGATTTTCTCATTCTCAAACGTATAATGAGAAACGAAAGCATTCATATCAAAGGCTGTCTGAGGAATAACATCTGTTTCGCCCTTACCCATAAATCGGTATTCCGCGCCGTCTATTTTGACGTATCCGTTAAGTGTATTGGGGGATGCAGTCCAATGTACAGTTGTTTCATCGTAAAGTCTGTCCGCAGAGGACCATACAGAAAAATAAGGATCAATAGTAATAAGAGGTATCGAAGGAGGTCTGAGCTTCATATTAATTCTCCTGACGTAATTTTTTATTCAATATAACATTTTTACTGAAATTTTACAATAGAAAACAGAATAATTGTTAAAATATTGCAAGTTTTAATATTTTGTGCTAAAATTAATCCATATAAATTTCCGGGAGGATAATCATGAAGCAAAATATTAACGGAGATATTTTCATTAACGAAAATATCTTTCCCGTAAGAATCGTCACAACTGCAGGAAACGTAACCGATGCGGAAAAGCTGCTGTTAAAAAAGGATCTGCAGATTACAACTGATGAGCCTCATTGCACAACACTGAAAAACGGCTTAACAGGCGAAAAAGCAAGCATAATTCTTGATTTCGGAAAAGAAATTCACGGTAAAATAAGACTCCTCACACATTCACTGTCCGGAGAAGCTCCTGCAAAAGTACGAATAGTTTACGGAGAGTCCGTATCCGAAGCAATGAGCACAGCGGGAAAGCAGGGCGCAACAAACGACCACTCAACAAGAGACTTTTCTTTTCCCGTACCTATGTTCAGTGATATGTCCTTTAATGAATCGGGCTTCCGTTTTGCAAAAATTGAGCTTTTAAGCAAAAGCTCATCAATAAGAATAAAAGCCGTTACTGCAGTTGCCATTTACCGCGATATACCCTATCTCGGCACGTTCACCTGCGATAATGAAGCAATAAACAAAATTTACGACGTCTGTGCATACACCTGCCATCTTAATATGCAGCAGTTTATCTGGGACGGAATAAAACGTGACCGCCTTGTATGGGTGGGCGATATGCATCCCGAAATGCTGACGGTAAGAACTGTTTTCGGTGCTCACGATATAATTGAAAAGAGCCTTCGTTTTATGAGAGAAAGCACTCCCCTTCCCGGATGGATGAACGGAATGCCCACATATTCATTATGGTGGCTTCATATTCTTTACGACTGGTATCTTTACACGGGAAACGATACATTCCTCGACGAAAACAAGGAATACGCACTGAAGTTAACAGAAATCATCTGCGGTCTTGTCAATAAGGGCGGCAGTGATAATCTCCCCTCCTACTTCATAGACTGGCCCTGTAATAAAAAAAAGGCAGGAATCAGCGGTTCACGCGCTCTTCTTGCAATGACACTCACGTCTGCATCAAAGCTTGCTGAATTATTCGGATACGATGGTCTTTCCGCTCAGTGTCTTGAAAAGAAGACATTCCTTACGGCAACGACACCCGAAACATATGGAGCCAAGCAGGTAGCGGCAATGTATTCTCTTGCAGACTGGATGAATCCGGATGCTGCCGCAACTGAAATTCTCAAAAACGGAGCTGAAGGCTTCTCAACCTTTATGAGTTATTATCTGCTTAAGGCGGCTTCACAAAAGGATATGACATCCACCCTGCAGGCACTTGAAGAATATTACGGCGGAATGCTCAGCATGGGTGCAACAACCTTCTGGGAGGACTTTGATATTAAGTGGCTCAGAAATGCTTGTCCTCTTGATGAAATTCCGCAGGAAGGCAAAAGCGATATTCACGCAGACAACGGAGCCTTCTGCTATAAGGGGCTTCGTCACAGTCTCTGTCACGGCTGGTCTTCTGCACCCACTGCATTCCTTGCAGAAGAAGTTCTTGGAATTAAGATACTGGAGCCCGGTTGCAGAAAGGTTGCAATAAAACCGCATCTCGGTAATCTCAGCTTTGCGAAAGGCACATACCCCACCCCTTACGGAAATATTAGCGTAGAATGCACAAATAATGCTGACGGTGTTGAGGTAAAATACACGGCACCGGCTGAAATTGAACTTGTGTTATAAGGAGAAAAGTCAATGAATTTTACAGACCTCGCTCTCACAAGACAATCCTGCAGAAAATACAATCCGGACAAGGCTGTGGAGGACGAGAAGATTGCAGCAATCATCGAAGCCGCAAATCTCGCGCCCTCTGCATGCAACAGTCAGCCTTACAGAATCACCGTTGCAAAAGGCGAAAAAGCAAAGGAGGTTGCAAAGGCAACCACGGGAATGGGAATGAATTCCTTCACGGCAGACGCGCCCGTAATGCTTGTTATTTCCGAAGGCTCCTATTCAAAAACTGCCGCAATGGGTGCGAAGCTCAAGGGCAATGATTACCGTTCAATCGATATTGGTATTCTCAGTGCATTTATTACGTTAAAGGCAACAGAAGAAGGTCTCGGCACCTGCATACTCGGTTGGCTTGACGACAAAAAGGTCCGTTCAATATGCGGACTTGATGCACCTGTCAGACTGATTATTACCCTCGGATATCCTGAAGATGATTATCCGCTCAGAGATAAGAAGAGAAAAGATATTTCAGACTACGTTTCATATATAGACTAAAAAAAACGGGATGCAGAAGCATCCCGTTTTTTGTTATATCAGAATAAAAGAAGCCTGGATTTTATATGCTTTGTTTTAGAGAAGCAGCATACGTCCTTTCCTGCAAACAACAGATGATCACACAAGGAAACTCCCACGGGCGCAAGCATTTTTGCAAGACTCTCCGTCATTTCCTTATCCTCGTTTGAGGGTGTTGCAAATCCGCTTATGTGATTATGGGCAATTATCACACCTTTTGCATTCAGCATAAGAGATGACTTTACAATAGTGGTAAGATCAGTATAAACCATATTTTCATTACCCTGAGATATTTCCACGTCCTTTATCAGCCTCAGTTTAGCATCGAGATAAAGAATTACAAGCTTTTCTGCAGTAGCAGTTTTGAAATAGCTTGCAAGATATTTTTTAGCCGCTTCGGATGAATCAAGGCAGGGCTTCTCAGCAAACTTACTTTCCTCGTAAGCACGGAAAAGCTCAGGGAGAAATTTTATAAAGGTAGCACTTTCCGTGCCAATTCCCTCCACGTTTGTCAGTGCCTCAAAGGGTGCATCAAGCACTGCCGCAATTGAGCCGAACTCATTCAGAAGCAGATGTGCCGTTTCGTTGGTGTTGCATCGGGGCAAAGAATAAAACAGCATCATTTCGAGGACGTTGTGAGGCTGAAAGCCCTGAAGTCCCGCATCACGGAAGCTTTGCTTCATTCTCTGTCTGTGCTTTTCGTGCAGCTCCTTTGAAAGACCGCCTTTTTTATCAGGATAAGATTTGTTTGCCATTAAAAATCACCTGTAATAATAATCAAATCAGGAAAAATAATCCATTATTCCGTATGCAATTGCATTTCCGATAATGTGCTGATAAGCAGGATTTGCAAGCACATTTCCTTCAACGACATTGGTAAGGAAGCCCGTTTCTACAAGAACGGAAGGACAGTTGTCCACTCTTGTGACGTAGAAGGGATAATACTTGACCTTTCTGTCAACACGCTCAAAATTATCGTCAGCAGGACTGTAAACTGAATTCTGATAAGCAACAACAACTCTTCTGTGAATAGCAGAAGCAAGGTCATAGGAATAAGGGGTATAGTAAAACGTGTGTGTTCCGCTTTCTTCGGGAGATGCGGCACCGTCACAATGAACACTGACGAAAATATCAGGATTCTCACTCTCGCACATTATTGTTCTTTCTGAAAGAGTAAGACTTGAATCCATGGTTCTTGTCATAATAACCTTAGCGCCCATTGATTCAAGGCACTGCTTTGCATAAGAAGCAATTCCGAGTGTGATGACAGATTCGGAAACAGAGTTATCGGCAAGTGCTGTTCCGACCATAGAAATTCCGCCGTGTCCCGGATCAAGCATAATAACCTTTCCGCTGAGTGCACCCTTTTCAAAATAATTGAAGGATATGCTCAGGCCGTTGTTTTCCGTATACTTTATATCGTATCCGTAAAAAGCTCCGGCATTACGAAGATAAAGTCTGAGAGTCAGAACGTTTTCACCCGTTCCGAGCACCTCATAGGAAGAAAACAGAGGATTGTTATCAAGCGTAAAAGAACTATAAAGACTGTACTGTGCGGAATGGTAGAAATTAACGTCAATATATCCTGCATCAAAGCTGTCAATATTAAAGGAGAACTGTTCATAGCCCTTCTTGAACTCAAGGTCTTTTACGGTTACCGTCACGGGACAATTCCAGTCAAGTCCGAAGGTCATACTGACGTCACCCGATGAGCTGTCACAGCTTTTCATATATACCGTATTGGCAGGAAGCCGGTAGCCGTTATTAAGAAGAACGGCATCCACACCGTAAACGTTAAGCCCGCTTTCAAGCTCATATCTTATATAGCCCTCGGCAGATACGTTTATATTCTTCACGTAATCAATTGCCCCTTCGGGAAGCGAAGAATTGTAGGGATGATAGGTATCATAATCACTGACAGAGCTGATAATTTCGGTGTTATCGTACTTTGTAATACACATAAGTGCTGTCCCGAGACCGTTATCGGAATAAGGAGATAACCCGTCTGAAGCATCAGCGACCGAATCATTATTGTCCTGCCTGAAATGATGCTTTATATTACCGCAGGAAACAACCTCAGATTTATCATCATAGAAACAGATAAGCTCCAGTTTATCGGAATAAACCTCCTTGCCGTAAAACGAAATACTGCAGGTATATTCAGAGTTGGCTCCGTCTGTTGATTCCCCTTCAGTAAGCAAATAGCTTTCTCCGTTAACTACAGCGTAAAGCACTGCTCCTGCAGGACACACTGCACTTACGTTTACCATCATTTCAGAGTCTATTTTAATGCTGTCCTCAGAGGAATATTTTCTGAATAAGGATGAATTATTGTATATGCTGTGTACGTAATAAGCACCGTTGCCGAAAAATTTGAATTCATTCATTCCGGGATTCAGATGAGACGTAAATTCAAACCGGTTGGCACTTACGGGAATATTCTTATCATTGCAGAATATTCCGATATCTGCTTCAGCCTTGCCCGTAAACTTAACAATTGAGCCGTCAACGGAAAGTCCGTCAATTTCATAGGCATCGCTGTTTGTTCCCGAAACGTCGTTAAGAAAGATAGCAAGGTCACGTGAAAGGGCTTTTTTTGTTCTGAGAACAGAGGCGTTGTAAAAGCAGCTGCCGTCAAAGGCTGAACAAAAATATAAAGCCTTCAGCTGATTGTTGATTTCCGTGCTGAGACTCCAGTCCCCTTCCTGTGAAAAGATTTTATCAAGTCTCATTTCACAGTAAAAAGGAACGTTGTAATAATCAGCAAAATAGTTCCACCACAAGGCTACACTGAGAAACGGAAATTCCGCATCTGCACTCGTGCAAAGGCAGTCAACATACCCGAAATCCGCAAGACCGTTATGAAAAACGGAAGAGGTAAAATCATCTGCAAACTGCTTATCAAAATCGGAATGAATCTCAATTCCTACGTTGATATTGCTGAATTTCTCATCAATAAGCATTTTTACAGCCTGAGCACATTCTATGTAGAGCGAATCCGAATATGCCGCATCAACGGAAATAAGAACGGAATTGAATTCATAATCAGAAAGATATTTTTCAAGCTCCTTTGTGTAAGGCTTTCCACTGTCATCAAGCAGAATATCGTCATCTGCAACAAGCACTGCCTCACAATCAAGACTTCTGACGTAGTAAAGCAGATATGCTAAAATATCATAATTACTGCCGTCAGGCTCCTTAAGGGAAGAAAATTCATTCTCCGTATCAGGTTTAACAAAAAACACGTCGGGAATAAAATTTCTGTAGTAATCAAAATCCGAATAAATGCTGTATTTCACAGCCTCCGTGCCGTCATCAGCTTCAGCAGTGATATCCTTATTTATGTCTATCCATAAGGCATTCATATCGTCAGGCAACGTATTTTTCTTAACGACGCTCTGCTGCTGAGCCCTCAGTTCACTGATTATCTGCTCGTTGCTTTTTACCTCCGTAACAGTTCCGTTAACTCCGAGAATTTCTCCGAAATCTATCTGCGGAATAATATTAAGCTCAGAGAAAGCAAAAAGCATAACAGAAAGAACAATTACAATGAACAGCAAAGGTAAAATAATTTTTTTTACTTTTGACATATAAGTCTTTCCTCTTTCACCCAAAAGATAACAATTTATTCTGCCGCTTCGTTATCTTCACTCTTTTTCATTTCAACTATATTGGTTCTGACGTCTATTCTGTCATAATATTCTTTAAATCTTATTGAAAAATTAATCAGCTTTTCACAGCTTCCGCAATAAAACATTGCAGAAAAAGACTGATTCACAACCTTCCAGTCACTGAGCCTTTTCATAGGCTTCTTGCAGGAAGGACAGTCGCACTTCATTTTGCTTTTATCAATTTTTGTGCTGTTGATATTGGTAATAACCGAAGACTTGAACAACAGCTTCTGATAAAATGAGGAGTCACATATAACGGCGGTGTTAAGAAGATGCTCACGCCTGAAGCACTTTTTAAGACATCTGAGTCCGAGAAGAGAATCCTCAAGAGCTCTGTGGAAGCTGCACTCAGAAACGTCAATTCCCATATGCACTGCGGCATTCACAAGACCTATCTGCTGATTTCCCGCACCTACAATGAACTCCTGGCAATACTTCTGCAGATCAACGTACTGAGTAAGGAACGGAATTGTGTTCATTCCGCAGAACATTGAAAAATTATCAACAAGGACTCTGATATCAGAATTACCCCAGGACATAAACACGCAGTTTCTGCCGCCTATCCACTTGATAAAATCAGAAATTGCCCTCTGGAATGAAACACCTGAAATCATATCCTCATTGGAAATGTGGGTAAGATTCTTGACTCTTCCGCTTAATTTCTTTATAAGCTGAGAACGGATTATAACCGAAAATGTATCAATTACATCCAGCTCCTCATCAACAAGAACGGCGCCGATTTCAAGGATTTCATTGACAAAGCATTTTCTTGTTTTATTGTAGGAATTGTTCCATTCAAGGTCCATAATAACGTAATACATCGAATTCTTCCTTTAAAACACAAATTTCGCATATACAGTAATTATAATATAACATTTTACTTTATGCAACATCAAAATTCTTACATAAATCAATTTAGTCTTGAACAACAAAGAAAGCTATATTATAATAGTGTTAATCTGAAAATGCGGAGGCACTATGACAATAAGAAAAACCACCCGTGAAGACCTTGAAACGGTTCTCGGGATATATGAAGACGGACGAAGATACATGCGAGAAAACGGAAACACCGAGCAATGGAAGGATGGCTATCCTCACAGAGAGACCGTGCTTGATGACATTGCAAACGGGGTTTCTTACGTTGTAGCTGATGAAAACGGTGAAATAATTGCTGTTTTTGCTTTTATTGAAGGTCCTGACGTGACTTACAACAAAATTTATGAGGGCTGCTGGCCCGATGACAAGCACTATTTTGTCATACACAGAATTGCCGTAAGTCAGCACAGAAAAGGTGTGGCATCCTTTGTATATGAAGAATGTCTGAAAAAGCATCCCGTGCTTAGAATTGATACTCACAGGGACAATATCCCTATGCAGAATTCCCTCAGAAAAAACGGATTTTCCTATTGCGGAATAATACATCTGCTGTCAGGCGATGAAAGACTGGCATACCAGAAGGAAAGGTGAAATATATGAAAATACCCGAAATACTGCTTACTCATGCACAGAAGCTTGAAGAGAAGATTCAGACTGTTTACCCTGCACTTGCTCCCCTTGCAAAGCAGTGCTATCTCAATACCATTGAAACAACCGTCAAGGAATGCGATAACGGAGATTATTTCGTTATTACGGGTGATATTCCTGCCCTCTGGCTTCGCGACAGCTCTGCTCAGCTTCGTCCCTATGCGGTTCACTGCAAGGAAAGTGAAGAGCTTCGTGAAATTTTCAGAGGTGTTATAAGAAGACACGCCTTTTACGTTAATCTTGACCCCTACTCAAACGCTTTCAATGAAGTAAGCCACGATGAAGCCCACACAGACGATACCGATTTTTCTTCACCCTACATCTGGGAAAGAAAATATGAGGTTGACTCACTTTGCGCTTCCGTTTATCTCGTTGCAGATTATTTTGACGTTACTGAAGATAAATCAATATTCTCTGAAGAGCTTCACGGTATGTTCAGAAGCATAGCGGATACCTTTATAAAGGAGCAGAAGCATACCGAGAATTCCACATACTATTTCAGACGTACGGACTGTCCCGAAACCGACACAATGCCTCTTGACGGAAAGGGAAATCCCACAGCATACACGGGAATGACCTGGTCGGGCTTCAGACCCTCGGATGACAGATGCCTTTACAATTATCTCGTTCCGGCAAATATGATGGCTGTTGTGGCAATGAGAAAAGCCGCAGAGCTTCTCTTAATCGGCTACAATGATGAAGAGTATGCAGAAAAATGCAGAATTCTTGCAGATGAAATTAACGACGGCATTGAAAAATTCGGCACGTACAATCATCCCGAATTCGGAAAAATTTACGCTTATGAAACAGACGGTCTCGGCAATTACCGCCTTATGGACGATGCAAACTCCCCCAGCCTTCTGTCCGCGCCCTATCTCGGATACTGTGACGTAAACGACCGCGTATATCAGAACACAAGAAAATTCATACTCTCCGAAAGCAATCCCTTCTATTTCGTCGGAAAAGCCGCAAAGGGCATCGGAAGTCCCCATACGGGTGAAAATATGATATGGCATATTTCCCTTACTATGCAGATTCTCACGTCAACCTCCGAAGAAGAAAAGGCGGAATGTCTTAAGATGCTTTCAGAAACACATGCAGGCACTAATTTTATGCACGAATCCTTCAACAAGGACGATGCATCCGACTTCACAAGAACCTGGTTTGCCTGGGCAAATTCCCTGTTTGCACAGATGCTCGGTACTCTTTGAAAAAAATAAATAAAATTTCAAAAAAAATTTGGCAAATTATTATATTATTCTACATATTTTTTTTGTTGCAAAAAAATATTATTGTGTGATATAATCAAAGAAAAACAGTCAACCTTTCCGTAAAAGATTGACAAAAGAACGGAGTGCAAAAAATGAAAAAGCTTTATGAAGGTAAAACAAAGAATGTTATGCTTGATGAAGAGACAGGTATAGTTCATCTTTTCTTCAAGGACAGCGCTACAGGTGAAAACGGCGTATTCGATCCCGGCTCAAACACAGTAGGCGGCAGCGTTGAAGGTAAAGGTAAGGTTGGCCTTGAGGTTTCAAAGTATTTCTTTGAGCTTATGGAAAAGAACGGCATTCCCACTCAGTATCTCGGCGCAGACCTTGAGCAGGGTCTTATGAAGGTTCGTAACCTCACAGTTCCCAGACTTGAGTTCATTGTTCGTTATTTCACAGCAGGCAGCATGTGCAGAAGATTCACTCTTGAAGAAGGCATCCCCTTCAATCCTCCTTATGCAGAAGTTACTCTTAAGGATGACGAGCAGGGCGATCCCCTTATCAGCGAAAGAATCTGCCTTATGAAGGGTATTCTCAAGGAAGGTCAGTACGAAGAGGCACAGAAGGTTGTTCTCAGCGTAGGTGAAGTTCTCAAGAAGGAGCTTGCTTCCATGAACCTTACACTTATCGACTTCAAGATTGAGGTTGGTTACGATGAAACAGGTAAGATTTATCTTGCTGACGAAATCACTCCCGACATCTGGAGAGTCAAGGATACACACGGCAACATTCCCAACCAGATTGACTGTGCAAAGATGATTCTTGAAAAAATCAGATAAATAATTAACAAGGGGCAGTTTATACTGCCCCTTACTCATAAGTAAAAGGCGGTAATACCATGGAAAATTATGCAAGATTCAGATATCAGCCCTGCCTTCCTCTCGGAAAGGACGGCAGAAGAGTTACTGCATCCAAAGAACATATTGAATTATCAAAAAAAGCGGCAACCGAAGGTATTGTTCTTCTTAAAAATGACGGAACACTCCCCTTACACTCCGTAAATACTGTTGCCCTTTTCGGTAAGGCTTCAATTGAATACATCAAAGGCGGCGGCGGAAGCGGTGACGTACACTGTCCTTATATCCGCAATATTTATGAAGGCTTCCTTGTAAAAGAGAACGAAAACAAAATCAGTATTTACAAGCCTCTTTCCGAATTTTATAAGGATTATGTAAAAAGAGAGAGTGTAAACGTTCTCACCCAGGAGCAGATTGATGCCCGTTGGGATATCGTAAACAATATGGAGTTCTGCACAGAGCGTGACGATATGACCTACGATACCTTTGCCGCAATGCACGTTAAGGAGGCTGAGGTACCGGATGCTCTGATTGTTTCCGCCTCTCAGAATGCCGATACAGCCGTCATCACACTGAGCCGTTTTTCCGCTGAAGGCGTTGACAGAAGACCCATAAAGGGGGACTATTATCTTTCTGACCTTGAAACCGCACTTATTGACAGATGCACGGAGCTTTTTAATAACGTTATTATTGTAATCAATTCAGGTGCTGTAATTGATTGCGAATATTTTGCTGAAAACAATAAAATAAATGCAGTTCTTTTTGCTTGGCAGGGCGGTATGGAAGGCGGCAGTGCACTTGCTGACGTTATCTGCGGTGATGAAACTCCCAGCGGTAAATTAGCGGACACAATTGCAAAAAGCTATGATTGCTATCCCACTAAGGAAGACTTCTGGGAATGCTTTGATCACGTTGATTATTCCGACGATATTTATGTAGGCTACAGATATTTTGAAACAATTCCCGGGGCTTCTTCACACGTAAGATATCCCTTCGGCTTCGGCCTTTCCTACACAAGCTTTGAGCTCAGCGATATTATGTGTTTTGAACACAGCGGCAAAATAAACGTTGCACTCAACGTAAAAAACACCGGGGACGTCTGCGGTAAAGAGGTTGTTCAGGTGTATTACAGCGCACCTCAGGGTGTTCTCGGCAAGCCCGCAAAAGTCCTTGCCGCATTCGGAAAAACAAAGCTTCTTACTCCCGGCGAAGTTCAGACTCTCCTTCTCTCCTTCCCCGTTACACAAATGGCGAGCTTTGACGACCTCGGAAAAATTTCCAAGGCTTCTTACGTTCTTGAAAAAGGAAATTATTCATTCTTCGTAGGTACTTCCGTAAGAAATACCGTGAAGGCTGATTTTGAATATGCGGTTACTAAAGATACTGTCACAGAAAAGCTTGAAAGCCGTTGTAAGCCCTGGAAGCTTGCCAAAAGAATGCTTTCTGACGGCAGTTTTGAAGCATTACCCATGGGCGAGCCCGAATATTACTACGGTGAAGTTGCCGATACAAATGCCAAAGCTCCTGAAAATGAAGTTATTTTCGACAAGGTCGGAAAAGACGTCACAATGGCAGAATTCGTAAAACAGCTGACCATTGACGAGCTTTGCTTCCTTGTAGGCGGTCAGCCTCCCACGGGCGTTGCAAATACCGGATGCTTCGGCGGTCTTTCCCGTCTGTCTGTTCCTGCTGTTCCCACTGCAGACGGTCCTGCAGGCCTCAGACTTGAACCAAAAACCGGTATTCCCACAACGGCATGGCCCTGCGCAACACTTCTTGCCTGCACATGGAATACAGAGCTAATTGAAGAGGTAGGCGCCGGCGGCGGCAGTGAATTAAGAGAAAACAATCTCGGTGTATGGTTAGCTCCTGCACTTAATATTCACCGCGATCCTCTTTGCGGCAGAAATTTTGAATATTATTCGGAAGATCCCTTACTTGCAGGTAAGTGCTCCGCAGCCGCTGTAAGAGGTGTTCAGTCACAGAAGGCAGCCGTTTCAATAAAGCATTTTGCATGCAACAACAAAGAGGCAAACAGATTTGCAAGTGACTCAAGACTTTCTGAAAGAGCTTTACGTGAAATCTATCTCAAGCCCTTTGAAATCTGCGTAAAGGAAGCAGATCCCTGGACTCTTATGTCCTCATACAACCTCATCAACGGACTTCATACAAGTGAAAGCTATGAGCTTCTCACTTCAATTCTCCGTGATGAATGGGGCTTCAAGGGTATGGTAGTTACTGACTGGGGCGTAAAAAACAGACCCGTAATTGAGGTTAAAGCCGGCAACGATATGAAAATGCACTGCGGTTATCCCGACGAGCTTAAAGAAGCATACGAAAAGGGCGAGCTTACCCGTGCCGAGCTTGAGCTTTGTGTTACAAGAATTCTTGATATGTTCACAAAGCTTAAATAAACGGATATAAAATTCAACAGCGAAGAGAATTATCTCCTCGCTGTTTTTTATTATAGATCTGTATTATTCACTGAGTTTTTTTATTATTGCTTTGAATTCATCAGTATCACGCACCATGTCAAATTCATCATGTATGAGCCATTTGTCACGGAGAATTTCGCACAAAGGACGTGTGTCCGAAGTTTCAAAATCAAGTTTCCTTTCTGTGATTTCGCCAACTAAAACGGCATAGTATTTCTGCTCTTCGGGTCTGTTATCAAAAGCCTTTGCTTCATTGACAGCTAAATGCAGGTGCTTAAAGGTGTTAACTGTGTCTCCCATAAGTGCATATCTCTTTGCTATATCAAAGTCAAGCCATACATCACCCCAACCGTTTTTCGGGCGGTTACCGTCAAGTATAAGTTTTTCCAATTCAAAAATCTTGTTTATTGCAATGAATTCAGTTTCAACATCAACAACATCTGCATCCGCTAAAAGCCAGATAAATGATCTTAAGAATTCATAACTTTGCTTTATGGTATCTCTTAAAAAAGGAAGTTTTTCGTCCTTTTCCAATGCCCACCACATCTGTCTTTCACGGCTCAGTTCCATTGGTGGAAAGGTTTCATAAATCGTTTTGCCGATTTCCCGTCTTCCGTGAAGAATATGATTAAAAGCGAGCCTTGATGCTGCCTCAAGTCTAAGATTGATGTCAGGACAATACTTCATAATTCTTTCGCCCAATGCAGTTATCTCCGCATCATATTTTTCCATGTTCTCTTTCCACTCAGGGATGTTGCCGTCATCATCACCGGAAACAAAGAGTGCATACATCAACTTGTCAAGAAGAACGTAGTTATTAGGAAATTCTTTTATACCTTTACGGGCAATAGTAATACATTCATCAATATTTCCTACGCTTATTGATTTTTGAAAGGCTTCAAGATAACTACTTACTGCTTCCTTTTCTTTTGTTTCATCAACACCCATAAGCCTGTCGGTAGAAATTCCGAAAAACTCAGCAATGGAAGGTATCAATTCAATGTCGGGATAACAGTTATCGTTTTCCCAACGGGATACAGATTGACAAGAAACACCAAGAACCTCTGCGAATTCTTCTTGTGTTATTTCACGCTCTTTTCGAAATCTTTTTATTGTTTCACCTATATTTAATTTCATAACAAAAACCTCGTTTTATGAATTGAAAGCGACGTCTCTTTCTGAATATATTTTGACATATTATGAAGCAAATTACAATATCACGAAAATAGAGTTTTTTTCACGATATTAGTGAATTTCAAAAAGCTTCAGCTTAAAGAAAGCAAAAAAAATTAAGGACTCACACGTCAGTGCAAGTCCTTAATTTGGTGCGAGAGACGGGACGCGACCTTGCTTCGCAAGTCCGCCATCCTCGGACGACCGTTGCTTCGCAACAGTACCCGCCTCGGACTTCGTCACTAAAAACAGTCCACCGGACTGTTTTCTTTACGCTCCTCACCCTCTTAGGCTTC
>JAZRST010000061.1:0-3429 GCA_045651625.1 Acutalibacteraceae bacterium | reverse complement strand
ACACGGTGTGCAGGCGGACTGTGTCGCACGGGCTGACCGCTTAATGCTGCTCGGTTCCCCGCCTGACATGGTTCGCGGCGCTCCGTCGCACAGGACCAACACACCGCATGACAGAAGCAAAATCCAAAAATATTATGTTCTCTTTCAGCCGACTTATCATCAGCTTTGTTATTATATAATAAAAATATCCGTTTTGCAAGTCCTTTTTGCAAATTATTATTCCATTTCTCCCCGAAAGGGTGTATTATTATGAGGGTGATAATATGAACTATCAGAATGTAACAGAGGGCATTTTTCTTTCCCGCCCCAACCGCTTCATAGCTGAGGTTGAAATTGACGGGAGGAAGGAAACCGTTCACGTAAAGAATACGGGACGGTGCCGTGAGCTTCTTGTGCCGGGCTGTACCGTTTATCTTGAAAAAGCAAAAAATCCCGACAGAAAAACCCCTTATGACCTTATAGGCGTTGAAAAAATCACAGAAAACGGCACTATACTTATAAATATGGACTCGCAGATTCCAAATTCCGCCGCTGCGGAATTTCTGCCGATATCGGGTCTTTTCCCCGAGGGCACCCTTTTCAGAAGAGAGGTCACCTACGGCAAATCACGCTTCGACCTTTATGCGGAAAATGAAGGTATGAAGGCATTTATCGAGGTCAAGGGAGTCACCCTCGAAAAAGAGGGGCTTGCCCTATTCCCCGACGCTCCCACCGAAAGAGGCGTAAAGCATATAAACGAGCTTATTTCCGCAAAAGCCGAGGGCTTCGGTGCATACATAATTTTCATAATTCAGATGACGGGAGTGCATACCTTCTCCCCCAACCGTGAAATGCAGCCCGATTTTGCGGATGCACTCATAAAAGCAAGAGAGGCAGGAGTGCAGATTCTCGCCTACGACTGCATAATCACCCCCGACAGCATAAGGGTGAACAAGCCCGTCACGGTAAAGCTTTGATTCAGCATTAAGATTCATTCGCATTTTCGTCAAATTTTTGTTGCATTTTTTGTATAAATATGATAATATATTATGACTATTTATCTTTGAGGTAAAAAATGACAGAAGAAAGATTACTTAAAATAAAGGACGTTTCCACCGACGGTGTCGATACGGATACAGTTGAAATGGAAACCACCTGCCGTTATTACGGTGACGACGTGAATTACACAATCGAGTTTGACGAGATATTTGCCGAGGATATGAAAAGCCATACCGTGCTCCGTGTAAAGGACGGCAAATGCGCCCATCTTTTAAGAAGAGGCTCAGTAAACACCGAGCTTATCATCGAAAAGGGCGTCCGTCATAACTGTGCCTATTCCACACCCTACGGTGAGCTTATGGTAGGCATCACGGCAACGGATTTTGAAAGCCGTAAGCAGGGCACTCTTTTAAGACTCAGAATGAATTACACCGTAGATTTTTACGGAGACATAAACCAGACCAAGGAAATGACCATAGTCGTGGGCAAGCCCGTCATTGAAAGGAGATAAAAATGAGCATACTCGTAAAAACAGCAGAAAAACAGCTTCAGAATGCAATCGTTGCAGCCATTAAAAAGGCAATAGAAAAGGGACAGCTCCCCGAGGCAGAGCTTCTTCCCATCAAAACAGAAATTCCCGCCGACAGAAAAAACGGTGACTATTCAACCAACGCCGCAATGGCACACGCAAGAGCCTTCCGTCTTCCTCCCGTTAAAATCGCAGGAGCAATAATGGAAAATCTTGATCTGGAGGGCACTTATTTCGAAAAGTGCGAAATCGCAGGCGCAGGCTTTATGAATTTCACCCTTTCAGGCAAGTATTACTGCGACATTATCTCCGACGTGCTTACAAAGGACAATATGTACGGTCATTCCGACCTCTTCAAGGGCAAAAAGGCTCTCGTTGAATTCGTTTCCGCAAACCCCACAGGACCTATGCACGTAGGTAACGCCCGTGGCGGTGCTATGGGTGACTGCCTCGCAGAGGTGCTCTCCTGGGCAGGCTACGAAACAGAAAGAGAATTCTATATAAACGACGGCGGAAATCAGATTGAAAAGTTCGGTCTTTCCCTTGATATCCGTTACCGTCAGCACTTCGGCGACCCCATAGAAATGCCCGAGGACTCCTACCACGGTCAGGACATTATTGACCACGTAGTGAACTTTGCAGAAATCAACGGCGACAAGTACATTAACGTTACAGAAGAGGAAAGAAGAAAGGCTCTTGTAGCTTACGCTCTTCCCCTCAACATCGAAGGACTTGAAAGAGACCTTCTCAAGTACAAAATCAAGTACGATACCTGGTTCAGAGAAAGCACTCTCCACAACTCAGGTGCCGCAAAAACGGTAGTTGACCTTCTTACAGAAAAGGGCTACACCTACGAAAGCGAGGGCGCACTCTGGTTCAAGGCTGAGCAGTTCGGCTGCGACAAGGACTTCGTTCTCAAGCGCTCCAACGGCTTCTTCACCTACATCGTTCCCGATATTGCATATCACTACAACAAGCTTCAGGAAAGAAACTTCGACCTTGCAGTTGACATCTTAGGCGCAGACCACCACGGCTACGTGCCCCGTCTCAAGGCGGCACTTCAGGCTCTCGGCTGCGATCCCGAAAGACTTCAGGTAGTGCTTATGCAGATGGTAAGACTCGTTAAGGACGGCGAGGTTATCAAGGCATCCAAGCGTTCAGGCAAGGCTATTACCCTTGTAACCCTTCTTGAAGAGGTACCCATTGATGCCGCACGCTTCTTCTTCAATATGAGAGAGGCAAACTCCCACTGCGACTTTGACCTTGACCTTGCAGTTGAGCAGAGCTCACAGAATCCCGTTTACTACTGTCAGTACGCTTATGCACGTATCTGCTCCATTTTCAGAAAGCAGGAGGAGAACGGCTTCGTAATTGACACCGATATAAAGAGCGGTCTTCTTACTCACGACACAGAAAAGGAGCTTATCCGCTTCATCGCATCCCTTACGGGCGAAACCGAGAATGCCGCAAAGCTTCTTGACCCCTCAAAGCTCACACGCTATGCAGTTGACCTTGCAACCCTCTTCCACAAGTTCTACAATGCCTGCCACTGCGACATTGAGGACACAGCACTCAAGAATGCAAGACTTACTCTTTGCAAAGCAACAGCAACAACCCTTAAGAACGTCCTCGGACTTCTTAAGGTCGACGCTCCCGAGAAGATGTAATCAAAATTTGTGCGGGCTTTGGCCCCACAAATTTTGATGCGATATATTTTTCGTTGAAAAATGCGATATATCTGTTTAACAGATTCGATATATGCCTCCGGCATTCGATATGTTTGCCGCACGGCAAACGAGAAGGAATCATATTTCAGGCAATAGAGCGAAGCGGAACAAGACACTATGTGTCTTCCTTAACATTTTCCGCAGGAAAATATATCGTATTCCGTGCAAACGGAATATATCACAAATGCGCAAGCA
>JAZRST010000060.1:0-68596 GCA_045651625.1 Acutalibacteraceae bacterium | reverse complement strand
TGCCGACGTCGACGGTGCACATATCAGAACTCTTCTTCTTACCTTCTTCTTCCGTTATATGCGTCCTCTTATCGAGCAGGGCTTCGTATATATCGCTCAGCCCCCTCTTTTCAAGATTTCAAAGGGCAAGCGCCACGAATATGCATATTCCGATGAAGAAAGAGACCGCTTCCTTGAGGAAATGGGACAGGGCTGTTCCGTTCAGAGATATAAGGGTCTTGGTGAAATGGACCCAGAGCAGCTCTGGGAAACAACAATGGACCCCGAAAGAAGAACTATGCTCCGCGTGAATCTCAACGATGCCGAGGAAGCAGACGAAACCTTCTCAATTCTTATGGGTGACAAGGTTGAGCCCAGAAAAGAATTCATTGAAAAGAACGCAAAGTTTGTTCAGAATCTGGACATTTAAGGTGATAAACAATGGATAATGAAAACAAGATAAATGAAATTACGGAAGAGGTAAAGCCTCAGGGTAATATGGTTCAGGTAGACCTGAACCGCGAAATGAGAAGCTATTTCCTTGACTACTCAATGTCCGTTATTACACAGCGTGCCCTTCCCGACGTGCGTGACGGCCTCAAGCCCGTTCACCGCCGTATTCTTTACACCATGCACGAAAACAACCTTACTCCCGATAAGGAGTACCGTAAGTGCGCCGACACCGTAGGCTCCGTTCTCGGACGCTACCATCCCCACGGTGACGCATCCGTTTACGATGCAATGGTAAGACTTGCCCAGAGCTTCTCAACGAGATACATCCTTGTTGACGGTCACGGTAACTTCGGTACCGTTGACGGTGACCCCCCTGCAGCATACAGATATACGGAATCAAGAATGAGCAAGATTTCACTTGAAATGCTCACTGATATTGATAAGGATACCGTTGATTTCACGGGAAACTATGACGACAGACTCAAGGAGCCCACGGTTCTTCCCGCACGCTTCCCCAATCTTCTCGTCAACGGCTCCACGGGTATTGCTGTCGGTATGGCAACAAACATTCCTCCCCATAACCTCGGTGAGGTTATTGACGGTATGTGCTGTGTTATCGACAACCCTGACTGCACCCTTGACGACATTATGCAGCATATCAAGGGACCCGACTTCCCCACAAAGGGTATCATTATGGGTCGCTCGGGTATCCGTGCCGCCTACGCTACGGGCAGAGGTAAAATCACAGTCCGTGCAAGATGCGAAATCCAGGAGGGAAAGAACGGCAGATATCAGATTATCGTAACCGAGCTTCCCTATCAGGTAAATAAGGCAAGACTTATTGAGTCCATTGCCGACCTTCACAAGGAAAAGCGTCTTGAGGGTATTTCCGATATCAACGACTACTCCTCAAGAGA
This sequence comes from Acutalibacteraceae bacterium, assembly GCA_045651625.1. GTDB lineage: Bacteria > Bacillota > Clostridia > Oscillospirales > Acutalibacteraceae > RUG806. The sequence goes on along the minus strand of JAZRST010000060.1, from coordinate 67,247 downwards.
GGGTATGAACATCACGATTGACTTAAAGCGTGATGCCAACCCCCAGGTTGTTCTCAATCAGCTTTATTCCTTCACACAGCTTCAGACAACCTTCGGTGTTATTCAGCTTGCCCTCGTTGACGGTGTACCCAAGGTGCTTACCCTCAAGGAGATGCTCGAGCATTACATCGACCATCAGGTAAACGTCGTTACAAGAAGAACAGAGTTCGACCTCAAGAAGGCAAAGGAGCGTCAGCACATTCTTGAAGCTCTTCTTAAGGCTCTCGACTTCATTGACGAGGTTATAAACATCTTACGTGCATCAAAATCCATTGCCGAGGGTAAGGAAAGACTTATGGAACGCTTCGGCTTTGACGAAATTCAGGCAAACCACATCGTTCAGATGCGTCTCGGACAGCTGACAGGTCTTGAAAGAGAGAAGCTCGAGGACGAGGAAAAAATGCTTGAAGAAAAAATCGCACGCTTCCTTGAAATTCTCTCCTCCCGTGAAAACGTTCTCGCTCTCGTAAAAGAGGAATCAATGGTTATCAGGGACAAGTTCTCCGATGACAGAAGATCCGAAATCGTGAACGTTACGGGCGAAATGGATATTGAAGACCTTATTCCCGAGGAGGACTGCGTATTCACAATGACTCAGATGGGCTACATCAAGAGAATGTCAGTTGATGAATATCAGCTCCAGAAGAAGGGCGGTAAGGGCAGAATCGGTATCACCCGCCGTGAGGAAGACGTTGTTGACACAATGTTCACCGCTTCAACTCACTCACATATTATGTTCTTTACCACCAAGGGTAAGGCTTATATGGTCAAGGGCTATGAAATTCCCGAGGGAAGCCGTACAAGCAAGGGTATGAACCTTGTAAACATCCTTCCCATAGAGAGTGACGAAAAGGTTACCACTATGATTATGATTCCCAAGGAGCACGACGACCTCTTCCTTTGTATGATTACAAGAAACGGTATCATCAAGAGAACAGAGCTTGAAAACTTCAGGAACATAAGAAAGAACGGTATTATTGCAATCAACCTTGACGAGGGCGACGTCCTTCAGAAGGTTCTTCTTACAACCGGCAGTCAGGATCTCTTCGTTGCAACGAAGAAGGGTCTCGGTATCCGCTTCAACGAAACAGACGCCCGTGTTATCGGACGTACTGCCCGTGGTGTAAAGGCACTTACCTTCAAGTATGCCGACGACTCCGTTGTGGGTATGGAAATCCTTGACGAGGAATCAGGCGGAAAGCTTCTTACCGTCAGCGAATGGGGTAACGGCAGAAAGAGCGATTTCTCCGATTATCACGTACAGTCAAGAGGCGGCTACGGCTCAATCAACTACCGTGTTGACAAATACGGTGACGTTGCCGCAATCAAGGTCGTTTACGAAGACGACGACGTTATTCTTATTTCCGAGCAGGGCATCATAATCCGTATTGCCTCCGAAAGCATCAGAGAATGTGCACGTCCTTCAAAGGGTGTAAGACTTATGAAGCTTTCAGAAAACGACAGCGTGATTACTCTTACTCTTGCAAAAAAATCAGGTGAGGAAACAGATTTACCCGATGAAACGGAAGCCGAGGCAGAGGCTGATGCTGCAGAAACTACTGAAGCAGTAACAGAAGCTCCTGCCGACACAACCGCAACGGAAAACTGAAACTAATACAGATTATCAGGCGGTGTGAAGATGGCTAAAAAGAAAATCTCAAAAAAGCAGAAAGAAGAAAACAGAAGAAATTTCCTTACAATTCTTTCAGGTGTGGCTCTGGGTCTCGTGCTTGTTTTTGCAATTGTGGCAGTTGACCTTATTGCAAAAATGGGACTTATCAGCTTCGGTGATATCTCCTCAGAGGAGCCTACGGATTTCGTTGAGGTTACCGAGGAGGGCGACGAGGTTATTCACATTGAGCAGCTTGAAGAATTGAGAGATTTCAACGACCTTTCCTCCTTGCTCAAGGGCTGGGCAGAAAATACGACGGAAAACTCTCTTATGAGAGATAAGAACGTTATCAATGTCCTTCTTGTAGGACTTGATGCCTTTGAAAGCAACTCGGATACCATAATCCTTGCTTCTCTTAATAAAAACACGAAGAAGATTCATCTTACCTCGGTTTTCAGAGACAGCTACACCTATATTAAGACGGCATCAGGCGACAAGTTTGCGAAAATCAATGCCTGCTATGCTAACGGCGGTACCGACAAGCTTATTGAAACCCTTGAAAATAATTTCAAAATCAGAATTGACTACTTTGTTTCCGTAAACTTTAATTCCTTCAGTGCAATTGTTGATGCTTTGGGCGGTATCACTCTTGACGTCAAGGAATACGAAGCCGCAGCCGTAAGGGCTGAAATCAACGGAGACTGTCCCTCGGGTGAGGGTGTTCTTCTCAACGGTGAGCAGGCGCTGGGCTTCTGCCGTATCAGATACTGCGATGCCGACGCGGACGTAAGCCGAACAAGAAGACAGCGTCAGTTCATAAATGCACTTATTGACGAAGCAAAGGGAATCACCATCAGTCAGATTTCTCCCCTTCTCAACTCAGTACTGAAATACGTAAAGACTGACTGCAGTGTAACTAAAATTATTACACTGGGCACTCAGGCTCTTACGGAAAAGTGGTATAATTACGAAATTGTATCGGAAGCCATTCCCTCTGAGGATCACAGACTTGACTATCAGGGCTATTCCTGGGTATGGATTGTTGACTACCCTGCCGCCGCAAAGGCTCTGCAGGAAACAATTTACGGTAAAACCAACATTGAGCTCAATGCTGACAGAGTTTCCGCAATTGACATTATGAGAAATTCTGCAAACACAGGCACGGCAAGACCGTAAAATAACTGAAATAAAAGCAGTACGCGGAGTGTTCCAATGGACACTCCGCCGTTTTTTTTCCGTCGGGAGAGTTTATATTTATTGAACAGCTTTTGTGAAAAGTATATAAAAAATATTGTAATTACCTGAAAAATATATTAATATAGTAGTTATAAATATGCCATTTGCGTTTTTTTACGTAAAACATAAGGCAGAAAAGGAGTTTTTTTATGGCTGATTGTCCTAAGTGCGGGAAGAAAATTCCCGTGTATCAGATGAGTCCCTATTGCAGAAGCTGCGGTGTCCATCTGATGTTTGCTTCCTTTGAGGGACAGTTTCAGAAGGACAGACGGATAGCAGAAATGTCCATGGCATTTTTCCGCTACAATATTGTGAAGCTGAAAAGTGCCTATGTTTCCACAAAGGCTCTGAAAATCAGAATTTTTGCGGCTTTGGCACCCGTTATTGCTCTGTTCATTCCTCTGGGCTCACTTGCAATCAACACGCCCTTGTATTCATCGTCACTTTCCTTCAACGTCCTCGGTCTTGTATTCGGTCCGCTTTTTACCAACGGACTTTTCGGAAAGCTTGACTTACTCTCTTCAGGTCCCGTTTTCGGTGCCGTGGCAGCAGAGCTTAAAACTCTTATTCTGATTTATCTTGCCGTGGCGGCTTCTGCCGTGCTGATTCTTCTTCTTGAGCTTTTAAGCTTCATAGGAAACAAAAAGGTAAGTATTCTTACAATAATTTTCTCTGTGGCAGGCTTTATAAGTGTAGTGCTGAGCCGTGTGCTTACAACGGGACTTGTGAGTGCCGCCGCTGAGACCGGCTCCGCGGTTACTGCCTCCTTCAGCCTTCTTTTCATTTTAGCAGCTCTTCTTTTTGTAGTTCCTGCTGTAGCAGCAGTGCTTACTCTTAAGAATCCTCCCGTTAACAATTTCAGAGAGGGCGACGAGCTGAGAGTTGAATACAGAAGAAAATATAAAAAGGGTCAGATAGACCTTTTTGATATCCCTGCTCCCATTTACGAATCCGAGGAAGACAAGGCGGAAAAGAGAAGGCTTATCTCCGAAGCCTATAATATGGGCAATGAAGAAGAGGAGGTGGCTGTAAAATGAGTGATATTGATATCCGCTCCGGACTTTCTGAGGAGGAGCGTCTGCGACTTGAAAAAATCGACAGACTTGATGCAAATAAAACCCGCAAAAAGGTTATTATTGCCGTTGTCACCGCAATTCTTATTCTGTTTTTCGTTGTTGGCACTGCTTTCGGTGCAAAATACGTATTAAGCTACGAGGGAACCGAGGCATTACCTGCAGAGGAGATTATTTATCCCGACGTTGCCGCTACCCCCGAGGACATCGTTTCCTCCTTCAGAAAAATGCTTGACGATACGAAAAACTACGGCGGTGTGAAGCTTGACGTAGGCTTTGACGTAAAGCTTCTTGACGAAAGCATTGTTGTTACGGGTGAAAAGGCAGAAGCGATTATGCCCTACCTTGATTACGTAAAATCATCCTTCGTCAGCATTGTTTCCGAGCAGTATGCCTCGCAGAGACATTCCGGTGCCTACGGTGAGGACTTCTCCTCCGTTTTATTTGACGTCAACTATCTTTCACATTCAGTTGATATAAGCTCCCTTGTCAGTGAAGAGAATGAAAACGACCTTAAGTACGTTTTCGATTATTACGAGGAAACTATAGACGTTCCCGGCGGCTACGTTGTATTCGATAAGATTTTTGACTACAACAGCGACGGTGTTGCACAGCTTGCCATTCTCGGCAGAATTTCCTCTATGGCAGACGGCTTTGATATGAGCACAGAATATTCTGATTTCGTTATGACGGTGAACGTTGACCGCCTTAAGGGACAGATAAGCTCCATTCAGCAGAAGCGTGTTATCGACGTGACTGTTCCCCTTACGTTTTACGGTGACTATGCTGAATTCGGAAAGCTTGATATCTCCTTCACCGTGGAGCTTTATAAGACCTATTACTTCTCAAGAGCCGATTTTTATTTCGGCAGTGACGAATATTTCGTTGAAAAGGGCTCCTCCGACGAATTCAAGTATAAGGTTGTTTCCGATGAATCCCCTGCCGATGTTGTTGTGACCCTTACGTCCTCCGACCCCTCGGTGCTTTCCGTGGACGGTACCTTCTATAAGGGTGAGGCTGTAAGCGACAGGCCCGTAACCGTTACGGGTACCTATACCTATATGGGTGTCACATATGAGGACACCTGCACCTTCTTCGTCCGTGTTCCCGTAAGTGGTGTTAAGGTAACTGAAAAGGAAAAGACCCTTAAGGTTGGTGAAGCCTCGGCTGTAACCGCTGAAGTAAGCCCCGTGGAGGCAACCCTTAAGGATGTATATTGGTTCACAAGTGATGAAAATATTGTAGCAGTCAGTGAAAACGGTGAAATTACCGCAGCTTCCGTGGGTACGGCATCAGTTTACTGCATAACCCTTGACGGTAACTACAAATCCGTATGCACCGTGACCGTTACTGAGTAAAGGAGGGAGAAATATGGCTAAGCTTACTAAGGATGCTCTCGTCAACCGATTTTTCAAGGCAGACGACTATTCAGCCGCAACTCTCGGTGACGACCTGCTGAAAAAATATGAAAACCTTGCTGTTGACGTTTACAGCACAAGGCAGGTAAGTGCAAGTGAAATAATGTGGATGGCTGTGCAGAAATTCTCCCGCCAGCTGAAAATGGGTATGGACCATTATCAGAATATGTATTTCACAAAGGTTCTGAAAATCGACCTTACCTACATCACCGTTATAAAAGCGCTTATCAGTATTTACGATACACTGAACAATCCCCTTATGGGTATTGCCTATGACAGGACCCGAACCCGTTGGGGCAAGGCAAGACCCTACGTGCTCACCACACCTCTCCCCTTCTTCCTTATTACCGCTCTTCTTTACAGCGGCGCTCTCATAATGGGCGGAGATACGGTGAACGACCCCAAGAAGATTATCTTCGTATTCATAATGCTTTTCCTTCAGGAAACCTTCTCGACTATTTTCAACATCCCCACGGATAACTACCCGACGCTTCAGAGCCCCTGCCCTGCGGACAGAATTGCAGTGTCCCTGGCACAGAGCTATGCAGGTGCCTACGGCGGAGATATCGTGTCCGTGGTCTATCTTTCACTTATGTCCGTGAACAATATCGGCGGCATTGCCATTTCTCAGCCCCTTATGTTCACTATAATGGGCATTGTGACCTGTTTCTTCGGCACGGTGGGCACAATGGGCGTTGCACTCAAATGCCCCGAAAGAGTGCTTTTACAGCCAAAACCGGCACCTCTTACAAAAACTATGTTCTACGTGCTCAAGAATAAATACGCTATGAGAAACGTGGTTTCCAATTTCCTCGTATCCTGGTGGAGCAACGGCGGTTATTCCTGGGACGTTATTACTCAGCTTGAAATCTTCGGCGGCGGACTTCACATCGTTCCCCTTTACGGCTTCTATCACGTATGTAACGTGCTTTCAATGGCGTTCATCAAGCCTATAAGAGACAGAATTACCAAATACCGCAACATTGTTCTTCTTCTCCGAGGCTGGGATATAATTGTCGAAATCATCTGGGCTGTGGGCGGATGGATTACAATGCCAAAGAAGAAATGGTGGCTTTCGGGTATATTCTTCTGCATCGGCTACGGTCTCAACGGACTCAACAATGCTCCTGCCACTGCCTTTGAGGGTGAGATTGACCGTGAAATCAACGACTACACGGAGTATCTTACGGGTGAGCGTCCCGACGGCACCTTCGGTCTTCTTACGGATTACATCTATAAGCTGACTCAGCCTCTCAACACTCTTATGGCATTATGGGTGCTTAAATGGACGGGATACGATACTACAATCGATTCCACCTACTGGGCTCAGGACAGCGTTGACGTTTACAGAAAGGTATTTGCCCTTTATGCCGCAGGCAATATGTTCCCCCATATCATAAGAACCATTCCTCTGTTCTTCTACGACCTTGACGGTCAGAAGAAGCTTGATATGTATAAGGCACTCAACGAAAGACGAATGCTCATTGCCAAGGAAAATCAGGGCAGACTCAGTGAGGATATGTCGCAGCTTGTTGAAATGCTCTCCGAGAAAAACAGCTGAAGCACATAAAAATACCAAATAACAGAAACGGATAATTATACAGATTAAATGTATAATTATCCGTTTTTTATTTTATTCGTGAAGTAAATATATATTGCTGTGCAAGCCCTCTGTCGGGTGAGAAAAACTCCGGAAGACCGTCGGGATAAAGCTCCCTTGTGGCTCTTTCAATGTGTCTGTCCACGGGGTAGCAATCCGTAAAGCCCAGTGAAAACAGCAGTGTGCAGTCGGCAACCTTTCTGCCCACGCCCTTTATTTTCATAAGCTCCTTTCTTGCCTCCTCCTCGGTCAGGGTCCTGATTCTGTCAAAGTCAATTTCACCCTCTGCCACCCGTCTTGCGGCATCAAGGATATAGGGTACTCTGTAGCCTGCCCGTAAGCAGCTGAGATCCTCCTCGGTCATAGTGGCTAAGACCCTTGCATCGGGAAAGGCGAAGCCGTTTTCCGTCCTTTCTCCCGCTTTTTCCGAAAGGCGGTTTACTATACCCTTTATTCTCGGAATGTTATTGCAGGCGGAAATTATGAAGGAGCAGAGTGTCTCCCAGGGCTCCTGCCGGAGAATGTGAATTCCGCCGAAGCGGCTGTAGGCTTCCTTTATAAAGCTGTCTCCCGAAAGCCTTTTCATAATCGCAGTGTGGTCACGGTTAAGATCAAAATAATCAGCCCATATTTCCTTTATTTCATCCTTTTCCGTGTTAAGAAACAGAAGGCTGTCCCCCTCGTCCTTCAGTGTCAGCTCCCTTCTGAAGGCGATTCCGCGGTATGTATTCTCCCCCGTTTTCTCCCACCTGAAGGCCTGTCCGCAGTCAAGGGTAAGCCCCACGTTGAAGGGCACGTGACCACAAAGTCTTGTGTTATTGTTCTCTTTTATAAGCTCCATTTTACACGTCCTTCCGCTGTTGGCAATTTAAATAAAATTTTCGGAAAATTCTATTTAAAAATATCTCCATTTTGTATAGATGGCAAGATAAAAAAACTAACTGTATATGTTAAAAGTTTAACAAAGGTTCCCCAACTTGAGTTATCAACAGTTGATAACTGCCCAAATCAAGGGTTATCAAGGGTTTTAAGGGGTAGTTATTAACATTATCAACAGAGTTATTAACATTTTGTTGGTTATTGACAATATACAAAAAGTATAAAAACATTTACATTAAAATTTACAACGACAAAATAGGCCTTTTTTTGCACTTAATGTCTTTTTGGAAATAAAGGGAAAATACTGCGAATTCAGGCAAATCGGATATAGTGTGGCATGAAAGCTACCCTTCCACAAGATGTATTTTCAGGTATATATTGTTAAAAAATTAACAAGGCGTTTATCAGCCACTTTTTGCATTTTTGTCGGAATTTGATTTTTTGGTTATTTTTGCATGTAAAATCCTAAGATTAATTTTCTTTATTATGACTTGAAATCAGATTTCAGTCAATAATTACTATATATAGTATTGGAGGTTTTTGCGATGCTTAAAGGTGTAAACCGTCAGGTGGTGGAAATTCCTCAGCCCGACAGCATTTATTTTGAAAGGGTCATATTCTTTGTGAAGCCCGAGTTCTCGGAAATCAGTGAGCTGAGAATCAGAAGCAGTGCAGATGAGCTTATTAAAAATGCCTCTCCCCCACCCCGTGAAAAATCAGCTTCAGGACGTGGGGAGAAGCTTCGGTTCTTCCTTAAATTTTCAATTGCCGCTCTTTCGGGTGCGGCGGTAACTGCACTGGGGATGCTGATAATTTTCTGACGGCACTCCCCTTTTTTGCTGCTTTTGATAATTGTTCCGCAAGCCCTTATATAATGTAATAGGGCTCTTACTTTCCTACGCAGAATTTCGAGAAGACCTCGTTTACGATTTCCTCGCTTGCCTTCTTTCCCGTCAGTGTCAGAAGCTGTTCAATTGCACAGTCGATGCTGACGTTTACGGCATCAATTGTAAGCCCCGAGTCAATGGCAAATTTTGCTTCGTTTATACACTGAAGAGCCTGCCTTGCGCACTCGTACTGTCTGTCGGCGGCAAGCATCTCCTGAGAAAAGTCGAGTCCGCCCGTGCCGAGAAGCTCTTCAAGGGCTTCTCTTATTTTCTCCTCTTCCCCGCCCTCTTTTGCAGAAAGAGTGATTACGTGAGGAATGTATAATCTTACATCCTCCTCAGTGAACTGAGGACTTAAATCCGACTTGTTTATAATGGCAAGACAGCGCTTTTCTCTGCAGAGAGTGAGAAGCTCTCTGTCCTCGTTATCCAGAGGACGGGACACGTCAAGCACGGCAAGAACAAGGTCTGCGGTGGTGATTCTTGACTTCGCAATACTGACACCGATGCTCTCAACCTCGTCCTCGGTGTCGTGGATCCCTGCCGTATCGGCAAGCCTTAAAAGTATGTCACCGACCCTTACGGTCTCCTCAACAACGTCTCTCGTGGTGCCTGCAACGGAGGTTACGATTGACCTTTCACAGCCCGAAAGCACGTTCATAAGAGTGGATTTTCCAACGTTGGGCTTACCGCAGATTACGGTATTCACGCCCTCGGTAACAGCCCTTCCGCTGTCGTATCTTCTGATTAAGGCGTCAAGCTCCTTCTCGTTTTCCGTAAGAGTTTTATAAAGTGCATCGGTTTCAACTGCAGGAATATCCTCGTCGGGGTAGTCACTCCATACGGCTAAGGCAGCCGCTGAGTTTATAAGGGAGGAGCATATCTCTCCGATTTTCTTGCTGACGTTGCCCTGAAGAGTGTTTCTTGCGGCATTGAGTGCGGCTTCACCCGAGGCGGAAATAACGTTCATAACGCTTTCAGCCTGAGCTAAGTCCATTTTTCCGTTAAGAAATGCTCTTTTTGTGAATTCACCGGGAGCGGCAGGGGAGGCTCCAAGCCTGAAAACAAGCCTTAATACCTTGTTCATTATAAAAAGTCCGCCGTGACAGCAAAGCTCAACTACGTTTTCACCCGTGTAGCTCTTCGGTGCGCGGAAAACCACTGCAACAGCCTCGTCAACAGGGGAGTCGCCGTCTGAAATCTGCCCGTAAGCCGCAGTATAGCCCTTCATTTCCGATAATTTCTTACCTGAAAAGGGCGTGAAGCACCTTTCGGCTACCGTAATGGCATCTTCACCCGATATTCTGATTATTCCGATACCGCCTGCCGCATTGGGCGTGGCAATTGCTGCAATAGTAGACATCCTGAATTCACCTTATACAAGTATTTATGTTCTTATAATGTTATTATAATACATCTCGTAAATAATGCAATATCAGATTATTGCATTATCATAAATTCCATGTTATAATTATTTGTTATCAAATGCTGTTTAAGGAGTATATCATGGATTATTTTTCCGGAAAATTTGATATTGCCGTAATCGGTGCAGGTCATGCAGGCATAGAAGCCGCCCTTTCTGCCGCAAGACTGGGCTGCAGCGTGGTGTGCTTTACCATAAATCTTGACTGGATAGGCAATATGGCGTGTAATCCTTCAATCGGCGGTACGTCAAAGGGGCATCTTGTACGTGAAATTGACGCGCTGGGCGGTGAAATGGGCGTTGCCGCTGACAAGAACACTCTGCAGAGCCGTATGCTGAATCTCGGTAAGGGTCCTGCCGTCCATTCCCTCAGAGCACAGATTGACAGACGTGAATACTCCAAATATATGAAAAACACCCTTGAAAAGCAGGATAATCTTACCCTTGTTCAGGCAGAGATTGTTTCTCTTTCAAAACTCGATAATTCCTTATGGGAATTAAAAACTCAGCTTGACTGTGTTTATCACGCATCAGCGGTTATTCTTGCCACGGGCACCTTCCTTGACGGAAAGATTTACGTGGGTGATAAGGTATATTCAAGCGGTCCCGACGGAATGTTCCCGGCAGTGGGGCTTTCTGAATCCCTTAAGAAGCAGGGGATAGGTCTTCGTCGCTTCAAGACGGGAACTCCCTCAAGAGTAAACAGAAGAAGCGTTGATTTCTCAGGTCTTGAGGAGCAGCAGGGTGACGAAAGGGTAGTGCCCTTTTCCTTCTCAACCGAGGAAAGGCCTCAGAATATTCTTTCCTGCCACATAACCTACACCAATGAGGAAACCAAGCGCATAATTATGGAAAATCTCCACCGATCCCCATTATTTGGTGGTGTGATAGAGGGTGTGGGCCCAAGATATTGTCCCAGTATAGAGGATAAGATGGTGCGCTTCTCCGATAAGGAGCGCCATCAGATATTCATTGAGCCCTGCGGACTTGATACCGAGGAGATGTATCTTCAGGGTCTTTCCTCGTCCTTGCCCGTAGACGTTCAGGAGGCATTCGTGCACTCCATCAAGGGTCTTGAAAACTGTCAGATTATGAGAAATGCCTATGCTATAGAGTACGACTGTGTTGACCCTCTTGAGCTTAAGCCCACACTTGAATTCCTTCATTATGACGGTCTTTTCGGTGCAGGACAGTTCAACGGCTCAAGCGGATACGAGGAGGCCGCCGCTCAGGGACTTGTTGCAGGTATAAATGCTGCGCTTAAATGTCAGGGTAAGGAGCCCTTCATTCTTGAGCGCTCAGGCTCTTATATCGGCACGCTTATTGATGACCTTGTAACCAAGGGCTGTAACGAGCCCTACAGAATGATGACCTCACGAAGCGAATACAGACTTATTCTTCGTCAGGATAATGCAGATATCCGTCTTCTTAAGTCCGGCTATGACCTGGGACTTGTATCTCAGGAGAAATACGACAGATTCTTACATAAATTAGAGCTTATAGATATTGAGAGAAAGAGAACTGAATCCACTGTGATAGCGCCCTCAGAGGCGATAAATAAGATGCTTGTTTCACGTGAAACATCTGCACTCACCACGGGCTGTAAGCTTGCAGACCTTATCAGAAGGCCTCAGCTCAATTATGAGGCTCTTACGGAATTTGACAAAAACCGCCCCGATTTACCCTATGAGGTATTCGAGCAGGTGGAAATTGACCTTAAATATGAAGGATATATCAAAAGACAGCTTTCTCAGGTGCACGAAATGCGCCGTCTTGAGGAAAAACTGATTCCCGAGGATATAGATTATAAGGATGTTATCAACCTCAGAACTGAGGCAATTGAGAAGCTTTCCAGAATCAGACCCCGCAGTATCGGTCAGGCTTCAAGAATTTCAGGCGTAAGCCCTGCAGATATATCCGTGCTTCTTATATATCTTGCAAAAAACGGAAAGGGGAGTAGTAACTGATGATTTCCAAGGAACTCTTAAAAAGCTCCTGCGACACACTCGGTATTTGCATCACCGACGAGGCTGTTGACAGATTCGATAAATACGCAGAGCTTCTTGTTGATTATAATAATAAGGTAAATCTTACTGCAATAACCGCTCCCGATGATATAGTTATCAAGCATTTTGCAGACAGTCTCTGTCTTATGAAATTCTGTGACCTCGTCGGCAAGAGGATAATCGACGTCGGCACTGGAGCCGGCTTTCCCGGTGCGGCACTTCTTTGCGCAGAGCCGACCTTTGATATCACAATGATTGATTCTGTCAATAAAAAGCTTGATTTTATAAGATTTCTTCTTAAAGAGCTTGGCATTCAGGGTAACGTTATAACTATCCGTGCTGAGGATGCGGCAAAAAAGCCTGAATTCAGAGAAAAATTTGACGTTGTAACCTCCCGTGCCGTGGCATCCCTTAACGTACTTGCCGAATATTCCGTACCTCTTGTAAGGGTTGGCGGTGTATTTGCACCTCTTAAAGCTGTTTTATCTTCTGAGGAAGACCAGCGCGGATGCGGTGCAATTGCAAATCTGGGCGCTAAGGTTACCGATAAGCACAGATATATTATCCCCGACGGCAGTGAAAGAGAGATAATTATTGCCAAGAAGTTATCGCAGACTCCGACAAAATACCCGAGAGCCTTTGCTCAGATATCCAAAAAGCCCCTTTAATTATCATAAATTCATTTATTTTACAGACACAATTTTCTATATTATGCACTATAGCTGTGGTATTCTTTGCTTGCAGGACAAACCTGCCGAATATCACAGTTTATTTTTTGGTGTATGATGCTCAGAAATAAGGTTAAAACAGGCGGCTCAATACTTCTTGTGCCCATAGAGGACATTCTTCCTGCCGATTATTCATCCAGAAGGGTAGTGTCCCTTGATGAATTATATAAGCTTTCTGATTCAATAAGCTCCGTGGGAATACTGAATCCTCTTACGGTAAGACGGGAAAATGGCGGCTGCTACCGTGTTATATCGGGTGAGCGACGCCGCCGTGCCGCAATAATTGCGGGCTGTACGGAGCTTCCTTGTGTGCTTATGAACGTGAATGAATATAATTCAGCCTTATATAATATAGCGGAAAATCTTCACAGAAAAGAGCTTCACTTTCTTGAGCTTGCAGCTATAATTGATGAGCTCCGCGAAAGAATGAGTATTTCCGATATTTCGGACAGCCTTTCGGTGCCGGAAGGTCTGCTTTTATCAAGAATGCGCCTATTATCTCTTCCCGATAACGTTAAATGGAAGATTATGACGGGAAATATCAATGAAACCACAGCCAACGCCATTGCAGGCATTGAGGACCCGACACGGCAGAATGAAATTACCGAGCTGATTATTTCCTCGGGCTGCAGCTTCCGTGAGGCTATGGAGCTTACCGAAAAAATCCCGAAGAGGGCAGTATTTGCTGCAAAATATAAGGATTTCCGTATTTTTGAAAACACTATCGAGCATGCAGTTGATACTATGAAGGCATCAGGCATCAGTGCAGACTGTGAAAAATCATCGGATGACAGCAGAATTACATACACTGTCACCATAAATAAGATGGTTTAGAGATGTTTCTCTTTATCATACAGCCCATATCTTTCTCTTTCACACCCCACATCCAAACAGGAAGACCGCTGATTCGTCGGCGGTCTTTCTGTTTGGAAAGTAACAGGTAAAAGATAATAAGAACCTCACAAAACAAAACGAAATCAAAGATTTCTATGTTTTGGAGAACCTTGTTACTCGCAAGCTCGTAATAGTGAAGAGTGAAGAAGTGAGTTACAAAAGTTAATTTAACGTAAAATTATAATATTATCAAGACGCGAAGCGTCTTCATGCAGTGTCACTATTCACTATTACTTTTTACCTATTACTTCAGCTTGCTTGTTTCACGTGAAACAATAATAATTTTCATTTCGTATTGATTTTTCTTATACGCTTTGGTATACTATATTGTATTATATGTTAAAATATATAATAATAGTATATTATAATATAAGGAGGAGCCGCTGATGGCAAAGACTGTTGCTGTGCTTAATCAGAAGGGCGGAGTAGGGAAGACCACTACAGCTGTCAACCTTGCCGCCTGCATCGGAGCTAAGGGCAAAAACGTTCTTCTTGTTGATATTGACCCTCAGGGAAATTCCACAAGCGGCTTTGGAGTAGATAAAAGAGCAATAAAGGTTTCATCCTATGACGTGCTTGTGGGCAACAATAAGGGTGAAGAGGCTGTTATACACACCGAGTTTCAGGGTGTTGACCTTATGGTTTCAAATATGAATCTTGCAGGCGCAGAGCTTGAGATTATAGATATCAAAAACCGTGAGAATCTTCTCAAGAATGCTCTTGCACCCTTGTGGGACAAGTATGACTATATTTTCCTTGACTGTCCCCCCTCACTCGGTCTTATCACTCTCAATGCGCTGACCGCTTCCGATACTTTCCTTGTGCCTATTCAGTGTGAATATTACGCACTTGAAGGACTTTCGCAGTTAATGGCAACTGCAAGAAACATAAAACGACTTTATAATCCGTACTTAGAGCTTGAAGGAGTTCTTCTTACGATGTACGACGGAAGACTCAATCTTACCCAGCAGGTAGTTGACGAGGTTAAGAAATTCTTCCCAAAAAAGGTATATTCTACCACTATTCCCAGAAATGTACGCTTGTCGGAGGCTCCCAGCTTCGGACAGCCCATAATATATTTTGACAAACGCTCAAAGGGAGCGGAGGCTTACACAGACTTCTCCGACGAGTTCTTGTCAAAGCAGGACAGGAGGTAAATAAATGGCGACTAAAAAAGGCGGTCTCGGTAAGGGCTTTGACAGTCTTTTTCTTGATAATTCCGCAGATGCTCTCTCAGAGGGCGGCTCAGTGATTCTTCCCATAAGTGATATTGAGCCTGACCGCGGACAGCCCCGTACAAAATTTGCGGAGGAGGCTCTGGCAGAGCTTGAAGCATCCATAAGAGAATTCGGCGTGCTGCAGCCCCTTCTTGTAAGACCTATGTCGGACGGCTCCTATAAAATCGTGGCAGGTGAAAGACGTTACCGTGCCGCAAGAAGAGCAGGTCTTTCCGAGGTGCCCGTAATCATAAAATCCCTTACTGATGCCGAGGCGGCGGCAATCGCACTTATAGAAAATCTTCAGCGTGAGGACCTTAACCCCATTGAAGAAGCCGCAGGTATCAGAAAGCTTATAGAGGAATACGGACTTACTCAGGAGGAGGCCGCAGAAAGGCTTTCAAAATCCCGTCCCGCAATTGCAAATGCATTAAGACTTCTCGCCCTACCGAAGGACGTTATGAAGCTGGTGGAAGAGGGAAAGCTTTCCTCCGGACATGCAAGAGCACTCTTAGGACTTGAGGATGAAAAATTAATTTCCGACATCGCGGCGGAAATTGTTGAAAAACAGTTATCTGTAAGACAGACCGAACAGCTTGTAAAGGCACTCAAGAAGCCTAAAAAGGACAAGGCTCCCAAAAAGGCAAGAGATAAGTTCTACGACGAGGTGGAGCTTTCACTTTCAGGTGTACTTGCAAGAAGGGTTACCGTTCAGAATTCAGGCAAGGGCGGTAAAATTGAAATTGAGTTTTTCGATGCGGAAGACTTACAGAAATTGGCAAAACTTTTTTCGGAGGATTAAAAGATGATTGATATAAGATTTTTAAGAGAAAATCCCGATGCAGTCAGAGAAAACATAAAGAAGAAGTTTCAGGACAGCAAGCTTCCTCTGGTTGACGAGGTTTTAGCTCTCGACGTTGAAAGCAGAAAGAATAAGACGGAGGCAGACAACCTTCGTGCTTCAAGAAACAAGTTCTCAAAGCAGATCGGTGCTCTGATGGGTCAGGGCAAAAGGGAAGAGGCAGAGGAAATGAAGAAGGTCGTAAACGAGCAGTCCGAGGCTCTTGCCGCTGCAGAAGCAAAGGAAGCTGAGCTTCAGGAAAAAATTACAAAGATTATGATGATTATCCCCAACATCATCGATGAATCCGTGCCGATAGGTAAGGATGACAGCGAAAACGTAGAGGTTCAGCGCTACGGCGAGCCCCTTGTACCCTCCTTCCCCGTGCCTTATCACACTGATATTATGGAGCGCTTCAACGGCATTGACCTTGACAGTGCAAGACGCGTTGCAGGTAACGGCTTCTATTACCTTATGGGTGATATCGCAAGACTTCACTCCTCAGTTATCTCTTATGCAAGAGACTTTATGATTGACAGAGGCTTTACGTACTGCATTCCTCCCTTTATGATCAGAAGTGACGTTGTTACAGGCGTTATGAGCTTCGCAGAAATGGAAGCTATGATGTATAAAATCGAGGGTGAGGACCTTTACCTTATCGGTACAAGCGAGCATTCAATGATCGGTAAGTTCATTGACACAATCGTACCCGAGGAAACACTTCCCCAGACACTTACAAGCTATTCACCCTGCTTCCGTAAGGAAAAGGGCGCTCACGGTATCGAGGAAAGAGGCGTTTACAGAATCCACCAGTTTGAAAAGCAGGAAATGGTAGTTGTATGTAAGCCCGAGGACAGCAAAATGTGGTTTGACAAGCTCTGGCAGAACACAGTTGACCTCTTCGTAAGCCTTGATATTCCCGTAAGAACACTTGAGTGCTGCTCAGGAGACCTTGCAGACCTTAAGGTAAAGTCAATCGACGTTGAGGCATGGTCACCCAGACAGGGCAAGTATTTCGAGGTAGGCTCCTGCTCAAACCTCGGTGATGCTCAGGCAAGAAGACTTAAAATCAGAGTCAACGGTAAGGACGGCAAGTATCTTGCACACACACTCAACAACACCGTTGTTGCTCCTCCCAGAATGCTTATTGCCTTCCTTGAAAACAACCTCAATGAGGACGGCAGCGTAAACATTCCCGTTGCTCTTCGTCCTTATATGGGCGGCAAGGAAAAGCTTATTCCCGTAAAATAATTAACTATTGAAAAAAACAAAAGGAGAAGAAAAATGGATCCTATCAAAGTAGATTTTTCTGACAGCGGTAAGAAAAAAAGCGTAAAGGACGTGCTTATTCCCCCCGAAAAGGCAGGTCTTAAGATTGTTATCAACATCATCATCACACTTATTGTAGCAGTGGTTGCATATTACTTCCTGCTTCCCCCCATGAACTTCCAGTCCTATGACTTCTATATTTACTGGGCTGTTGTTCTCGCTTCATACGTAGGCTCCGCATTTGTTACCTCAGGTGCCTTCTATAAGCCCGAATACGTTCCCTATGTAAGAAGACAGTCCATAGCACCCATTGCTATCGGCCTTGTTCTTGCGCTTGTTGTAGGCGTTGGTTACGTTATCTCCAGCCCCTTCTTCCGTGCAAAGGACTATGCAGAGATTCTTACAATCGACAATGCAGAGTTTGACAACACAATCTCCGTAATCGACAGCATTTCCGACTTCGACAAGGTTCCCCTTATCGACAAGGATGCAGCCCGTGCACTTGCTGACAAGACCCTCGGTGACTTCTCAGCACTCGGTCTTGAATCTCAGTTCGAAATTCTTGAAAGTGACTCCACACAGATCAACTACAAGGGCTCTCCCTACAGAGTTTACCCCCTTCAGTACGGTGACATCTTCAAGTGGGCAACAAACTCTGTTTTAAGCGCAGAGTATGAGGGTATTCCCGGCTATGTAAGAGTTAACCTCAATACTCAGGAGGCTCAGCTTATTACTGAATTCGACATCACCTATTCAACAGCAGAGCATTTCAACGAATATCTTGAAAGACATCTCCGCTTCCAGTATCCCACATACATCTTCGGTGATACCTCCTTTGAAATTGATGATAACGGCAGACCCTACTGGGTGGTTGAGCACATTAAAAAGACCGTCGGTCTTGTAGGCGGTGACGACGTTGCAGGCGTTATTCTTGTTGACGCTGTAACCGGTGAGGATATTTACTACTCAGCAGAGGAAATCGGTGCTGACAGCTCCGAAATCGCTTGGATTGACCAGGCTTTCGACGCTGACCTTCTTGTTCAGCAGTATAACTACCTCGGTAAGTATGCAGGCGGCTTCTGGAACTCCATCATCGGTCAGTCCGGTGTTAAGCAGGCTTCTCAGGGCTACTCCTTCATCGCTGTAGGTGACGACGTTTACCTCTACACGGGTGTTACCTCCGTTACCTCCGACGACTCAATCCTCGGCTTCTTCTTCATTAACCAGAGAACCAAGGAAGGCTTCTTCTACAACACAACCGGTGCTACTGAGGCAGCAGCTCAGCTTTCCGCACAGGGTAAGGTTTCCGATAAGGGCTGGAAGGCAGCTTTCCCCATCCTTCTCAACATCGACGGTGAGGCAACCTACTTCATGGCTCTCAAGGACAGCGCAAACATCGTTAAGTCCTATGCTATGGTTAACGTTCAGCAGTACAACGTTGTTGCTATCCCTGCAGGTGAAAACGACGACCTTGCTTCCGCAGTAAGCGAATACATCAAGGGTCTTAAGGCTCTGAGCCCCTCAGTTGTAATCGACATCAACTTTGACGTTTCCGCAAACAGACCCTCTCAGGGTGACGGTGAAACAGGGCTTGCAAACATCACCGGTACAGTAACAGACATCCGCTCAACAGTTGTAAACGGCAACACCTACTTCTACATTGAGCTTGATAACTCAGGTGTTTACTACTACGTTGCCGCAGACGTTGCTGATATGGTAGTCCTCTTCAACGAGGGTGACACAATCACCGTAACAATTGATGAAGCAAGCGAAGGACAGCTTGTTGAAGCTCTTCAGATGATTCTCGGTACAGCTAACGCAGAAGCAGCAGCTTAAATCAATAATCACAAAGGACACATTCTTCGCTGAATGTGTCCTTATTTTAATCAGTTATATTTTCTCTGTCGAAAACGGGGGAATCGAAAAAGTCGTTGAGTGAAATTTCAAGACCCTCACATATCTCATATATGATACGAAGCTTCATTCCCGGAAATTTGCAGTTTATTATTGTGCTGAGAGTGGACTGCGGAACACCCGAACGCTTGTGCAGACCGTATTGGGAAAGTCCTCTTTCCTTGCAAAGCTCCTTTATTCTGAAGGATATTGCTTCACCTAAAAGCATCTGTACGCACCTCATTACTTCAATTACTTGATAAAAGTATAGAGCGTAATTAAAATAAAATGCTTCAAGTACTTGATATTCTGAGATTTTTTGTGTAAAATCATCCCAGAGGTGATAAAAATGATATGCGAGAACAGATTTTGCTTGTATCAGGAAAACAATGAATGTCAGGTAAGCAACGTTGAGCTTGATATTACGGGCTTATGCAGAACCTGTGTTTATGTTGATATTGATGAAAAGAAGCTTAATAGGATGAAGGACGAGCAGATAAAAAGGGATCTTAAAAGATTTCACGGAAGATAATATTAAGAGGTATGTGAAAATGAAGGTTTTTGCATACCTCTTATTGCTAAAGGGCTTTCGGTGTGCTACAATGTAAACCGAAATTTTCCTGGGGAGAGTATATATGAAAAACAGTAAAAAAATATTAATCGGCATAACGGGTGCCGCAATTCTTGTTGCAGGTATATTATGCCGGCAGGAATTTTTCCTGATGATTCCGCTTTTTATTTCCCTTTTTGTTATGGGCTTTCAGTCAGAGGCAAACCGTGTGGGTGCACTTTGCGGTGCGGTAAATTCACTTATATACACGGGCGCCTATATTTATATGGGTGTTTACGCCTCCGCTGCGTCATCTTTTCTTTTCAGCTTCCCCGTTCAGCTTATGACCTTCTTCCGCTGGAAGAAAAATGCCTACAAAAAGACTGTAGTTTTCAAGCGTATGTCAGATAAAATGCGAATTCTCCTGTCGGCGGTGCTTCTTGCCCTTTGGGCGGTGCTTGCTTTGGTGTTTATGCACCTTGACTACGAATATGCAATACTTGACAGCATCTCCTTCCTTTTAGGCTTCGTGGTGCCCGTTCTTACAATGCTCGCCTACGTTGAATATACATATCTTTGGATAGTGACAGCGGTAGTCACCCTTCTTCTTTCCGTGCAGATGGTAATTGTTGATTACAAGCAGACAACCTACCTTATTTATGCAGTTTATTGCTTCTACTGTATTATAAGTGCTTTTATAAATGTAAGAAAATTCTATAAGGAACAGCAGTTGCTGACGGAGGATGCAAATGGAAAATAAAGACATTCTTGAAATAATTTTTATCCGCCACGCTCAGACGGATTATGATGACACAGGGGATCGTGACCAATGTGACGGACAGCTGACCAAGGAGGGTGAACAGCAGTGCCGTGAGCTTGGAAAAAGACTTCGGGATGTGCCCGTTGATGCATATATTACAAGCTCGCTTCTCAGAAGCTTCAGAACGGCAGCAGGTGTGTGCAGTGCAAAAGAGGAGCATCCTGTGCTTGAAATCTGTCCCGAGCTTGTTGAGTGCGGCTGCAGTGTGGGATATTACGGCTGCAGTGAGGAATATCTTAGAAAATATTACGATAATACAAAAATGTGCCAAAAGCTTTTCGGAACTGAAGAATATTCCTTCCTTTGTGAAAAATATGAAGATAATGTGCTTCGTGCCCAAAGGGTTATTTCATACATAAAGGACCGCTTTACTTTCGGTCAGCGTGTCGCAGTTTTTTCCCATCACGGAATGCTGGAATATCTTATACCCACGGCAATCGGTGTAAAGCCCCACGTGTTCAGATTTGCACTTGAAAATATCTCAATGACGGTGGTGCAGTACACCCGTGACGGCAACGCGGTACTGCGCTCGGTCAACAAATAAAAGTATGCTTGTTTACCGTATCAGAGTATGGTATAATAAGCCTATAAAGAATAAAGGAGAAAAATTATGGCTAAAATTATTGGCGCAAAAATCCCCAATATCCCCTGGCAGGATAAGCCCGAGGGCTACAGATATCCCGTATGGAGATACGACGGCAACCCCATAATCACAAGAGATAACCTCTATATGGCAAACAGCATCTTCAATTCTGCAGTTGTACCCTACGGTGACGGCTTTGCAGGTGTTTTCCGTGTTGACGTTATGAGCCGTGACCACACACTTGTTGTGGGCTACAGTAAGGACGCTATCAACTGGGAGCTTGAAGAAAAGGTTATTTTCAGAGGCTATGACCCCCGTCTTTGCGAAATCGACGGTAAGTACTATCTTTCATGGGTAAACCTCACTCCCCACGGCACAACAATCGGTATTGCATATACAACTGATTTCAAGGAATGGACTCAGCTTGAGGATGCCTGCTATCCCGTAGCACGTAACGGCGTTCTCTTCCCCCGTAAGGTAAACGACGAATTCCTTCTTCTTATCCGTCCCTGCGACAGAGGCCACACCCCCTACGGTGATATTTTCTTAAGCCACAGTAAGGACCTTACCTATTGGGGCAAGCACCGCTTCGTTATGAAGCCCGAAAAGAACTGGGAAATGACAAAGGTAGGAGCGGGCCCCACACCTATCGAGACCGATGAGGGCTGGCTTATGTTCTACCATGGTGTTCTTACCTCCTGTAACGGTTTTACATATTCAATGGGTGCCGCAATCCTCGATAAGGACGAGCCCTGGAAGGTACTTCACCGTGCAGACTGCTTCCTTCTTGCTCCCCACGAGCTTTACGAGTGTGTAGGTGACGTTCCCAACGTAGTATTCCCCTGCGCAGCCCTCTCCGACAGCGAAACGGGTAAGATAGCAATCTATTACGGTGCCGCAGACACAACAGTTGCTCTTGCCTTCACAACAGTTGACGAAACAATTGATTTCATTAAGAAGAATGACCTCTTAAACAAATAAAATAAAAAGCCTGTCACTGAAAAGGTGGCAGGTTTTTCCCGTTTGACGGGAAATGTTCATATTTTACTCGGATGCGCCGATTATCCGCAGATAAGCGGATGCAGACGGGTGGAATATGGGCATTTAGCGGAAATACCTCTGAGCTGCCTTGCGTGTGTGATAAAACTAACCTGACAAAGTCAGAAGTCAGTTGGTCAGAGATGTGAAAAAAGGGCAGAAAGTGCACTCTTTGTGATTTTCGGCTCTGGCAAGCTGTACGCTGGTACCGCGAAGAGCCGAAAATCAAGCACATTTAAAAATTTTTTTCGAGGCAAAAAATAAAGGGTATCTGTCATTTTGATAGTGGCAGATACCCATAATTAATATTCGTGCGTCAAAGAGGGTGCTTTATGGATTTTTTTCAATATCCGAGCTTGCCGATGAGGGATTCATCGTCTTCGATCCAGTCGGAAACGGGGATGATTCTGTAATTATCCTTATCGTCACGGATAATTACCTCCCTGATGCCGGCATTGATAACCATACGCTTGCACATACTGCAGCAGCAGGAGTTTGAAACGTAGCTGCCGTCAGCAACCTCAACACCCGTAAGATAAAGCGTAGCGTCAATCATCTTGTCACGGCTTGCGCTGATAATTGCATTTGCCTCAGCGTGTACGGAACGGCAAAGCTCATATCTCTCTCCTCTGGGAATCTGCAATTCCGTGCGGATGCAGTAGCCGAGGTCGGTGCAGTTCTTTCTGCCTCGGGGTGCGCCCACGTAGCCCGTTGAAATAACCTCATCATTTTTTACAATTACTGCGCCGTAGCGTCTGCGAAGGCAGGTTGTGCGCTGTGAAACAATTTCTGCAAGGTCAAGGTAGTAGTTGATTTTATCTCTGCGTTCCATAATAAGTATCCTTTACAAATTATTTGCTGAAATCTATCTGCTTTACACCGTCTTTGATGTAAATTATACCTGAAATTACTGCAAGCACGGCAGTTATCCACAAAAGCACCTGAGAAATCACATTAAGGGGGAAGCTCTCGGGAAGAACGCCCGTAGAATTTACTGCCATTAAAAGCATTATGAGTATGGTTGATACCATCTGTGAAACGGTCTTAGCCTTGCCCCAGATGTTTGCAGGGATAACAACACCCTGAGCGGATGCGGCAAGTCTTACGCTCGTTACGGCAAATTCACGGGTCAGTACAATAAATACTATGTAAAGACTGCAAAGACCTGCATTCATAAGGGCTAAAAGTGCCGCAGTTGTAAGCATTTTGTCTGCAACGGGGTCAGCGAGCTTGCCGAAGGTGGTAATAAGATTGTACTTACGGGCAATTTTTCCGTCAAGAAAGTCTGTGATACACCCCGCGACGTAAACGGCAAGTCCGATAAAATAATGATAGGGAATAAAGGGTGCCATAAACACGAAAAGGAAAATGGGGGTCAGCACCATTCTTATAATTGTGAGCTTGTTAGGTAAGTTCATAATAATCCTCTCAGAAAAAATTAAAAATCAGCTGTGCCTATAAGGTCGTATTCGTCTGTGGAAGTAATGAGCACGTCAACTGCTTCACCGATGCCAAGCTCTCTTTCGGATACGAAGCTTATACCCGAGTCAATTTCGGGAGCATCCATCCAGGTTCTGCCCGAATAGCTGTCGGAATAGGGGTCGTAGCCCTCAATGACACATTTTACGGTCTGACCGAGAAGTGCCTCAAGCTTATCAGTGAATATGCCGTACTGCTGCTCCATAATGATTTCGCCTCTGCGGACAGCCGTTTCGGCATCAACTCTGTCGGGAAGCTTTTCTGCAGGGGTGCCCTCCTCGGGGGAGTATGAGAAGCAGCCCAATCTGTCAAAGCGTGCATCGTTCACAAACTGTGAAAGAATTTCAAAATCCTCCTCGGTTGCACCGGGGAAGCCCGTTATGAAGGTGGTTCTCAGAACACAGTCGGGCATATAGGAACGGATTTTCTCAATAAGCTCAAGAAGGCTCTTGTCGTCACCGTGCCTGTTCATAGCCCTGAGGATTTTTCCTGAAGCGTGCTGAAGAGGCAGGTCGATATAATGAAGCACCTTTTCGCAGTCGCGCATAGCCTCAAGGAGTGAATCCGTGATTCTGTCAGGGTAGCAGTAAAGAAGTCTTATCCATTCAATGCCATCAATCTTATTGAGCTCGTAAAGAAGCTCGTCAAGGCAGGGCTTGCCGTAAATATCGTCACCGTAGCGTGTGGTGTCCTGAGCAATCACAATAATTTCTCTCACACCCGAAGCGGCAAGGGCCTTTGCCTCAAGAATGATTTCTTCCTTCTTACGGCTTCTGAAGGGTCCTCTTATTGAGGGAATTGCACAGTATGTACAGCAGTTTGAGCAGCCGTCGGAAATTTTAAGGTATGCCCAATGTGAGGGAGTGGTAAGGATTCTCTTTCCGCAAAGGGGAAGGGCTTCCTTTTCGGGATAACGGCTTTTTTCGGTACCTTTAAGCACGTTATTCACAAATTCAACGATATCTCCGTTTACACCAAGACCGCCTACAGCGTCAACCTCGGGGATTTCCTTTAGAATCTCGTCACGGTATCTTTCTGCAAGACAGCCGATAACAATAATCTTTCCTACAGCACCGTCTTCCTTGTATTCAACCATCTGCAGAATGTTGTCAATTGCCTCCTGCTTTGCGGCTTCAATAAAACCGCAGGTGTTGATAATTACGATATCAGCGCCGTAAGCGGTGTCAATAATCTGAAAGCCTGCGGCATCAAGCTTTTCAAGCATAAGCTCAGAGTCAACCTGATTCTTGGGACAGCCCAGAGATATAAAGCCTATTTTTTCGTGCATAGTGTTCTTCCTATTCGTAAGTATTTATGTGTCGTGAAATATCGGAAAAGGAGTAGCCCATATTAAGAAGCCGTCTTATTACGCGGTCCTTTTCCTTGGGGGTGCTGTTTTCCGTCAGATGATATTTCTCAATTACTTTAATTATACCGATTTCTCTGTCAATATCAAGAGAATTTACCGCTTTTTCGACAATAGAGCCGTCAATTCCTCTGTTTTTCAGCTCAAGAGCTATCCTTTTCGGGGCAAAGCCCTTTCTGCGGTATAATTCTTCTGCGAACATAAAGGCAAATTTCTTGTCATCAAGAAGAGCCAGCTCCTGCAATTTCTTAACAGCGTGGCGCACTGCCTCCTCGGGAAACTTAAGTCTCAGCTTCTGCTTTATTTCAAGCTCCGAATGTGCCCGAAGGGACAGCATTCTCATTGCAGAATCAAAAGCCTGAGAGCAGTCAGCCGTATTTTTAAGCTCGGCTAAATCCTCCTCCGTTACCTCGTCACCCTCGGAAAACCTTGAAGAGTACCATATAACGGCAGGGACGGTGAACAAAAATTCACCGTCTGCATATATCTTTATTTTATTGTTCTTGCTTGCACTGATTCCTAATTCCATCAGTCAGCCGCAATGTCGATTTTGATTTTGGGGAGCTTGCCGTTGTTGGGTACAAGAATATCGTCGTCATCCTCCTGAGCCTTGGGCTTAGCTGCACCTGCACCTGCCTTCTTGGGCTTGAAGGCATCGCTCATTCTTACCTTTTCCTCAACCTCTCTTGCGAAGTCGGGGTTATTGGTAATATATTGTCTTGCATTATCTCTGCCCTGACCGATTCTCTGCTCACCGTAGGAGAACCAGGCACCGCTTCTGTGGATAATATCAAGCTCAACGGCAATATCAAGAAGCTCTGACTCCTTGGAGATACCCTTGCCGTACATAATGTCAAATTCAGCCTCTCTGAAGGGAGGAGCCATCTTGTTCTTCACAATCTTTGCTCTTGTTCTTGAGCCGATAAACTCGTTGCCGGGAGCCTTGAGCTGTTCTGTCTTTCTTACGTCAATTCGCATTGAAGCATAGAACTTGAGTGCGCGGCCGCCGGTGGTAACCTCGGGATTGCCGTACATAACGCCAACCTTTTCACGGAGCTGATTTATGAAGATAACTATTGTATTTGAACGGGAAATTGCACCTGCAAGCTTTCTTAAAGCCTGAGACATAAGACGGGCGTGAAGACCTACGTGGCTGTCACCCATTTCACCCTCAATTTCCGCACGGGGAACAAGAGCGGCAACGGAGTCGATAACGATAACGTCAAGTGCACCGGATCTGGTAAGGTATTCTGCAATTTCAAGTGCCTGCTCACCGTTGTCGGGCTGTGAAACAAGAAGGGAATCAACGTCAACACCGAGAGCCTCTGCATAGGTAGGGTCAAGAGCATGCTCGGCATCGATGAAAGCCGCTTCACCGCCGTTTTTCTGTGCTTCTGCAACAACGTGAAGAGCAAGAGTTGTTTTACCTGATGATTCAGGACCGTAGATTTCAACGATTCTTCCCTTGGGAAGACCGCCGATACCCGTAGCCTGGTCAAGCATAATGGAGCCTGTGGAAATTGCCTCTACGTTGAGAGCATTTGTCTGACCGAGACGCATAATTGCGCCCTTGCCGTACTGCTTTTCAATCTGCTGAAGTGCGGTTTCAAGTGCCTTTGACTTATCTGCCATTTTGTTAATTCCTTTCATGTGCAAACATTTGTTCGATGAGTTGATTATATATTAATCTGTATCAAAAATCAATAGGTTTTTCAGTTTTTTGCAACATTTTTTTTGTACTGCTTGGGGGAGCAGTTTTTAAGCTTTTTGAACACGTTTATGAAGTGGCTTGAGGAGGAAAAGCCCAGCTTTTCCGAAATATCCTGAATGCTGTCGGGGGAGGTCAGCAGAAGCCTCTGTGCCTCGTTTATTTTAAGATAATTTATGTATTCCTTGAAGCTCATATTCATAGTCTGCTTGAAGGAGCGTGAAAAATAGCTGTAGCTGATGCCGAAGCGGTCCGCAACGTCCTTTTCACTGAGCGAGGTGAAATTCTCGTTTATGTACTGAAGCACATTGCTCATAGTCTGCTGAATGTTACCGCCCGTCACGCTTGCCTTTACGGTGAAGCCCTTGTCACTTAAATATTTCACAACGAAGCGGATTACCTTAAGCACGTCTGCCTTCAGTGCAAGCTCGAAGCCTACACCCTTTTCATTCCATTCGTCCATTGCATCAAAAAGAAGAGCAGGTATTCCCGCCGCATCAACGAAGGCCTTGCTGTAGACTCTGGGCTGATCGCTTTTTTCATTGAGAAAGGGGAGTATATATCTTGCTTCTCCGGGTGTCTGCTGGAAGGTGTAAAGAAGCTTGGGGGTGAATTTTATAACGAGATAACGGCTTTCCTCCGTAACGGATTCAAGGCTGTGGCTTTCATTTGAGTTGATGATTATAAGCTCACCCTCACTGAATTCAAAGAGCTTGTCGTTAAGGCGGATGTTCATTCTGCCCTCAATAAGATAGAGCATTTCAAGAAATTCGTGATAATGGGCAAAATGGTCGGGACGGTCAATTGTTTTGACCATCTGGAGACATTCAACGGGCACGGTAACGCCGTCAACGTCCTTTGCCTTTTCTAAAACTGCTTTTTTCATACGATATCACCACAAATTTATGTAACTTTTGTATAATATAATAATAGCAAAATTTTTCTCTTAATGCTATACTTTTTTATAAGAAATATAAAATAAAGGAGCTATGGCTATGATAAGAGTTCTTGTATGGAATGAATTCAGACACGAAAAGGATCCCGAATGTAAGGCAAGTGAAATTTATCCCGACGGTATTCACGCCTGCATTGCAGATTTCCTCGGCAAGGAAGAAGATATCGAGGTAAAAACTGCTACTCTTGATGATGAAAACTGCGGTATCACAAAAGAGATACTCCGTGATACAGACGTTATTATCTGGTGGGGACACTGCCACCACGACAAGGTGCCCGATGAGGTTGCTGCATTAGTGCAGGAAGAGGTGCTGAACGGTATGGGTGCAATTTTCCTTCACTCTGCCCACAAATCAAAGCCCTTTATGAGACTTATGGGAACGAGCTGTTCTCTTACCTGGAGAGAGTCTGATGATATGGAAAGAGTATGGGTATCCGCTCCCGGTCATCCCATTGCTCAGGGACTTGGCAGATTCTTTGAGCTTCCCGGTGAGGAAACCTACGGTGAGCCCTTCGGTGTGCCTGCTCCCGACGAAACAGTATTCGTAGGCTGGTATGATGCAGGCGAGGTGTTCCGCTCAGGTCTTACCTACGTAAGAGAAAGAGGTAAGGTTTTCTATTTCCAGCCCGGCCACGAAACCTATCCTACATATAAGGATCCCAACGTGCAGAAAATCATTACAAATGCCGTCCGTTGGGCAAAGCCCGTGTCCCGAATCGACAACTGTATGGACTGCCCCTGGGTTCCCAAGCTGTGAAAATACGCATAAATCCCCGTCTTTAACGCACAAAAATTATTAAAGGATATCAGCCACGACCAAAGTGGTTGATATTTTTTTTCTTTTTTTGTCACGACATCAGTAATAATTGTGCTTTGTTTTCGGCGGTTCGCGGTACCATCGTACAGCTTGCCACCGCCGAAAACAATAAATACGGCAATTTCTGCGCATTTTCACCATCTTTGACGAACTTAAGCGGTGACCTTGTTAAGTTAGTTTATTCCGGCACATAAGGGAAGTGTTACTATTTCCGTTAAGGTCCCACATTTCCCGCAATTGCATCCGTTTTTCTGCGGAAAAAACGGCGCACTTGCAGAAAATCTGAAACCTTTCCGGAAATTATTCGGCTTGAGCTTTATGTTTTGCAAAAATTTTGTTTTTTCTTGATTTTCTGTCGCTTTGGTGCTACAATTCTTTTTTGTAATTTATATGCTGAGGGTATTTTAAGTTGAACACAAATTATTCATTCAAGGAAAATAAAAAAGCGTTTCTCTTGGGACTTAAGGACGGCTTTCCTATAGGACTGGGTTATTTTGCCGTTGCCTTTTCCCTTGGTGTGCTTGCCAAGGAGGCAGGTCTTTCCGCATTTCAGGGCTTTCTTGCAAGCGGACTGTGTGCGGCATCGGCAGGCGAGTACGTTGCATTTACTCTTATTGCCGCAAATGCATCCTACGTTGAAATGGCGGTAGCCACCTTCGTTGCAAATGCAAGATATCTTCTTATGTCCTGCGCCTTAAGTCAGAAAACCGATCCGAAAATGCCCTTTTTCCACAGACCCCTTTCCGCGGTATACGTAACGGACGAGCTTTTCGGTATTTCAATTGCAAGAGAGGGCTTTTTCAATCCCTGGTATCATTACGGCGGCTCCTGTACTGCCGTGCCGTTGTGGGCGATAGGTACTGCGGCAGGTGTTATTGCAGGTAATATTCTGCCCGTGTCCGTAGTAAGTGCCCTTTCGGTTGCCCTTTACGGTATGTTTATGGCAGTTTTCATTCCCCCTGCAAAGAAGGATAAGGTTATTGCAGGTCTTGTTGTGGTAAGCTTCCTTTTAAGCTTTATTGCAAGTCAGCTTCCCGTTGTCCGTGACATTGCCGAGGGTACGAGAACAATTATCCTCACCGTTATCATTGCAGGTGCGGCGGCAATTCTCTTCCCGAGAAAGGATGAAGAGGAGGAATGTTCAAATGGATAAAAATATTTATATATACATTCTTATTATGGGTGCGGTGTCATACCTTATAAGGGCAATTCGCATGACGCTTCTGAGAAAGCCCATAAAAAACCGCTTTGTAAAGTCCTTTCTTTATTACGTGCCTTACGTGACCCTGGCTGTAATGACCTTCCCTGCAATCATAAACGCCACACAGTCACCCGTTTCGGGAATTGCGGCGCTGATAGTCGGTATTGTCACCGCGGCTATAGGCTTCAATCTTATCAAGGTTGCCGTTTCCTGCTGTGTGACCGTGTTTATAGCAGAGCTTATTATAACCTATCTCCTTTAAGAAGCCTTGCATCAAAGCTTTAGTTAACAGAAAATTTATGGATTTTTGTGTTTTTATATGTTATACTGAGTTATATTTTTAACGGAGAGAAAATAAAATGACTATTATCGAAAACAAAACCTTTGACGAAGAAAGAGCTCTTTACGGCTCGGACGGTGTAAAAGCCGTGGGATGCCGCTTTGACGGTCCTGCGGACGGAGAAAGTGCCTTCAAGGAAAGCAGAAATATTGAAACAGAGGGCTGTTACTTCAATCTTCGCTATCCCTTCTGGCACACGCATACCCTTCGCATCACGGACTGTGAAATGACGGAGCTTTGCAGAGCTGCTTTATGGTATTCCGACAATATCACCGTCAGCAGCACGAAGCTTCACGGCATAAAGGCATTAAGAGAATGTGAAAATATTAAAATCACGGATTCAAGCATTGTTTCCCCCGAATTCGGCTGGTTTTCAAAAAATATCAATATGGAAAAGACGGATGCCACGGGTGAATATTTTATGCTGAGGGCTGAAAATCTCACCTTCACGGACGTGACCCTTCACGGAAAGTATTCCTTCCAGTACATTAAGAACTGTACCTTTGAAAACTGCAATTTCGATACCAAGGATGCCTTCTGGCACGCCGAAAACGTGGTGGTCAGAAATTCCGTGGTAAAGGGTGAATACCTTGCATGGTACGCCAAGGACATCACCTTTATTGATTGCAGAATTTCGGGCACACAGCCCCTTTGCTACTGCGAAAACCTTAAAATGATAAACTGTACGCTTGAGGAGGCAGACCTTGCCTTTGAAAAATCCACGGTTGAGGCAGATATCACCACACCCGTTATCAGCATAAAGAATCCCAAGGCAGGCTACATAAACGTGCCCTCCTGCGGTGAGCTTATCATAACAGAGGACACCGACTGCAGAATAACAATCAGATAAAAAACAAGAGGTAATACAGAGCTTTTTTCCGTATTACCTCTTTTGTATTTTTATTCTTCGTCCTTTATTTCAAGCACAACGTATTTTTTGCCGTCCTTTAACGTCTGAGTCATTTTTTCAAAGCAGACGTAGGTTTTTTCGAGCTCGTTATACATTTTTGTGATATCGGCACCGTCTGCCTCAAAATATAAAAGCATTGAGCTGTCCTTGTTTTCTGAAAATGCGGGAATAAGCATAATTTTTCTCCTTTATATCAACGTTCTTACCCAGACCTTTTTGCATACAAGTGTAAGACCTACAATTGCCTTCACAAGCATAAGTGCCTGAACGATGGGGAATACCCAGTAGATTGAAAGACCTGCAAAATAGAGAAGGAATGCAGCAGGCACGGATACGACCCATTGTACACCTGCATCAAAAAGGAAGGTGATAAAGGTTTTTCCGCCTGAGCGCAGGGTGAAATATGCGGCGTTTGCAAAGGAATCAATCCACATAGCGCAGGCAAACACCCTTATGAAATAAACTGCAAGCTCCTTTGCCGCCTGATCTGTTTCTGCATATAACGAGGGGATTTTTGCACCGATGGTGAAAAGAAATACACCCATCACAATGCTCAGCAGGAAAGAAAATGCGGTAAGCTTTTTAACGGCATCCACTGCCTCAAGGTGCTTTTCCGCACCCAGGAGTCTTCCTGCAATAATACCGATTGAGGAGCCCATTGAAAGGAAGGCAATCATAAAGAGGTTGTTTACCGTGCTTGCAATGCTGTAGCCTGCAACAACCATAGGTCCGTGAAGTGAATATGCAACTGAAAGCATAGACATACCCGTTGACCATAAAACCTCGTTGCAGAAAATGGGAAAGGCCTTTTTCGTAACGGAAACGGTAAGCTCCTTGGGAATCTTCAGGCTGTCGAAGAGATATCTTACGTAGGGGAATTTCGTTTTTCTCTTCTTTACTGAGTATATCACGAGAATCAGGAATTCCACGTAACGTGAAAGCACCGTTGCAACAGCCGCACCCTTAACGCCTGCAATGGCGTGAAGACCGAGCTTGTCGAAAATAAGCAGATAGTTGAAAACACAGTTTACAACAACCGCAATAAGTCCCGTTATCATAGGTGTGAAGGTGTCGCCCGTCTCACGAAGAGTGCCTGCAAAGGCATTTGCAAGTGCAAAGGGCAGAAGACCTATGAGGATAATGTAAAGATAATCCTGAGCATAGCCCATCGTGGCGGCAATGTCAACTCCGTCACCGTTTTCGTGCAGGAAAAGGGAAATGAGATTTTCATTGAAAAGAAGGAAAATGCCAAGTCCCAGAAGGAAAAGCACTATGCAGATATAAATTTTGTATCTCAGTGTATGTCTTATACCGTCGTTGTCCTTCTTGCCGTAAAACTGTGCGGTAAAAATACCCACACCGCTTATTGCGCCGAAAATGGCAAGATTGAAAATGAAAACAATCTGATTTACAACGGAAACGCCCGTCATCTGTTCGGTGCCTACTGAGCCTACCATCAGATTGTCGAGCATATTCACAAGGTTCGTTATGAAATTCTGCAGCATTACAGGCACTGCAACGGTGAACGCCATTTTATAAAAGGATCTGTCACCTACAAAGCTTTTTAAAAAGTTCATATTATCTCCGCAATATTTTATGCTTTAGTGTATAAAATGTGTCTGTATTTCAGGTTATTCTCTTCGCCCTCGTCGAGAACTTCACTTTTCCAGCAGGATAAGTCAATTTCAGGGAAGTAAACGTCCGCATCCTTGTCCTCAAACTCAACCTCGGTGATATAAAGCTTGTCCGCAACGGGGAAATATGCCTTATAAATGCTGGCTCCGCCGATGATGAAAACCTCGTCCGTCTCACTTTCCCTGAGAGCGGCCTCGATATCCGTTACAACCGTAGCTCCGGGAGCGTCAAAGCCGGCATCCGAGGAAATTACGATATTCTTTCTTCCGGGGAGTGCCTTGGGGAGCGACTGGAAGGTCTTTCTTCCCATAATTATGCTTCTGCCCATTGTGGTAGCCTTGAAGAATTTAAGGTCTGAGGGAAGGTACCACAGAAGGTCGTTGTTTTTTCCTATTTCGTTATTCGTGCCCTTGGCAACAATCATTGAAACTGTCATAATTCACCTTACTGAGCAATGGGGAAGGATATCTTGCCCATGTGCTGATAATCTGTTAATTTGATATCGAGTAAATCCTTGGAATTGTCAAATTCGAAGAAATCCTTTACCTCGGGATTGAGCCATAATTTCGGTGCAGGGAAAGAGCCGTTTTCGTCAAATCTCTTAATCTGCTCCTTTATGCCGTCAATCTGATTTACGTAAATGTGGGCATCCTTGATGCTCCAGTCAAGGGTGCCGGGCTTCAGACCCGTTACGTGGCAGAGCATCATAAGAAGCACGCTGTACTGTGTGACGTTGAAGGGAAGTCCTAAGGGCACGTCACAGCTTCTCTGATGCACCCAGGCATTGAGCTTACCGTCAGTCACGTCCCACTCACTGCTCCATACGCAGGAGGGAAGCACTGCCGTGTCAAGATAATCGTTCTGTAAAAGACTCATTATCATTCTTCTGTCACGGGGGTTGTTTTTAAGTGTATCAATAAGCTTCTGAGTTAAACCGAATTTATTTACAATCCAGCCGTAGGCGGTGCCTATGGTGTGTGCCCACTCCTTACCGAATTCCTTTTTTATCTCTTTTTTTACAAAATTGCCGTTTTCGTCGGGAACCATCTGTGTAGCAGTCCAGAAGCCGTCCCCGTCAATTTCCCACTCGTCCCAGATGTGAACGTTTCTCTCCTGAAGCCAGCGCACGTCGTTTGACTGTGCCTGATAGAACCACAGCATTTCAAGCACTGCCTGACGGATGAAAAGCTGCTTCGTGGTAAGCACGGGAAATTCCTCGCCAAGGTCAAAATGAAAATGGTGAGAGGGCACCTTTATGGTATCAATGCCCGTTCTGTTTTCAACACGGACACCTTCAGTCAGTATTTTTCTGCATAAATCAAGATAATCCTTGTCCCACTTAGACATAGTTGTTTCTCCTTAAAAGCCCAAAAGTTTTTCAGCATTTTTATATGCTATCTTTTCGCGTACATCGTCGGAAAGCTTCATTCTCATAAGGTTTTCTCTTTCAACCGTGGGGGAGCCCAGAGGGAAATCGCTTGCGAAAAGCACTCTGTCCTCACCGAAAAGAGAAACAAGCTCCGCGCCCTTTTCAAGGCTTATTCTGTCAAAGGAGCTTGAAATATCAACGAAGCAGTTTTCCATATCGGAGAGCTGCTTCACACCCTCGTCGGGCATTGACCATCCGCCGAAGTGTGCGGCAATTGTCACAAGACGGGGAAAATCCTTCATAACTCTGCGGAGTCTCTCAGGATGCGAATATGAATATCTGTAATCTCCCGAATGCACCATAAGGGGTATCTTTCCCTCTATCATCCCGTAAACGGGATACATACGCTCGTCGTCAATATTGAAAAGCTGTGTGTCGGGATGAAGCTTTATGCCGTGAAGCCCCATGCTTATAAGCCTTTCGGTTTCGGCTTCAATTCCGTCCATTCCTGCGTGAACCGTGCCGAAGCAGTAAAACTCACCGTGCTTTTTCTGCATATCTGCGGCAAAGTCGTTTATGTGGGATACTCCTGAGGGCTTTACGGCAACGGGAAGCACAACGCTGAGCACTATGCCGTTTTCCTTTGACACCTCAAGGAGTCTGTCGGCAGTACCGACGTTTTCCGCCTTCATTGAATAAAAGCTTTCGATGCTCTGAGTTGCCTTCAGGGCAATTGCATCGGGGTAAATATGTGTGTGAAAATCTATAAGCTTCATTATTTGTTCTTAAGACGCTTGTCAAGCTTTACGGAAAGCTTTGTACCTACGCTCTGGAAAATCTGCACCATAATAACGAGAAGAATAACGGCAAGAAGCATTACAACGTACTTGTAACGGTAGTAGCCGTAGTTGATTGCGATTTTGCCGAGACCGCCGCCGCCGATGATACCGCTCATTGCGGAGTAGCCTAAAATTGTGGTGATTGCAATTGTGAAGTTTGAAATAAGAGAGGGCACGCTTTCGGGAATCATAACCTTTCTTATGATGTCAAAGGGGGATGCGCCCATGCTCTGAGCCGCTTCTATGATATTGGGGTTAACCTCTCTCAGGGAGCTTTCCACAAGACGGGCAACAAAGGGGAAGGCAGCAATAACAAGGGGGACGATTGATGCCACCGTGCCGATGGTCGTGCCCACAATAAGACGTGCAAGGGGGAATGCCATAATCATAAGAATAAGGAAGGGCACGGAGCGAAGAAGATTTATAATTATATTGAGTGTGCTCATAACGCTCTTCGGAAGGGGCATAACACCGCCCTTGTCACCCGTAACGAGAAGCACGCCGAGGGGAAGACCTATAACAATGGCAAGGGCAGTTGAAACCACCGTTACGTAAAAGGTTTCCCATATTCCCATAAGAAATTCGGATTTTACAATTTCAAGAGCAAACTGCCAGGCTTCGGCAGAAAAAATACTTTCGTACATCAGTCCTTTACCTCCTCTGCGGTAACGTCTTCAATTTCGCTGAGATAGGAGAGCGCTTCCTCAAGCTTCTCCCTGCCTCCCGAAATACCGAGCATCATACTGCCGTAAGCCTTGTCGCCTATGGACTTTGTTGATGCTGCCATAATGTTGGCATAAATTCCTTTTTCTGCCGCCATTGTGGCAATAAGAGGAGTCTTTGCCGCCTGAGCACCGTTGAATACCACGCGGATTCTGGGCTCGTCCGAGTAAGCCTCCATTGATTTCGTATCGTAGCCCTCGGGGAAAACAAGTCTTCTTGCGGCATCGGATTTGGGTGCTGAGAAGATTTCGGAAACAAGACCGTCCTCAACCACAATGCCGTTATCAAGAATTGCAACACGGTTGCAGATTTCCTCAACAACGCTCATCTGATGTGTGATTACAATAACGGTAATGCCGAGCTTTCTGTTTATATCCTTGATAAGCTCAAGTATTGAATGTGTTGTTTTGGGGTCAAGTGCGCTTGTTGCCTCGTCGCAAAGAAGGACCTTGGGGTCGGTTGCCAGTGCACGGGCAATTGCAATTCTCTGCTGTTGACCGCCCGAAAGCTGTGCAGGGTAGGAGTTTTCCTTGTCGGGCAGACCTACGATTTCAAGAAGCTCTCTTGCACGCTTCACTGCATCCGCCTTCTTTACGCCTGCAAGCTCAAGAGGGAAGCAGATATTTTTAAGGCAGGTTCTCTGCATAAGCAGATTGAAGCCCTGGAATATCATTGTGATATCTCTTCTTTTTTCACGAAGCTCCTTGGGAGAAAGTGACTTCATATCAACTCCGTCAATTGTAACGGTGCCCTCGGTGGGGCGCTCAAGCATATTGATACAGCGCACAAGCGTACTCTTGCCTGCACCGCTCATTCCTATTATGCCGTAGATGTCGCCGTTTTCAATGTTGATGTTGACGTCCTTCAGTGCCTGGACCTCACCGTCCGAGGTGGTGAAGGTTTTCGTGAGATTTTTAATTTCAATCATATCATTTTCTCCGTAGGGTATATTTTTACGCTATGATTTTAGTATATGAAAGCCACCCGTTTTTGCAGGTGGTTTTCATTCAATAAAATCATCATATCCGTCCCTCTTTGCAGAGGGACGGAAAAAGTCAGCTTTTATTCAGCTTTGAATACGTCAAGAGAAGCCTGCTTGCCGCCGTAGATGCCGAGAGGCTCAACGTGGATAGCGCCTACAGAAACAACCTTTGTGCCGTTCTGTGCATTGAAGTCCTCAAGGTAGGGAAGATGCTGGAAGTAGTTAGCATCAACGTCACCTGCGTCAACAACGTTGTTGGGCTGAACGTAGTCTGTGAACTCCTTGATTTCAAGAGTAACGTTCTTTTCGCTGAGGATGTCCTTTGCAATCTTAAGGATTTCAGCGTGAGGAGCGGGAGAGGCTGCTACTGTGATTGTCTGACCTGCAAGTGCTGCATAGTCAACAGTATCGTCGTAGCCGGTGCCGGGATTTTCAACTGTGGAAACAACTGAGCCTGTGTAGGTTGTCTTGATGTAGTCAGCAACCTTCTGGCTTTCAAGAGCTGCAAGAAGAGCCTTTGTCTTGTCTGTTTCCTCGTTGCCTTCCTTAACAGCTACGATGTTGCCGTAAGCTGAAGCGGAGCCTTCCTGCTGAAGAGCCTTCTCTGCAGGATTGATGTTTGCAGCAAGAGCATAGTTTGAGTTGATAACAGCAAAGTCAACGTCCTGAAGAATGTTGGGGATCTGAGCTGCTTCAACCTCCTTGAACTCGATGTTGTGGGGATTTTCCTCAATGTCAAGGATTGTTGCTGTGATGCCTGCGCCCTCTTTGAGCTTGATGAGACCGAGGTTCTCAAGAAGAAGGAGTGCACGTGCTTCGTTTGTTGTGTCATTGGGAACTGCAATTGTGTAGCTTGTCTGTTCTGTCTTGCCGCAGGCAGCAAAAATGCCGAGAGCGAGAACAAGAGCAAGCGCGAGAGCTATAATTTTTTTCATAATAATTTCTCCTTTATATTATTATTTAGATTATTATATAACAGTTTTTTACATTTTGCAATATGAAATAAATAAGGAGCGTTTAAACGAAAAAATCACCCGATGAACGGGTGAAAAGGTCTCAGCTTCAGAAGCTTTTTCTTATGCTTCCTTTTATTTGCTGAAGAATGTCATGATTGTGCCTATAAGAAGAAGGATCCAGTCGAAAACTACATTATAGGGTCTGGGGATTTCTAACATAAGAAAAACTCCTTTCATCAAGTTTATGTTTCTAAAAGAATTATATAGCAAATTTTTTTATTTGTCAATTATTTAAAAGCGAAAACCGCCTTCCTTTACGGGAAAACGGTTTTCACTGATTTAAAGGGGGTATTATTCGATGGTAAGCTGTCTTACGGGGGGTGTTACGGGCTCTTTTTTCGGCAAGCCCAGAACAAGAACACCGTTTTCGTATTTTGCGCCTATATTTTCGGTATCAATGCCCGAAACGTCAAAGCTTCTCTCGTAGGAGCCGCAGGAGCGCTCAATTCTCACGTAGCTTTCCTTTTTGTCCTTTTCTTCCGTCTCGCTGTGGCGCTGTGCCCTGATTGTCAGCACGTCGCCCTCGATTCCTACGGAAATATCCTTTTTGTCGAAGCCGGGAAGCTCTGCTTCAAGAATGAAGCCCTCCTCTGTTTTTCTGATGTCGGTTCTCAAGGGTCTTATCTCTGTCTTTTCGGAGAAAAAAGGCTCATTAAAGAAAACTCGTGCAAGATTGTCCATCTCTCTGAAGGGGCTGAAAAATGAACGTGCGGAATGTGTCATAGGGATAATTTCAAACATTGTTTTTTCCTCCTGTTTATGTTATAGTATTTTGTGCAATGTTTTTCCGGGGAGGGCAGACTGAACAGTAAGCCTTGCCACCCGAACGGTCTTCCACCCGGGGACCTCTGTTCCCCTCCCTGTGATTACAATATACACTGCGATTATTGTATCCGTGTGTTATTTCTGTGACTATTCTGTAAATGTTAGCACTCTTGCAAGCAGAGTGCTAAAAAAGCTTCAAGCAGGCTTACATAAACAGTATTCCCCGAAAAAGCATCCGAAAATCATCAATTTGAAAAATAAAATTAAAAAGCAGAAGCTTTCACCTTTCTGCTATATTAATATTCCCCGTTTGACGGGAAATGTTCATATTTTGTGCAGATGCCCCGTTTTTCCGCAGAAATACGGGTGCAGGTGCGTGAAATATGGGCATTTAGCGGAAAGAGAAGTTGTAAATCTTTTGTGTGAGGAAAAACTAACTTAATTAAGTCTGCTGTAAGCCGGTCATAGAACGGGAAAAGCTCAGAAATTGCCGTATTTGTTGTTTTTGGCGGTGGCAAGGCGTACGTTGGTACGTCGAACCGCCGAAAACAAAGCACTTATTGCAGTACCCTTGCGGCTGAACAAAAAAATAATACCTGTCATTTTATTGGTGACAGGTATTTTTATATTTTTTGTGCGTCAAAGACGGTGATTTATGTGCTTTTTCCCTTAAAAGCGGGGGATTTCTATGGGAACTCCGCCCTTTTCTGCGGATTCGTGAGCAAGAATACCGGGAATTGACATCTGAATTGCAAAATCAACGTCAAGCTCGGGTCTTCTGTTTTCGGCAATACAGCTGATGAAGTCCTTTACCATCTTGCCGTCGGCACCGCCGTGACCGCTGTTGTCCTCACCCTCGTATGCCGTTGTAACGGGGATATCGATTTTTGAGTTGGCGGAGAAGGTTCCGGGTACACTGTAAAGGCTTGCAAGTGAATGTGCGTTGTCAACAACACACCTGCGGTCAGTTTCGATTGTACCTCTTGTACCGCAGATACGGTAGTTGTGGTCGTAGCTTGTGTATGCGCCGAAGGAAACAAGAAGTCTTATAACTGCACCCTTTGCGGTCTTGAAGAGGGCAACGCCCGTTTCCTTTCTTTCGGGAGTGTAGGGGTCGTAATGAATATCAGCCTCAAGGCAGGTAACACTCACACAATAGTCATCCATAACGTAAAGAAGGGGGCCTAACTCGTGAGTAAGATATCTGATAGCAGGCTGATAGGTTCTCCAGTGACCCTCTGGATAGTAGTCGGGTGCGAAATCGTCGGGATCAAGAGCGTGGAGATATTCAGCCTCAGCGTAGGCGATCTCACCGAAAAGACCGTCGCGGTGCATCTTCTTCCAGGTCTGGATGAATGCCCAGTAGCAGCAGTTTTCGGCAGCCATATATATAAGCTCGGGATGTGAATTTACAAGCTCCTTGAGCTCCTTTGCCTCTTCAAGGGAGTTTACTGCAGGGATTTCACTGAGCACGTGCTTGCCGGCATTCATAGCCTTTGTAACGATGGGCACGTGGTAAACGGCTTCCGTTGCAACGATTACTGCATCAATATCTGTTTTCAGCATTTCATCGTAGGAGCTGAACTGCATAATGTCCTTATCCTGAAGCACGTCGGCAAGCTCGTCGTAACCCTTTTTAAGAATTTTGGGATTATGGTCGCAGCAGGCAATAAGCTTTGCATTCTTAACGCCCTTGAGGCATCTTGCAATAGCAGTACCTCTTCCGAGACCAACAACGCCGACCTTGATAATATTTTCACTCATAATATTTCTCCTTACTGAAAAAAATATCTTTTAATAATCGTAGAACTGTGATATATTAATTGTAAATAAAGTATATCACTAAAAAAAATTATGTCAACAAGGGAGTATCCGATATGAAAAGAACTTTTAAGATTGAAGACCTTGACTGTCCCAACTGCGCCGCAAAGCTTGAAAAGGCAATTTCGGAAATTGACGGTGTCAAAAAAGCAAGCGTAAGCTTTATTGCAGGAAAAATGATAGTTGAAGCAGAGGACAGTGATTTTGAAGCTATCGTTGCAAAAATCCCCTCAGTTGCAAAGAAAACCATTCCCGATTGTACAGTAATTATCTGAGCTTATGACAAAAAAACAGAAAAAACTGCTTTTAAGGATAGCTGTCAGCTTTTTGCTGTTTGTGGCGGCGGCATTGCTTGAGCATTTCCTGAAGCCGCACGGTATGCCGGTGCTTGCAATGTATCTCGTGCCATACTTCGTTGCGGGCTACGACGTGATAATTGCATGCTTCAAGAAAATGGCAAGAGGA
Source organism: Acutalibacteraceae bacterium (assembly GCA_045651625.1). Classification (GTDB taxonomy): domain Bacteria; phylum Bacillota; class Clostridia; order Oscillospirales; family Acutalibacteraceae; genus RUG806. The sequence continues at coordinate 26,850 of JAZRST010000060.1, read as the reverse complement.
AAATTCTTTGACGAGGAATTTCTGATGACGATAGCCACCGTGGGTGCCCTGATTGTAGGCGAATACCCCGAAAGCGTATTTGTTATGATATTTTTTCAGGCAGGTGAGCTTTTTCAGAAGATTGCCGTGGGAAAAAGCCGTAATTCAATTTCATCGCTTATGGAGCTTGCTCCCGACTGTGCAACCGTCATAAGAGACGGTGAAGAGGAGACTGTGTTCTCCGAAGAGGTGTCGGTGGGTGATACGGTAATCGTACGTCCCGGAGAAAAAATCCCCCTCGACGGTGTTATAACAGAGGGTGAATCCGCCCTTGATATGAAGGCACTTACGGGAGAGAGCACTCCTGCCAACGTCTATGTCGGCTCGGAGGTAAAATCGGGCAGCATCAACCTTACGGGTACACTTAAAATAGAGGTGCTTAAAGAGTTTTCCGAGTCCACTGCCGCGAAGATTCTTGAGCTTGTTGAAAACTCAACCCTCAACAAGGCTAAAACCGAAAAGTTCCTGACAAAATTTTCAAGAGTATATACCCCTGCCGTCGTAATCTCCGCACTGCTTCTTGCAGTTGTTCCCTCGGTTATCACGGGTGACTGGAATGCCTGGGTCTATCGCGCACTTATATTCCTTGTGGTATCCTGCCCCTGCGCCCTCGTGATTTCGGTTCCCCTTTCCTATTTCGGAGGAATCGGCGGTGCATCGTCAAAGGGAATTCTCATAAAGGGTGCCTCCTTCCTTGAAGCCCTCGGAAGCGTCAGCACCTTCGTTTTCGATAAAACGGGTACTCTCACCACGGGTCAGTTTACCGTTGACGGCATTTTCCCCGAGGAGGGCTTCTCCGAGAAGGAGCTTCTGAGCCTTACTGCAGGGGCTGAGTATTATTCCAATCATCCCTTGGCTCTCGGAATTGTGAGGGCTGCTGAAAAAACAACAGTCCCCGACAGCATCAAGGAATACCCTGGAGGCGGCGTTGAGGCTGTGATTGACGGCAGAACAGTGCTTTCGGGAAATGCACGCTTTCTTACGGAAAAAGGAATTGCCGTACCGCAGATTTCATCGGGAACGGCAGTGCTTACTGCCGCTGACGGAAAATTTGCAGGCTATATAAAGCTTTCGGACAGCCCGAGAGATATGTCAGAGAAAACCGTCCGCGAGCTTCACTCCCTCGGCATACGAAAAACCGTTATGCTCACGGGAGATAAGGAGGAGGCAGCAGGTGCAGCTGCCAAAAAGCTCGGAATAACCGAATATAAGGCAGGGCTTCTCCCCGCGGACAAGGCAGACTACGTTAAGACCCTTTGTGAAAGCAGGGGAGAGAGAGTTGCCTTTGTCGGTGACGGCATAAACGATGCCCCCGTTATTGCACTTTCCCACGTGGGCTTTGCAATGGGCGGAGTGGGAAGCGATGCCGCAATTGAGGCCTCCGACGTGGTAATAATGGATGACAGCATTGAAAAATGCGCCCTCGCAGTGAAAATTGCAAAGAAAACAAAGCGCATCGTCCGCGAAAATGTCATTTTTGCTCTCGGTGTAAAATTTCTTGTGCTGATTCTTGCCGCAATGGGACTTACAAATATGTGGGTCGGCGTCTTTGCAGACGTGGGTGTTGCTGTAATTGCAATACTCAATGCTATGAGAACGTTAAAATGTGCTTGAATCTTTTTCAGTATTTATGTATAATTGAATTAACTTGAAATCAGGAGTGGTTCTAATGTCAGATTTACAGACCATCAAATTTGAAACAAAACGTAAAAATCTTTATCTTCGTGTAGCACTCGGTCATTTTGCTACAAGCAACCGTCACACAAATTACTATATTGACGTGGTTTCCCAGAAGAGCCGTCTTTCCGAAGCAAAGGCAGTTGCCGAGGAGCTTGCATCCTACTACTATGCAGACACCAAGGTTGATACAATTCTTTGCCTTGACGGTACTGAGGTTATCGGTGCCTGTCTTGCAAACTTCCTTACAAAGTCCGACAACATAGTAAATTTCAACAGACATAAGTCAATTTACGTTGTGTCTCCCGAATACACAAACAGTAATCAGATTCTTTTCCGTGATAACATTGTTCCTATGATAAAGGACAAGAACGTTATGATTCTTGCAGTTTCCGTTTCCTCGGGTAAGACCGTTCTTGCGGCTATTGATGCCATAAGATATTACGGCGGTAACGTAACGGGTATTTCCTCAATATTCGCAACCGAAAAGGATTGCATCGGCTATCCCGTTCAGTCCGTATTTGATCCCAAGGACCTTGAGGGCTACGACGTATGGCGTCCCCACGAGTGTCCCTTCTGTAAGCAGGGTATCAAGCTTGATGCGCTTATAAACAGCCACGGCTACTCCAAACTTTAATGCTTATAAAAGCTTTCAGCCCCTCTCTTAACCGAGAAGGGCTGATTTTTTATTAATTAAAACTTTGTGATTGTGCCTGCATCATAGCTGAAGGGAACAAAGCCCTGAGCAATTGCGGGGGAGTTTTCTGCAAGGGTGAAGTCACGGTTGGCTGCATCCTTGAAGAGGGGATCCTCGAATACACCATTATTGTAATAGCCGCGGGTCTTCATTATAACGAGATTCTTTCTGTCGAAAAGTCCCATTCCGTAGCCGGAGAAAACGTTTCCGCCGTGCTTGTAGTCCCAGTAAAGGTTAGAGTCGTCAATGAACCAGTTCTCTTCTATTGTACGGGAATACATTGCGGCATTATCGGTTACAAGGATATTGTTCTGAAGGGTCAGGGAGTTGTGCTCCTCATGCCTTGAAATTATGAAGGCACCCTCACCGCCGAAGGCAAAGATATTGTTTCTTATGACGTTATCCTTGCCGTAGTGCTGATGGAAGGTCTGTGAGGAGCAGTCGTAAACAAGGTTGTTTTCAACGGTAATACCGCTTGAGCCCTCGTCAAGGTAAATACCCCAGCCGCCGTAGCCGTAGGAGCCTTCATCACAGCCCACGTTATATATCTCATTGCCTGAAAGCACAGTGTCGGGCTGAATGCCGAGGGTATAGATACCGCCCATATCGGAAAGCCAGCCGTTGCCGATGTTATAAATAAGGTTATTCTGAACCTTTATCTTGTTTGTGGAGTTGTCTGAGTAGCCCCAGTTCCAGCCGACGGAAATGCCCGTGTACCAGCCGTCGTGAATTTCGTTGTTCATAAGCTCACAGTCATAAGCGTGGGTAAGAAGAATGCCTATGGCATTGTTGAAGATTCTTCCGTAGTAGCCTATGTGACAGTCACGTACGTTGATTCTCTGAGTTGTGGCAGGCACGGTAAAATCACCGTGGATGAAAACAGCATTGGCGCCGATTCCGTCAAACTTACAGGATGTTACGTTACAGTCAACGGAAGCCTTGTCGAACTTGATTGCGGTGTAGGATATGTTTTTGAAAAGGCAGTCGGTAAAATTGATGCCTGAGGATGCTGCAACATAAACTGCGGCAGGAACCTCGAATGCGGCCTGGGGATGCACCGCACCGTATTTTATATTGTTATAAAGGTGATGTGTCTCATCATAGGGGTTGCCCGTGAACTGACCGTTTACATAGTCCCAGTCGGAGTTGATGAAATCTATACCCTGAAAGCTTATATTTTCAGCACCTGTGATGTTTATAAACTTTTCGTTCACACCGGCATAAAGCACTGTGCTTTCGGGAGTGTCACCCTCCTCGGGGATGTAGTAAAGCTTTTCCTCGCCTCTGTCAAGATACCATTCACCGGGAAGAGAAAGAGCTTCCTTGACGTTTTCGTAAACAAAGTAATCGTCAACCCTTATTCTCATTGCGGTAACGGATGAAACCTCAATTCTGCCCGTGCCCGTGTCAATTGAACGGATGGGAAGATGCTCATCACACCAGTAGTGCATAATTTTTACTTCAACGTCTGTGGGATTTGCAAAATCTATAATATCCTTTTTGTTTACGTAGAACGCGGCGGCATGTCTGAAAAAGTCAGGAGAGTATGATGCAGGAACTGATTCATTGTCAGCGGGATCTGCAATGCCGAGCATACCTTCCTTGGGATAAATTGAACGGGAAAGTCTCTTTTCACCCTTGAAAAGTGAGCGGAAATAATCCTCGTCGCCGTTTATTTCAACTGCGGCAACAAAAGCTTTTACGCCGTTGATTTCAGTCTCAGTAAAGCCTGAAATTTCCTTTGAGCCTGAAAATTCAACCTTTTCACCGGGATATGAGCGATATGTAACGTTCTTCTTGTCGGAAGAATCAAAGCTTAATTCCTCTGTAATAACGTATGTGCCCTCTCTGAACCAGACTGTGGCAGCCTCATCACCGCCGAGAGCCTTCATAAGCTCCTTTGCCTTAGCAATTGTCTTGAGGGGAGCCTCAAGGGTACCCTCGTTGCTGTCGTCACCGTCGGGAGCTACAATAAGGTCGTTTGCACCCATAACGAATTCTCCTTCGTTAAACTCTGTCTGAATCTTTTCCTCGGTTTCGCCGAAAACAGGGGTAACAGCCTCACCGGGGCAGAAAATGATGCCCAGCCACATAAGAAGGGCAGTGAAAAATGCCGTGATTTTTGCCATAACAACATCTCCTAATATATCGGTATATTTCCATTTTAATAAAAAGAACAGAAAAACACAAGAAAAATTTTCTTGACATATTGCTGATGCCTTGTTATACTATGCATAGAAGCTCTATGTATCGGAGCTCTATGTAATAATTGCAGAGGAGAGATGAAAATGAACATAAAAAAAGAGCTTACAAAGGGCAGCAGTGCAATGCTTGTTCTGTCCGTTCTTGAAAAGGAAGAATTATACGGCTATATGATAATAAAGCGTATATCCGAAAGAAGCGAAAATGCCTTTAATTTCAAGGAGGGTACACTTTATCCCATTCTTCATAACTTTGAAGCCAACGGTTACGTAAAATCCTACACCGTGCCCACAGAGGGAAGAGTGAGGAAATATTATAAAATCACCGAAAAGGGACTTAAGACCTTAAGAGAGGCAAAGGAGGAATGGACAGCATACACCAATGCTGTCAAGAAGGTAATAGATGTAAATCCTGCCTCTGCAAATGCCTGATGGGGGTGCAGTTATGAACAGAATAAACGATTTTGTTGATTCATTTGTTCCCGAAAATCTCCCGAAAAAGAAAAAAACAGCATTGAAGGAGGAGCTTACCTGCCACCTTCTTGACAAAGCTGACCACTATATGGATATAGGCTATGAAATGAGTGTCAGTATTGACAAGGCAATTGAGGAATTCGGCACAGACGAGGATATGAAAAAATATATCCGCGGTGAATTCGAGGAGCTTTATCACGAAAGAACAATATGGGGCATACTTGCAGGTATTTTTATATGGGGACTGAATATTCTGTGTCTCCCTCTTGATTTATGGTCATACTCGGCAGATTTTAACCGTGACCCCGATCCTCTCGGTGCATTTATGAGTCTTCTTATGATTTTTGCGGTTGTGGCTCTTATCGTTTTTGCCCGAATTAAAAAATACAGAAAAATGCTTTTCTTTATAGGGCTTTCCAATGCAACCATAGTGGGCTTTCCTCTGATTTGCATATATCCGCAGATGGCAACCTACTCTATGTGGTATAATATGATATACCTTATTGACCGCTTTACACCGTTTCTTATGCATAATTCCACGGCTGAAATCATATTGCTTTGGTTTTTTATTATAGGGATGCCGGCAGTTCTTGCTCTTTATCCCCTTATAGCTTCCGTGCTGCTTAAATTCGGCAGAATTCACGAGGTAAAAAATCCTCGTAAAAAGAGTATTGCCGTTGCCGCAGTCTGCTTTGCTGTAACGCTTGTCACCTGTATGCTCCAGGAGACGGGGCTTAAATACTCTGACGAGTACCCCGTATTCTTTACACCTTATGATGTTCACATTTCCGAGGAAACCGAGGACGTGTATAACAGAATAAACATAGGTGATACCGTGGAATATGCGGAAGCTGTTATGTGGGAATATGAAATTCAGTCCATAGAAAAATACAGAGGCTTTCAGGATAAGCTGGGAAAGAAGCAGCTTGACCACAAGCTCCCGGAAATGGATTTTGACGGGGACTACAAGGTGTATTTCCCTCCCTATTCCTACATAAGGGGAGAGGGCTTTGTGGGAATAAAAGAGGAAAACGGTATTATTACGGGTGTTGCTGTAGGCAATATCACCGAGGATATGTTCAATGAAAAAAGCCATACCTTCGGCTATTCGAACTCGGGCACGTGGAAAACCTGGGATGACCTGAACCTTGCAAAGGAATTTGTCAGCGGCTTAAAGCCCGGTGATAAAGAAGAGGATATTATTCCCTGCTTCGGTGATGACAGCGGTCTTTTGGGTGAGGACATAGGTCTTGTTTACTCTCAGAGAAAATATCTCGAGGACGGTGTTTATAAAACCTATTACAGAGTATATTTCTACGGTGAAACCGTGCAAAACCTTGAGGAATTCGAGGCGTATTATCTTGAGCTGTACTTCACAGACGGTATTCTCGAAAAGGGTACTCTCTATACGAAAGAATATACCGATACCGAAATGTTTCCGAAAAAGCTTATGACAATAGGATAAAAAATAAAGGGCGGAAATTTCCGCCCTGATTTTTTTACTGATAAATACGAACGTAGTCAACAATGAACTCTGTCCTGAAGGTGTCCTTGTCGAGAGCCTCGAGCTTTTCGAGGTCGGGGATTTCAAGAGAAACGATAACGTCCTCGGGTACCTCGGAAACACCGTTGCCGAAGGTTGAACGGATGGATTCTACACCGTTGATGTAGAAAATGTATTCGTCCTCTGTCCACTTAAGGCCGTAGGTGTTGTATTCCTCGGTGGGGTCATTTGCATAGAAGCCGCCGAGATTGCAGGACTGGAAGCCCTCCTGCACACCGTCAACACCTGCACAGTGAATAGCGTGTGTTACGTGGTAAACCTTCTTCACGTCATCGTATGAGGATTCGAAGATGTCAAGCTCTGCACCGCCGACACCGCCCTTTGAGATAGATGCAGTGTAGGGGCCGTCTGCCTGAATCCAGAATGCACTCCAATAGCCCTGAGACTTATTTACCTTGCACTTGATTTCAAAATAGCCCTGCTTATATCTTTCCTTGAGCTTGATAGCAGCTGTGTACCAGCCTGCACCGTAAGCGCCGTCTTCAAGATATTCACCCGTGATTACAAGATTGCCGTCACGAACGTCAACCTGACTTCTTGAATTTGCGCCGCCTCTTCTGGAGCCCTCACCGCGGTGATCCCAGACGGAAAGGTCAAGCTCGTCGCCTTCAAATTCATCCTCAAAAACAAGCTCGTAGCCCGTAAGGTCAAGCTCTTCTCCTCTGGGAGTAAGGGGTGTGCCGAGAATGAGCATTGAAAGAAGCTCGAAAATTACCATAACTCCTGCAAACAAGCCCTTTACGTTAAGGTTTTTTATTGCTTCGAAAAGCTGGTCAACTGCCCATCTTTCACGGAAGCTCAGCTGAAGTAAATCAAAAATCTTTTCCATAATAACCCTCCTTTTATTTATATCTCAATTTTACAGGGAACACCCCCGTTTGTCAATCGGTTATATTGACAGAAAACTGTATTCGGGGTATTATAAAATAAACAAAGACAAACCGTGAGAGGTAATGCTATGGGTAAATTATCCGGAAATACTGAGCCTGTTGTAATAACAGAGCGTATGAAGCTTGAAAGAAGATATAAAAGCTCTCTTACAAGCCTTGTTCTCATTGCCGCATTCAGCGGAGTGAATCTTTTGCTTCTTCTTATAAATTCCGATAAATATTTTCTTTTTTCTGCATACATCCCCTATCTTTTAGGTGACTATGCAATGTTTTTCGGCGGAAGGTATCCCGAGGAATATTATGCGGACGTGCCCGATATGGAATTTTTCGGAAGCGGTATATTTGCAATGTTTGTTGCCGTTGCCGTCCTTTTCGTGCTTTTCTATCTTCTTTGCTATGTCTTTGCAAAAAAGAAAAAAGCGGTATGGCTTGTTTTTGCCCTTGCGCTCTTCGTTATTGATACGGGTATTATGTTCATTGTCGTAGGCTTTGACGCAGGAATGATTATAGACGTTATTTTCCACGTATGGGCAATTGCATCCCTGGCTCTCGGTGTGAGTGCCTTCGTAAAGCTTAAAAAGCTTCCCGAGGAAGAGGAAATTCCTTTTGTTCCCGAAAATGTACCCGTAACCGACGTTATGTGCCCCGACGACAGCCCCGTGCTTCGTATGGCAGACCCCGACCAAAAGGTAAAAACCTTTGTTGAGGCGGATTTCGGTGCCTTCCACATTTCTTTCCAGCGGGCAAAGAGAGTGAACGAGCTTATTATAAACGGCAGAGTATATGCCGAGTATGAGGTGCTTTTTGAAACAGCACACACCCTTTCCGCTACCGTTGGCGGTCATAAAATTGAAGCCGGCTATGACGGAAAAATTATGACCTTCATAAACGTTGACGGCAAGGAAATCGCAAAGAAAACAAGACTTATATAAAAGGCGGTACATATGAAAAAACCTTCAATGATACTTTTTGACGTTGGCGGAACGCTTTTCCGTGACGGGAAGTGTATATTCCGCGACGGACTTTCCGCTTTAAGAAAGCATGCCCTGAACCCCGATATTACGGATGATGACACACTGGAAAGGCTGTGGAATGAGTACACGGCAGAAATAGGCTGGAGCTTTACTTCCCGTGAGGGGGCAACCCTCGATATGTCCCTTTCGGCAGGTATAAAATATGTTACTATGGCTGCAGGGCTTAAATTCAGCATTGATATCTTTTCACAGGAAGAAATATTTGACCGCTTCAATTCAACAAGAGAGCTGATGCTCGGAATAGAGGAGCTGCTTGCCCTTCTTAAGAAGAAAGGCATACGTACGGCGGTTATCAGCAACAATGCTATGAGCGGAGAGGGGCTTTCTCTTGCAATAAAAAGATGGATACCCTCGTCGGAGTTTGAATTCTGCCTGACCTCTGCCGATATTCTTTTTGCAAAGCCCCACAAGGCGCTCTTTCTTGCAGCGGCAAAATATGCAGGGCTTGAGCCCTCTGAGTGCTGGTACTGCGGTGACAGTATGCTTCCCGATATTATAGGCTCAGGAAATGCCGGAATGTTCCCCGTGCTCCTTTTTGAAAAAGCCGATGCACCTTTTACCTGTACGGATGCCTATATGACAATAAACAGCTGGAATGAGCTTACAAGATATATTTCGGAGATGAACTGATATGAAAAAATATTTATCTGCATCAATTATGTGTGCAGACCTTCTCAATATGGAAAAATCAATCCGTGACCTTGAAAGAGCAGGGATTGACTATCTTCACGTTGATATTATGGACGGGGATTTCGTTCCCAACATAACCCTCGGCTTTGACCTTATAAATGCTCTCAAGAAAATCACGGATATCCCCCTTGACGTGCATATGATGGTGAAGGAGCCTTCAAGGTTCATCGATATGATGAAGCTCGGTGAAAATGATATCCTCTGCGTGCACTACGAATCCGAATTGCATATTGCCCGTACCCTTGAAAAAATTAAAAACAAGGGCGTAAAGGCGGGACTTGCAATAAATCCCGGTACTCCCATGGAAAGCTACAGATATCTCACGGAGCTTCTTGATATGGCACTTGTTATGACCGTGAATCCCGGCTTTGCAGGACAGAAAATCGTTCCCTTTGCCGCAAGAAAGGTAAGGGACACAAGGGCGCTTCTTGACAGCCTCGGTGCCGAGAATATCCTTATTGAGGTTGACGGAAACATAAGCCCCGAAAACGGTGTGAAAATGTCTGAGGCAGGTGCGGATATCTTTGTTCTCGGCACAAGCGCATTGTTCGTGAAGGACAAGGATATGAAGGATGCCGCAGATTATCTCAGAGAGATTTTTTAATCGGGGTGCAGTATGTATAACAGTATAAAGGCTGCCGTTATGGGCAGTATCAATATGGATATTATCCTTTCTGCAGGAAGGCTTCCCGAGGTGGGTGAAAACGTCCTCGGCAGCACCTATTCCTATGCTCACGGCGGCAAGGGCGCAAACCAGGCAATCGGACTTTCAAGGCTCGGAGCTTCGGTCCGTATGATAGGCAAGGTAGGAAATGATGCCAACGGTGAAAGCCTTATAAAAAATCTTCAGAAAAACAAGGTTGATGCATCAGCGGTTTCTTCGGAGGGCTCCTCAACGGGTCTTGCCGCAATTCTCATTGACGGTCAGGGGAAAAACAGAATTATCGTATACGAAGCCGCAAACAGTGAGATTGACCCCTCACTTGCAGAGAAAAACATAACAGAAGAGCTGGACGTTCTGCTTGTTCAGTTTGAAACAAAGGAGGAGGTTGTGTGTGCTTACGTAAATGAAGCAATAAAAAAGAATGTTGTGACCGTGGTTGACTGCGGACCTGCAAAGAATTTTGCGCTGGAAAAAATGCAGGGAATGACAATTCTTTCCCCCAACGAAAACGAAACAGAGGCTCTTACGGGAATACTCCCCACAGACAACGAGGCGGCACTGAGAGCATCGGAAATTCTTTATAAGCGTGCACTTCCGCAGTACGTGGTGCTGAAATTAGGAGATAGGGGCTGTTCGCTTTATGACGGCAGGGAAATCAAATTCTTTGCCCCCTACCCTGCAAGAGTGCTTGATACCACTGCGGCAGGAGATTCATTCACGGCCGCTTTGGCACTTGAATACGTCCGCTCGGGTGACATTGAAAGGGCCTGCGACGTTGCAAACCGTGCAGGTGCAATAGCAGTCAGCCGTGTGGGTGCGGAAAACTCAATGCCCACGGCAGATGAACTGATGATTACGGGTGAATAATATGAAAATAGCATTATTGGGTGACTCCATAAGACTTATCGGCTACGGCAAAAGAACGGCTGAGCTTTTAGGTGAGGAATACGAGGTTTTTCAGCCTGAGGACAACTGCCGTTTTGCAAAATATACCCTGAGATGCCTTTTTGATATGGCAGATGCCATGAAGGACTGCCGTATAGTCCATTTCAACTGCGGACTCTGGGATATATGCGATATTTTCGGAGACGGCACCTTTACAAGTGAAGATGAATACGTTGAAACAATGTCAAGAATTGCGGATATTCTTCTTTCCCGTCACGAAAAGGTGATTTTTGCAACCACAACTCCCGTCAGTGAAAAGAATATCTATAACAGCAATTCGGATATCGTCCGCTTCAACGAGATAATTGTTCCCGTTTTTGAGCAAAAGGGCATTATCATAAACGACCTTTACTCCCTTATTGCATCGGACATTGACGGCTTTATCTGTGAGGACACCATACATCTGTCCGATGAGGGTGCCGAGGCCGCCGCCCGACAGGTCTGTGAAATAATAAAAAGAACTGCCGCAGAATTAGAGAAGTAAGAATATAAAAGGAGAATTATTATGATTTTGGAAAGAATCGAAAAATTTGCAGCGGAGCTTGCAGGAGAAGAAATTGCAGTTACTCCCGAAATGGAATTATTAAAAGACGTTGGTCTTGACTCCATTGATACCGCTGATCTGGTTTTTATGCTTGAGGGTGAATATGACGTGGAAATTGATGACGAGACTCTCGAAACAATCAGAACAGTCGGTGACCTTATAAGAGCAGTTGAGGCTCAGAAGTAAGGCTTTTGACAAGATAAAAGAAAAGGGGTATCTGCCACCGTTACAGTGGCTGATACCCTTGATTTTTTGTGAATACGGAAGACTTCCTTCGAAGCCTTAGCCTTATTTGTACTGATATACGCGAACGTAGTCTACGATAAATTCTGATGTTTCACCGGGCTCCATGCTCATCTTACCTGTGCCATGACGGTCTGCGTGTGCAACACCGTTTTCACCTGCAACCTCGCAGGAAACAAGAAGCCATTCGGGATTCTGCGAAACACCGCCGGCAGATGTTCTGCAGGTTTCAACACCGTTGATGTAGAAGATATATTCATCCTCGTTCCACTCAACGCCGTAGGTGTTGTATTCCTCGTAAGGATTGTTTGCATAGTACTTGCCAAGCCCTGTGCCTACCATTTCGGGACCGTAGCCGTCATAGATAACACCTGTCTGTACGCAGTCGCCGTAGCCCCAGATTTCATCCTTATAGAACATTGATTCAAAGATATCAACCTCAGTGCCGTCGATACCTGTGCCGTCAACCTTTGTAACACCGCCGTTCATCATCCAGAAAGCAGACCACATACCTGTGGACTTGGGAAGGATACAGCTGATTTCAAAATAGCCGTACTTGAATTCGTGAAGACCCTGAGTTGAAATGCAGGCATTGTACCAGCCTTCCTTATAGGGCTTGTAGTCACCCTTTTCCTCGAACCAGTTCTTATAAGCGTCGGGAATGGGAAGACCCTCTTCGAAATAAGCAGTTGTGATTGTAAGGTTGCCGTCAGCAACGCTTACGAGATCCTCGTGCCAGTAGCCGCCCTTTCTTTCAGTTACCCACCATTCGGTCTGCCACTTTGTTCTGTCAAGCTCTGTGCCTTCAAATTCGTCAGCCCATACAAGCTCAAAACGATTATCAAGGTCTAAGCTCTGACCTGCGGGGGGAGTGGGAAGGTCCAAAAGACCGGGAAGAGAGGGGGAAATCATAAGAAGAAAAGATACAAGAATGCGAATTATTGTTCTGAACATAATTAATCCTCCGTTTTTTAGTCAAGTTCAGTATAGCAAAAAAATACAGTGTCTGTCAATTACGTTTTTTGTTGACATAAATGTTTCAATGCAATAGAATATACCTTCGGAGAGAAAATTTTAAGAATTACGGGTGAATTATGTATATTGCAGGACAGATAGTCGGTGTTTTCGTCACAATAATGGTTATAGTTATCCAGCAGCTTAAAAGCAGAAAGCAGATTCTGTGGGCTTCTGTTTTTGTGAATATGCTGGGTGCTCTGAACGTGCTTCTGCTTGACGGCTTCGGCTCGGGCGTTACCGTAAACTTCGTTGCCATCGCACAGATTCTTGTTGCCCTGTGGCACGAAAGGAAGAACACAAAGGAAGGCCTTATTGAAAAAATCATCTTTCTTGCACTTTATGTGGGTGTGGGAGTTATGAGCTACACAGGCCCCCTTGATATCCTCGCAATTCTTGCGGCTGTGTTCTATATGGTTGCAATGCTTCAGAAGAAGGAGCAGAACATACGCCTCTGCCTTCTTGCAAATATGACCTCATGGACAATCTATCACGGAATTCTCCGCTCCACGGGAATATTCGCTCAGCTGGCAGGCATCGTTTCCGCAGTAATCGCCCTTTACCGTTACCGACAGAAGGGCAAAAAGGCAGAATAAAAAAGCATACAAAATACCGATTCGTTTACACTGAAAATCAGCGTTTGCGAATCGGTTTCTTTTTATCTTGTTTCGGGAAGACCTGCAAGGTGTGCCGTGGAGTTTATGTAATCAAAAATTATATCCCCGTATTTATTTGTTCCGGGCTTATAGAATATGATTTTTGTAACCCCCGTGTTTGAGAAATTGATATCGAAGGCAGGCACCTCTTTAAGTCCCATAAGATAAAACACGATGTGGGTTATGAAAGCCGCGTGGGACACAACGCAGATTTTTTCCTTGTTGCCGTGGTGTGCGCGCAGGTATTCTATTGTCTTTTCCGCCCTTACGTAATGGTCTGCATCATCGTCGTGCTCAGAGTAGAAAAGTATTTCCGTGTCCTCGGGAAGGTCGGGTGCAAGATGGGAATCGGGATTGATAGCGTGAAGCTCCTCCCAGGTGGCTCCGGGGTAATCCCTGCCCATTCCGTTTTCCGTAAGAAGAGGAAGGATTCTTAATTTCTGAGGGCTTTTCTGTGCTTTTATAACCACTGTTGCAGTTCTTTGGGCACGGAAAAGGGCACTTGAATACACGTAATCAAAATCGGTATCGGCAAGATACTGTCCCAGTGCCTTTGCCTGAGAAACACCGAGCTCCGTAAGATAAGGGTCTGCCATATCCTGAACCGTGGGTGTTTCGTGTACTGCAATTCCTGCATTGGTATTACTCTGTCCGTGACGGATGAGGTATATTTCAAGCTCAACTACGTTCTTTTCCTGTTCCATATAACTTAATTCCTTTGCTTTATTTCAGATAAATTATACAGAAAGAAAAAAACTATGTCAAATAAATCCGTGTAAATTCTTATTGAGTTTACGGCTTAAATGACGGACGGCGAGGAAAACCACGGTCCATATAATAAAGAACGTTGCAACGAAAATTGCTGTAAAAACCAGAATTACGTTGATGTTAAAGGGAATCCATGTGTTTACGAGGTAGCAGAAAACGTACACCGCATAAAGAGATGAAAAATGGCAGGCAAGGGATTTGGGCACAGACCAGTGCTCAATCTGATTGAAAACCGTAGCGCCTGCCTGTACAAAGGCGAGAATATAGGTCGATACTGCCATTATCAGCACCTGTGATGCGCCTAAGTGCAGATTTTCTTCAAAGTGAGAGATAATGAAAATTATAAGAGCCGTCGTAACAGGACCGAGACCTGAGAACATAAGACCTCTTTTTATAAACTCTTTTACATAGATATTCATATTATAAACCTAACCTTTCTCTGACTGCTTTAACCTGTCGTCGGGAAACGTAATCCGTAAGCCCGTTCGTAAAGGTAACCTTCAGAGTGCCTGAAACGGAGCAGTCAAATTTTCTGATTTTTCTGATGTTGCCTATAGCAGATTGATTGAGTCTGATGAAATCGGAGGACAGCTTCTCCTCTGCCATATAAAGCCTTTCCTTTATGAAAAATTTATCCTTTTCCGTAAAAACCGCCACCTTTTCATTTTCAACCGCCAAAAGAATAATTTCAGAAAAGCTCACCTTATATATCTCACTGTCTTTATAGCAAAGAAGTATATTTTCCTCTGAAATAAGATTTTCTATATCTTCAACAAGCTGCCTTTTTTCTTTGATGTAAATATCAATTCTTTCTTCCTGAGTTTTGTCGACAAAAACATTCAGCTTCAAAATATCATCCTCCTTTCAGCTGAATTGTAGTCCGTTGAAAATATTTTGTAAATAAAATTTCGGTATTCGGTCATTTCTGAACGGTAAAAAACACGGAACCGTTTTCAGGCTCCGTGTTCAGCTTGAATTATATTATATTACCACTTGTTCTCAACGTATTCGCAGAAGGCGTACATATCCTTGATTTCAAGCTTTGTGCCGTCGTCAAGAGTTACGTCACCGTTCCATAAGCCGTGCACCTGATGTGTGTGCATTCTTGCAAGGTTAAGAATATTTGTGTCGGAGTGGTGGTCGTAGTAGGGTGTCATTGTAAGGTTGAAGCGGCCGTCCTCGGAAACGAATTTCCAGTCGTTCATAAACTTGTCGGGCTTGGGGAAGGTTTCAACGTCAACTGCACCTATCTTGTGTGCCTTGCCGTCGTAGAAGAGGCAGGTTTCGGTAGCGTTTGATTCATCACCGATAGCCCAGGTGATTTCAAAGCCGAAAAGATGCTTCTTACCCTCGTTGTCCTTAAGATATGTTGAGCCGTTGCCCCAGTACCATACCATTTCGTGAGGAGTGTTTACTCGACCCCAGTCAAGAGCACAGAAGGTGTCGGTCTTCTTGAATTCATAAACCGTATTTCCTGCCTTGAAGGTACCCTCGCAGGGCATACAGTTCTGCTTTGTGGTCATAAAGTATCTCGTAGGCTCGTTTTCGAAGGGGAGAACCGTTGTGATATTTTCAAGACCCTCGGGAATGTCCATTGTGAAGTTACACTCAATGAAGGAGCCCTTCCAGGGCTTCTTGAAATAAAGATTTCTCTTGTTTTCGCGAGTGTCGAAAATTACGTGTGCATTGCCTACCTTTGCTTCAAAGTAGTTGGGCACATCACCCTTGGGGGGAAGGATATATTTGCTTTCACCGCCAAGGAAGAGAGCAGTTCCGTCTGCAAGCTTTTCTCCCTTTTTGAGGTCAACGAGAACAGCGGAAACGTAGCCGCCGATGGAGATGTTCGCAAAGGAAATCTGTACCATATAGTTTTCATTTCCCAGCTGATAGAAATCCCATTCCTTTTTTCTGTATCTGGGATTGGAGCAGCTGCGGTCGTAGACAAAAACGTTATGTCTTGCCCAGCCCTTTGCAAGAAGAGTGCCGTCGTAGTCAAGAAGACGGGTAGGCTCGGTATATTCCGTCTGCTTTGAGGGAGCATCCCACTCCCAATAGGATTTATACGTTCTGTCGCTCATAATATCACTTCTCCTTATTGCTTTTACTTTATAATATCATTAATATCGTAACAATTCAACTTATTTTCTGCCGATTTCACTGAGAGAGATCTCCTCGAAGCCGGGAAGGCTCTCTTTGAGGGCGTCAATATCCTTTATTCTGTAGTCGCCGTTTTCTGCATCGGTAAAGAATTTGTCAAGCCTTTCGAGAGAGTATATTCCCTTTCTTGAAACGCTGCTGAAGCGGTCTGCTGCCGCCGAAATACTGCCGATGGATTTTGCCTTGTCGAAAATAAGGTTATCGCGCACATTACTGTTTCCGGGATTGGGCACAAAGCCTGCCTCTTCGCTTCTTCCAAAATCTTCAATATAATTCTTATACTGCGGGAAGGCCTCCTGCCATACCTCTGATTTCCAGGGGGAGCTGTGAAGGTTTTTCCACATATCTCCGGTATCCTTTGCGGCGTGATCGAACCAGCCGTTTTCGAGGGCACCCTCACGGGCACGTGAATCGTAGGAAACAGCACGCTCGCCTGCGTTTATGATGATGTTGCCCCATACCTCAAGGTCGCGTCCGCCGCCCAGATGAATCGCCCACTTCGGGATATTGATAAGAATATTGCCGTAAACCTCAATGCCCGATAAGGCGTCATCAAGGTAAATACCGTCGGGTCTGTGACCGTCAGCGCCTATGTTATAAATTGCGTTATATCTTATGACCGTGCCGTACCAGTCCCAGCGTCTGCCTGAATAGATTGCGCCTGCATCGTCGGAAAGAAGGCACACGTCATGAATATTGTTATATTCAATAATATGGTTATTGCCTGACCAGGTAATTGCCTCGTGAGGGGAATTTGCCATTTCGTTGTGAGAGCAGATATTTCCCACACCGGAAAGTGTCACTGCAGGCTGATAGGTAAGATAAATCTCCGACCAGTCGTGAATAAAGTTATTGTCCGCTCTGCTGTTTCCGGGAGTTAGCGTTTCACGGTCGCCGCCGTCAATATAAATACCGCCCTTACCCGTACGGGTGATTTCGTTGTTGTAGGCAAGGTTTTCATAGCCGTTCATACAAAGGGCGTGTCCTGCCACGTTCTTTATAAGGCAATTCTGAACGGTACTTCCGTCACCTGTTATAACAACCGCATCGCCTCTTGTGCCCTTTACGGTAAAGCCGTCAAAGGTAAGGTAATCGGCATCCGCCCTGATTATTGCATCAAGTGAAAGGGAAAGGTCAATTTCAGCATCTGCGAAACCTTCTGTTGTCCAAAGACACAGAAGACCGTTTTCGCGGTCAAGGTACCATTCACCCTCTGCCGTCAGCTCCTCAAGCACGTTGAAGAAGTAGTAGGGAGCATCGGTTTTTGTGCCGTAGAGGCTTACGAATTTCGGGGAGAGAGTGCGGTTTTCCTCGCTGAATTCTCCTATGGGAGTGGAAGCGTCTGCCCAGTCGTATTTCCAGTAGCCCATCATCCATACGTCGTCAAGGGCTTCCCAGCCTCCGATTCTCTGTGCAAGCTCAGGGCTTATCTCATATATATCGGATTCGGGATTTCTGATTTCATCCCAGTTTTCAACCTTTGTGGTTGCTCCGTCGGATTCATAGCCCTTGCCCGTAAGCAGAACCTTTTCCGTATGCAGGAAGCCCTCGTCGGGATAGCGTGCAAGGGTCTGTCTTTTGTCGTTTACGAAAAGCTCGCAGTAGAGCGGTCCCGTATAGTCACCGTCGTATTTTCCTGCGGTGTTATATGAGCCGATTGCAAAAATCTTACCCCAGTCATCGGCAGTAAGTGAATAGGGAGCCTTTGTAAGGTCAAGCACAAGCACCTTTTCCTTTGCTTCATCGGAAAGTCTTTTGGCTATTTCGGGATATTCCTTTACGGATATAAAGTCTCCGGGAGAAAGCGTGGCACCGCCGTTTAAGATTACCTCACCGTCGGCATAGTAGGTTACGGGACATTCCTTTGTGCCCGAATCCTCTTTTGTGAAAACGATGGATGAAACACGGTATTCACCCTCTGCGACACAGACGGAAATGCCGTCCTTGCCCGTTTTGTCCGTATTTCTTACGGCTTCAATTGCCTTTTCTATTGTGAAGAAGGGAGCATGCTTGGAGCCGTCGTTGGTATCGGAGCCGTTTTTGCTTACATAAAAATCAAAGTCTGTCATAGTGTCACCTCTGTCGGAGTCAATCTCTGCGAAAACGGGAGAAGCTGCCCTGTAGCTGCTGTAAAAGAGTCCCGTCACCGTAGGTGCAATATATGAAATGCCGATTGCAAGGCATACCGTAACGCTTAAAACGGAAAGCAGAATACGGGGAAGCCTTTTGCAGATAAGCGCCCCGAGGCAGAGCGCAAGCAGAATTCCGAAAAACAGATAACCGCAGGCAGTTGCAACGTCTGCCGCAAGGGTATTAAGGTTACCGTTTCCGATAACCATATTTATAAAGAAGGTGATTCCCCACAGAATACCGCCTGCAATAAGAGCGGAAAGAAGGGAGAACACAGCTGTTTTCGCTTTATTTTTCTTTCCTGACACGGCAACGCCTGCAAGAAGAGCACAGCCGATTATAAAAATGGCAGAGAGGAAAACGACCATAGGAATATTTCCCCACCATACGTATTCACCCTTGAAATAGTAAAGCCCGACAACGGAAAAAATTACCGCAAGCACCGTCAGCGCAGCTTTTACAATTAAGCCTTTGTTGATTTTATTCATAATAAAACCTCCCTTTATTTCAGTATATAAACGAAAAATGTATTTTTCAATATAAAAAATTTTTTGCCCGGATTTTTGTATGTTTTTACGGGAAATACTCATTTTCCATGGCTTTGCAACCGTCGGTTGCACGAATGTAAGGGGATAGGTATGGACAAATTGATAGGGCAGAGGTATATTTTTATCAGAAAGGAGAATTGATATGACATTAAGTGAAAAGCTTTTTACGTTAAGAAAAAAATCGTGTATGAACCAGGAGGAGTTGGCAGAAATGCTTGATGTGTCCCGTCAGGCAATATCCAAATGGGAAAACGGAGAAAGCCTTCCCGAAATAACAAAGCTTAAAGCTATAGCCGATGTGTTTTCCGTTACAACGGATTTTCTGCTTGATGACACAAAGGATGAGTTTGTAAAGCCTGAATTTGCTAAGACAGCAGAAAGAAAGACAGCCGTTGACAGAATTTTTGACAAGGCAGATGAAGTTTTCGGCAGGCTCCGGATTCCGCTGGGCATACTGTCAATGATATACGGTGTGTATCAGATAGTTATTATGATAATCTTCTTTGTGAATATATTTACGCCGCTGCCGGCTTTAGCAACGGGTGTTGTCACGGGTGCGGGAATTGCTCTCGGAGCAGGACTTATTCTTCCGCTCATTAAGGCTGTCATATTTATAATTATAGGTGTAATGCTTATAAAAAAGAAAAAACAAAGCTGAATAATATAAAAATCAGGCACGGTGAAAGATCCGTGCCTGATGTCAGTTTATTTGCTGATGCCGAAGATTTTTGCAATAATAACGATGAAGTTTTTAATATAAAGCAGAATTTTATTTACGGTTGCTCTGTAAGCAGAAAGAAGATTATCTGCATTTGCGGATACTCCGTAGCCTGCGATTACTCCGTTGTTGTCGGGCACACCGTCACCGTCAAAGGCGAACTCGTAAAGAAGGGGAGAGATAAGTGCTGTTATGAAGTATTCCCCTGCAGTGATACCGCCGAAGGCTTCACCTGCAAGCTTCGTGATATCCTGAGTAAGCTCACCTGAGCCGCCGAGATTCTGAAGGATAATGTTTGCGGCACCGAGGAATACCTCGTCGCTTACGGTGCTGAGGTCGGATTTGAGGATGAGTGAAACCGTTCTGAGAAGAATTTTCACTTCCGTGCTCTGCACCTCAAAGGGCTCTTCGCCTGCATAGTGCCAGGAAACAAGCTCAGTTGCAAGATCCCAGCCTGTTTCATACTGTGAATCGGGGATTTCAATGCTGTATTCTCGAGCCAGCTCCTGAACGGAGTTTTCACCGTAAAGAGGCATTCTGAGAAGGTCTGTAAGACCGCTGACAGCAGTATAAACAAGGGGATAGAAGATTGAATCACCTGCAATGCCAAGCTTTTCCATTGTGAGGGAGAGCTCAAGTCTGTACTGAATACCTGCCTTGAGGAAGCCCTTTGCATATTCGTTCAGGCCTGCATTCATTGCGTCGAGCATCTCTTCTGTGTAACCGTCAATTTCACGGAGGGGCTCGGTGTCAATCTTATCAATTGTCTTTGTAGTGTAGGTGATTTCCTCGTCTGTGAGAGAGAATACCTTGTACTGTAAGGGATACATTGAAAGAGCGGTGTTTGCGAAGTCGTAAATCACGTTGCCGAGGGGTGTTGTGTAGCTTGTTGTGTCGGAGCAATGCTCGTGACCTGAGAAAACAAGCTTTATGCCGGCATCAGCAAAGAGAGTTGCAGTTGAATAGTGGAATTTTACAATGAAGTTACGGCTTATAAGTCTCTGCAGGGGAAGGTGGTCAAGAAGGTTGTGATGCATCATAAGAATGGGATATCTGCCGTCCTCCTTTGCCTTCTTTGCTTCCTCAATTACCCAGAAAACCTCATCGGTATCGAGACCGTCCTCTGTTGACTTTGAGGGGTCGTTACTGTCAAGAGCGATAAGACGGTACTTATCTCCGAGGTCTGCGGTGTATGAAGCACTGTCCTCTCTCTGAGAAAGTGCCTCGCTGTAGCCGAAATCAGCGTATGTTTCTCTGAAATTCTCTACCTTGAAGTCAATGTCGGCCGCACCCATATCGTGATTTCCGGGAATAACGTAAACGGACTTGCCCGTTGCCTCTTCAAAGGCCCTGAGCTTGGCGGCAACGTCATAATGCTCCTGCCATACGGTTCTGCCGTTGTCAGCAAGGTCACCGGGAATAAGCAGATATTCTACGCTGTCATCCTCCCCGCACTGACGGAGAAGCTCGTCAATAATAAGACCGCTTTCGTTATCCATAGCGGCACGTCTTGAAGCATACCAGAAAATTTCGTGGTCATTTGTCTTTGTAAGCTCTTCCTCGGGCACATTGTAATGAAGGTCGGATGCCACGGCAAAGCCCAAGTCAGCGGCTTCCTCTTCTGCAAAGGAAATTACGGAAAATGCTGAGAAAATAAGAGCTGCCGAAAGAATAATACTGAGAAACTTTTTCATTTTTTCGTACTCCTTAAAGAATATTAACCTTATTTTAACAGATATTTCCGTGTTTGTATATATTTTTTTTGAAAAATCATTTGATTCTCACAGCACACACCGTAATATCGTCATGCTTGCCCGAAACGGAGTAAGTGAGAGCATCCTTCACAATAGCCTCCGAAAGAGTCTTCATTCCCTCGCTTCTGTAGCTTTTTATAAGCTCCCTGAACTGCTTGTGGGGGATTACGCCTGCCCCGTCGGACATAATTATTACCGTATCTCCCGAATTCAGGTCGATTTCATTTTTTTCGAAGGACGTGCTTTCAAGTATTCCTAATGGCATTGAGCTTTTTTCAACGATTACGGTTTTGTCGGATTTTCCTATAACCGAAAAGCTTGCTCCTGCCTTATAGAATTTTGCCTTTCCGCTTTCAAGGTCAATTTTCAGTATGTCGAGGGTGGCAAGGGTTTCGTCTGCCGACTTTACAAGAAGGGCGCAGTTCACGGTTTTTAGTGCATTTTCGGGTGAAAAGCCGGCGCGGAGCAGTCTTGCCGTCAGGTTTGCGGTCATAACGGAATCAATTGCCGCTCTCGTGCCCGAGCCCATACCGTCACTGAGCACCACGTAAAAGCAACCCTGCCCGTCGTGGAAGGAGCGGAGCGTGTCCCCCGAAAACTGCTCTCCTGCCCCCGTGTGTGACGCAGTGTGGCAGGATACCCTGAATTTCCCCTCCTGAGCAAAGCTCAGTATGGTGCCGTTTTCCGTGTATTCGTCAATTACGGGGGGGAGGTATTCTCTGCCCGTGGCTTCATATATGTTTTCAAGAAGCTGTGTTTTGTCGGGAAGCACGGGTACCCTTTTGCAGTAGACCTGCAGACAGCTTCTGCCCGAGTCGTTTTCGTATTCGCATATTCCCGAAACCTCAAAGCCCATATCCGTGAAAAGGGGAGCAAGGGCGGATGCGGAAGCACTGTTCACGGGGGGCAGGGAGCGTATTGAGTCTGCCGTCGCTTCAATCAGATTTCCTATGCAGGCAAACTGATTTGCCGCCGCCTTTTTTGCCTCGAAAACGTCGTTTTTTGCAAGAATACGGGCGTTGGTTTCAAGATAAGCCTTGTTGAAGCCGAGGGATACCTTGTCGGGCATACGGCAGATAAGCGTCAGCCTTTCGGGGAAATCCTCGGTAACTATAATTTCATTTTTCTTAAGAAGCTCTGTTGCCTCACGGAAGGCTTTTTCGGAAATATCCTTACACTTGCTCCAACAGAATTCATATTTGTTGCAGACCTTGCACACGTCCTCCCGTACTGATGACGGGATTTCGTCGTATGAAGGCTTGTCCGATTTTTCTAAAAAGGCGGAAACAGCACCCACGCTTCCCGAAATGTCCTTGATTGCCTTGCCCGTTCTTTTCAGCATAAACTCCAGAGTTCTCAGCCGTTCTTCTCCGCTGAAATCGCTTTTTAACGGGGAAAGAAAATCCGAGAATACATTCAGAAGCCTTTTTGGAATCAGCACGAAAATTATTGCAGGTATCAGCGCCTCCGAAAAGGCAATAAGTGCTGTATCGGGCTCTCCCTTCAGTGTCAGCGTAAGTGCCGAGGACAGCACAAGGCTTATGGCGACGGGAATTCTTCCGTAGGTACCCGTAATACCCGTCATAATGCCCGAAAGAATAAAAGAGGAGGTCAGCTGAGGCTGGGCTTCGTTTAAGCCAAGTGTCAGTCCGCAGCAGATTCCCGTTATTGCCGCCGCTGTCTGCCCCCCGTAAAGGGCGAGAATCAGAAGTGCAAGAAAGCCAAGCATCCTTGCCGCCGAAAAGCCGTAAAAGGTAAAGCGGTCAAATGCCAGAAGCAGAATACTGCCCGTGAAAAACACCGCCGCCGTGTCGGAGGGGTTACAGAAAATACTTTTCCGTCTGTCCCTTATTATGTCCGTGACCCGTGAGGAGAAAAGTGCAAAGGCGCAGGCAATAAGTGACTCGCTGAAGCACATCACAAGAAAGCTTCCGTCCTGCGGTGCGGCAAGATATATGCACAGTGAAACCGTAAAGCACCCAAGACCCGTAATCCCTGCGACGACGGGCATTCTGTACCCTGCTGCCGCCTTGGGCTGTATGAAAAGCTTAAGTATGGTGATTATCACCACTGCTCCCACAAATCTCAGGGACTCCGACAGCCCGAAGAAAACCACGTACCCCGTGGCGGCACCAAGTGCAGAGGAGATTATGTAATTCAGTCCCGCTCCCCCTAAAAATCCCGAGGCAAAGGGCGAAAGTCCCCCTGCAAAGGATATGCCCCCGAAAAGAAAGCTCAGCAGAAAATGCCCTGCCTGCAGGCAACAGCTTCTGAATAAGGCAGAATAATCCTCTCTCAGCAAACGGCTTGTCCTGTTTTTCACGTGTTCCATTTTTTTCATCCCTTATTTTTTAATCAAAATAAATATACTCCACGGATAACGAAAAAAATGTCACACCCGCACAGCAGCATTTGCCGAAAAATAAGCCTAAAACCATTAAAACCGCAAAAACGGCAAAAAAAAGACGGCTCACACGAACCGTCTTTTCTTAAAAATAATGCATATATAGTGTTATTTTTTTGCCAATTAAGTTTACGGGTAATAGTTGAAATCGTTAAAAATAAAGGAATCATAATCGTTGTAGATATTATATTGTTCACAACGAAGAATGAAATTGCCGTTCTCATCAATTTTATATGATGAAGAGATAATGTCTCCCTCTCGGTTTTCTGAAAAATATGATTTCTCTTCGCTTGATGAATCAGAAAGATATAATATTTTAAATAGTAAGACGGGTTTTCCGCCATCATCTGGATCATAATCTGAAAAATATCCTTTTAAATGAATCACATATGTATATCTGTGTATAGTTCCAGCGATTTCTTTGTCAACATGATGTTTGGATACAGATATGTCTGTAATTATAGCTTCCCCTGATTCGTCTACTATTGGTAATGATTGAACATGGTATAATTCTAATTCTGTTCCGTCTTCCCATTCATCAGATGTATCAGGCTTATTTCCCGTGTTACCTGTTGTTGTGTTTTCTTCTTTATCTTCGGGTGCAGTGTTGTCAAACCAATCTTGAAAATCTTCAGCCTTAATAAACCCGAAGTGAACAAACACTAATACAATTCTAACAAGCATTTTCACAAAAATATTGGTTTCTGTGTTTTCAAGCTTATCTTCAAGATAATCGACATAGTTATCAATGGTGTTTGTTTCTTCAACTGTTACTGTTTCATTTGCAAATGAAACGGAAGACATTGAAAACATCATAACAATTGCAAGGACTACTGCTAAAAGTTTTTTCATTCTTCTTTCCTCCTAAAATTGTTTGTATCGAAGTTTTTTGTAAAAAGCAAAACTCCGATTACATTCAGTATAAATACATATACTAAACATAATACTACACCACATCAGGTGTAAAGTCAATACACCAAAAATAGTGTATTGTAAGATTTAACTATCAGATATCAAGGAGATAGTTATGAAAAGTTATGTTGAAATTATCAGGGATTTACGGGAAGATAATGATAAAACGCAGAAGGAAATAGCAGAATATCTCGGAACAACACAGCAGGTTTACTCCCGTTATGAAAAAGGGGAAAATGAAATACCCGTACGTCACATCATCGCTCTTTGCAAATACTACAATGTATCAGCAGATTTTATCCTCGGTTTAAAATAGAAAGAGACGGTTCGTATAAACCGTCTCTTTTTTTTGGTGAAGACAAGTGGACTTGAACCACCGACCCCCTGCATGTCAAGCAGGTACTCTAACCAACTGAGCTATGCCTTCATATTTTCTAAAATTAAAACCGAATGCTTTTTGGCACTCGGTTTTCTGGAGCGGATGACGAGGCTCGAACTCGCTACCTCCACCTTGGCAAGGTGGCGCTCTACCAGATGAGCTACATCCGCATTTTTTCGGAACAAGTGGTATTATACACATCTTGCACCCTGTTGTCAATAGGTATTTTAATTTTTTTTCATATTTCTTTCCCGAAGCCGTGAAGTAAAAGAAAATCACCGCATCCTGAGTAGCCGTCTGCTGCGGATGCGGTGAATGTTTTTATGTTACTTAATGTTAACGGGTAACTCCCAACGGTAGTCCTCAAGCCATTCGTAGGTGTTGAAATTTCTTGCTCTGATAATCAGCTTGTCCTTGTAGACCTCTGCAGTCACACCGAGTCCGCGGATATCCTCACCGGTTGCATCGTCTTCTGTGAACAATGCGCTGGGAAGAAGCAGGCTGTAGAAATTGTCGGACACGGTCACAAGCGTATCCTCGTGGAAATTTCTGTGGAGATGGCCGCAGACGTACACGGTGGTAAGTCCTTCATCGGCATACTTTTTTACCACAGTCTTGATTTTTTCGGAGGCTTCACCGAGATTTCTTGAGGCAGGGACACCCTTGTCGTCGTGTGTTCCCATAAGAAGCTCGTGAGAGATAATGAAGCAGGGCATACCCGTCTTTGCGGCTTCTGAAAGCAGGGAGTTGAGCCATTCAATCTGTGTGTCGGAAATATCGGGGTCGGGCATGCTTTCCGTGCCGAGTGCGATGAAATAGCAGCCGTTGACTACCTTGTAATAGTAATTGGTTTCAGTTTTTATACCAAGTGTGCGCAGGAAGCCCTGAAACAGTGATGAGCCCTCGTCAAAATAAGGCTCCTCAACGCAGGTTGCACGGGAATCGTGATTACCCATTGAGGGGATGAAATTCTTCGATTTGTTGTAAGCAAGAAGCATAGCCTCAAGGTTGATATATTCCTTGATATTACCGCAGTTTGTGATATCACCTGCAACGGCAACGGCATCTAATTTCTTTTCGGAAGCATTGATGTCGGCAAGCAGACGGCGCAGATTATCGTTTCTGTCACGGACGGGGTCGCCGTCGGCATGAATATCGGCAATGAGCACGGCATTCATCAGCACCTCATCCTGATTTTCCGCCTCGTACGTTTCCTTATAAATGCCGAGAGATTGGGGAATCAGAGAAAAAACACAAGCAATTGTTGCGAATAAAGCAGTAATTGTTTCAATAATATTCATTCCGGACAACTCCTTAAATCTGTATCTGAATCCATAATACACTATATTTTCCGCAGATTCAAGGGGTTCTTCAGGCTTATTGGCCTGCAGAACCCCCCGGGTTATATTGTTTTATACGGTCTTCGCTTTTTTTACATACCCTTAGTCGTTTTCTTCTGCTTCCTTGATTATCTCATCAGGGATTGCTTCGCCGTGCTTAACGAATGCGATAAGGATAACCGCAAGGGCGAACATAACGGGGCTGTAATAGAACAGCGACATATATGTACCTGCGAACATTCTTATGAAGCCGTAGAGAATGGGGGATGCAATCTGAGCAGAGAAGGTTGCTGTGTAGTAGTAGCCTGTGAAGGTACCGACCTTTTCAACACCGCCGATTTCAAGAACAAGGGGAAGAGTGTTAACGGTGATGAACATATTAGCGGCACCGCCGAGGATAAGAACGGG
>JAZRST010000059.1:0-31035 GCA_045651625.1 Acutalibacteraceae bacterium | reverse complement strand
CAGTGAACGGAAATTTCACCTCTTCTTGTTCTGAAAACAAAGCCCTTTACCTCAACGATATCACCGATATCCCACTTCTTGAATTCTGCGAAAGCCTCTTCACCGATATCATCACGTCTTACGTAAACCTGCATTCTGCCGTCACGGTCGTAAACGTCGATGAAGTTTGCCTTACCCATATCTCTCCAGGTCTTGATTCTGCCGCAGATGCAAACGTCCTGATTCTCAAGCTCTTCGAATCTTTCGTTGATTTCAGCGGAGTGAATTGTCTGCTGGGCCTTTGTGATTTCAAAGGGATCGCAGCCCTTTTCCTGAAGAGCGGCTAATTTTTCAAGACGGATTTTCTTTAATTCATTTATATCCTGCTCGGGAGCAGTTTCTTCGGGGGTATTAACAATCTTTTCTTCTGCCATCGGTATAACATCCTTTCGGAAATAATTACAAAAATTTATCCGGTTATTTATTATATATTAACAAAGAAAAAAATGCAAGGACTTTTTTTTGAGGTGGGTGCATTGGGCGTTTTCCCCCCTACATATGTATTATTTATATAATTTTTTATTGACAAATTGCATCAATGGAATTAAAATGTATTTCTCAGACAAAAAAGCATATATATGTTAAAATACTTTAGGGGGGCATAAGAGTGAAGGGTGTAAGACTCAGAGGTAAAATCTATATTGTGCTTACAGTGGTTTTCTGCATTACCATGGCTCTTTTCGTGCCTCAGTTTTTCGGAGTCCACTCGGACGGCAAGGCAGGCAGACTCGATAACTGGTATTACGTTAATCCCGACGGAGAAAGCTTTGATATAACCCTTCCTCGTAAGCTTCATCAGAACAGTATGGGCGTTACGGAGATTCACACGGTGCTTCCTGCGGATTTTAACGAGCCGCAGACAATCTGCTTCTGGACCTTCTATCAGTGTGTGCAGGTTTTTCTTGACGGTGAGCAGGTGTACCGCTTTGATAATTCCGAAAACGGCTCCTTCGGTGTATCGTCAACACCGCGCTGGAACAGGGTAGAGATTCATTCCTCTGATAATGCGGGAAAGGTGCTTACCGTTAAATTCCATACGCCCTACTCAGACGTGAACACCCGTCTTACCGAGGTGATGTACGGTGACAGCAATCAGATAAGCGGCTGGCTTCATCGGACCTACGGTGTTTACCGTACCTTTGAAATAATTTTCATCTGCGTGGGCGTGGTGCTTCTGGTGCTTGCCGCAATGCAGCTTATGAACAAGCAGGACAGCAGAAATCAGCTTTTCTCGGGTATCGTGCTCATTCTTTTCAGTATATATCTGAGAACGGGCACGAAGGGACTTCCCATTTATTGGCTCAGTGACTATTTCAGGGAATTTCTGTGCTATGCAAGCCTTCTTTGTTTGTCGATACCGTTTACCCTTTATCTCAAATCACGTGTCTCTCAGGTAAAGCAGCTGTCATTCTTCTGCGATTGCCTCGTATTTGCGGAGCTTGCGGTGACCAGCGGTATTTTCCTTCTTCATTTTGCGGGCTTAAGAGATATACACACCTCAATGACTGCAGGTCTTTCCCTGCTTCTTATTGCAGTCGTAACGGCTCTCGTGTGCGACATATTATTCGTTGTGAAATGGCGTTCCTTCGAATCCGTTGCCTCGCTTTTCAGTGCAATTATAATCATAGTAGTTATGATTACGGAATATCTTCAGTTCTATCAGCTGGGCACCCTGCCCTTTGATACGGGACTTTTAAGCCATATCGGCTGTGCAATCGTCATAATTATCGAAATGACGGTTCAGGGCGTGCTTCTCAAGAGAGACATTGCTGAAAAGGTCCGTGTTGCCAACGAAAACAAGAATCTTCAGCTTCAGCTTCTTACGAGTCAGATAAAGCCCCACTTCCTTCTCAATACCGTGGGTGCCATAAGAACGCTTATTAACGAAAATCCCGACAGGGCAAGCGACCTGCTTTATGAATTCTCCAAGTATTTCAGAAAGAATCTTGAGCGCACCGACTACACCAAGCCCGTGCCCTTCCTGCAGGAGATTGACTATATCGCGACCTATCTCAAGCTTGAATGTGCACGCTACGGGGATAAGATGAGCGTTGAATATGATATTGAAGCCACAAGCTTCTGGGTGCTTCCGCTTACAATTCAGCCCTTTGTTGAAAATGCTGTCAAGCACGGACTGAACGGTCCCGCGGCAGATCCCAACAAAAAGGGTGTGCTGAAGATTTCATCAAAAAAGCTTGAAAATTCGTCGGTTGTAATAGTTGAGGATAACGGTGCCGGCTTTGATGCAGGGTCTGTTTTTTTAAAGCTTTCGGAATTACCCTCGGTCGGTATGCGAAGCGCCGTTATGAGGCTCGAAAAGGAGCTTGGTGCTACCGTTGACGTGAAGAGCAGTATGATTCCCGGTGAATCAGGCACGGTAGTCCGCATAGAAATCCCTGACAGGAGGCCTAAGAGAAAATGAAAACAATAATTGTTGACGATGAACACTGGGCACTGAGTCAGCTTGAAGCGGAATTCAGAAGTCAGAAGAACATTGAGCTTGTGGGCTGCTTCGGAAGCTCCCTTGAGGCTTTCGAGTACATAAAGACACATCCCGTTGATGTTGCACTTCTTGACGTAAAAATGGGCGGTATGGACGGAATTGAGCTTGGCTGTCAGCTGAGAAAATATTCACCCCACGCCATAATAGTTTATGTCAGCAGCTATCCCGAATATTTTTCCGATGCCTACAGAAGCGTACGAGCAGACTACTATATGCTCAAGCCCTACAGAAAAGAGGACGTAAGAGACGTGCTTGAAAGGGTGGAACTTTTATCGAAAAGACAGCGTAAGCGTGTTCAGTTCCGTACCTTCGGCAGATTTGATATGTTCATCAATGAGCAGCCCGTGCAGTTCAGTAATGCAAAGGCAAAGGAGCTGCTTGCAGTCTGTGTTGACCGCAAGGGCGGTATCGTAAAAATGGAGGAGGCAATAGATAAGCTCTGGGAAAACGAGCCTATGAGTGAAAACGTGAAGGCGCGTTACAGAAAAGCCGTTGCCTATCTTAACGCCTTGTTCTCCGAAAACAGACTGCCCGACGTTTTCGTCAGCGGCTACGGAAGCTGTCATATTGAAAAGGATAAGGTATCCTGCGACTATTTCGAGTTCCTTGAATCGGACAATAAGCCTCTGTTCTTTGGTGAATATATGTTTGAATATCCCTGGGCAGAGGAAACGGCTGCAATGCTTGAAATGCAGCTTCAGCAATATAAATACAGATAATAACATAATTAAGACAGAACCTGCTTACGGCGGGCTCTGTCTTATGAAGTTTTTGTGTTCCCCAAAAAATTTTTGGAATTTTTTGATTTTTCGCTGTTTTTGTACACTTTCCGTACGCTTATGCTTGTATAATTGCATCAGAATGGACAGAAAGGAGGCACAGAAATGTCAGATAAGCAAAAAATTTCAGAGTATATTGACAATTTAACGTTCAGAAAATCCCTTTGTATGGGCTTTCATCCTGACGAGGTTTACGAAGCGATATGCAATCTGACATCTATGTACAATGCTGTGCTTTCGGACGCTTACGATGAAGCAGACCGCCTGCGAGATGAGAATGAATTTCTCAGAAGGAATGCAGACAGGCTGGCTTCTCAGCCTCTGCCTCCTGCTGTTACGGGTGAAGAAGAAAATAAGAGAAATACAGAGATGGATGAAAATATGAATGTGAATTTATGGGGAAGCACGAGGGCTGCTGCCGATACGGGCTTCGACAGTGAGCTTGCAGATATGCTCTCTTCAATAAAACAGCCCGAATATAAGGAAGAAGCACCGCTTACAGAGGAAACGGCAGCTGAGCCCGAAGCAGTTGAAGCAACGGAGGAGACACCCGTTACGGAGGAAATTATTTCTCCCGATACCGAGGTCGCCGATGAAATTGCTCCCGCTTCAGAGCCTTCAGCAGAAAAGAAGACTGCCGCCCCCCGTTCTGCTCTCAACGACAGACAGATTCAGCGCCTCAAGCGCGGTGAGCTTCTTGAAATTCTCATTGAAAGCAGCAGAGAAAACGAAAAGCTCAGAGGTCAGGTTGATTCACTTCATTCCGAAATTGACGGGCTTAACGGAAAGCTCAGTGACAGAAAGATAAGAATTGAAAAGGCAGGCAACCTTGCGGAGGCCGCACTTTCACTCAACGGTGTTTTTGAGGTTGCTCAGGCTGCGGCACAGCAGTATCTTGACAATCTTCAGGACCTCTACGAAAGAGAAGAGGAAAACTGTGTGAAGAAGGAAAAGCAGGTGCAGGCACTTGTTGACAGACTTCTTGCAGACACAAACAAAAAGTGTGCTGATATGACAAAGGCGGCTGAGGATGAATGTGCCGCTATCAACACAAGAGCCGCCGAGCGCTGCAGCACTATGGAAAAGCTTACGCAGGAAAGATGCCGTCAGCTTGAAAATGAAACAAAGCAGAAATGCGATATGCTTGTAGCCGAGGCTGAGCTTCAGGCACAGCAGAAATGGGACGTGCTGACAGCAAAGCTTGAGGCCTTCTATGATGCTCACAAGGGACTTCGTGAGCTTCTTGCAACAACAGGATATATTAACAGAGGATAAAAATGAAAGATAAGGAAATTCTCATTCCGTCCGCAGAGCTGCTTGAAAAGGAGCTCAAAAGGGTAAGGTATAAGGAGAATTACAATAAGACCTTCCGCAGTACGGTATATGCGCTTATAACCGTTGCCGCCGTGGCAATTCTTATTGCAACTCTCGTAATGCCCGTGCTTCAGATATACGGCACGTCAATGTCACCCACCCTCAGCGACGGTGATATAATCGTGGCAATCAAGGGCTCCGATTTTGAAAACGGTGATCTGATTGCATTCTACTACAACAATAAGATACTCGTTAAACGTGTAATCGCTCAGTCGGGCGAATGGATAGATATTGATAAGCACGGAAACGTGAAGGTGAACGGTGTCCCTCTTGAGGAGCCGTACCTCAATGATAAGGCGCTGGGTGAATGTGATATCGAGCTGCCATATCAGGTGCCCGAGGGCAGAATTTTCGTAATGGGCGACCACCGAAGCATATCGGTTGACTCACGAAACACGGCACTGGGCTGTGTGGCTGACGAGCAGGTAGTCGGAAGACTGCTTTGCAGAATATGGCCGCTGCCTGAGCTTGAATTCTTCAGAAAAAGCACAGCTGTAAGCTGAAAAAATATGAAAGGAGTGTTAATGTGGAGCATAATATTTTAAGCATTCTTGAGCAGAGGCTTCAGAACGTTAAAAACAGAAGACGCTGGCGCAGTATTATTGCTGTTGTTGCCTGCCTTTCCTTTGTGGTTACAATTTCCGCATTGACACTTCCCGCAATATCCCAGTCGGATGAAACCTTCTGCGGTCTTGAGGAGCACACTCACGGTGACGACTGCTACACGGTTGAGCTTGTGTGCCGGGAGGGCAGAGCAGAGGTCACGGAAGGGGAGAGTGATGCGGATGATACTGAAAACACCGCAGCCGAAGCCCCCGGACAGCCTACAGAGGTTGAAACAACCGGAATGACTGCGGCTGTTACTCCCGTGCTTGTGGCGGCTCAGAATGAAGCCGTTGCCGAGGAAACCGTAATTGCAGTTGAGATTTCGACCCTCTCCGAGGAGGTAACTCAGATTGCGGAAACCGTTACGGAAATCGTTCACTCGGCTGAAATTGCTCTCATAGAGGAAAACGGTACGGACGAAACGGTTTATTCCGAGCCCGAAACCTATATAGAGGAAATAACCACAATAACGGAAATCACCACTCTTGTGGAAAGCGAAACGTTCGTTGAGGAAACAACGGTTGTCTCCGTGACAGAGGCTGTAACGGAGGAAAGCACAGCCGCAGAGGATGTAACGGAAGAAGCTGAGACTGATACGTCCTCAGAGGAAGAGGCCCTTTCTTCAGAGGAGTCCTCCTCTCACGAGCATACAGAGGAATGCTACGAAAAGACGCTTAAGTGCGAAACAGAGGAGCATACACATACGGAAGCCTGCCTTTCCGATACGGCGGCAGACCTTGAAACGGAAGAGGACTGGAAGAAGACCTTCTCCTCCGTTACACTTTCAGATGATATGGCTGCAGACCTTCTCGCTATAGCCACTACTCAGAAGGGCTATACGGAAAGCACCATTCACTATACCGTGGCAGAGGACGGCAAGACCAGAAACGGCTATACGAGATACGGT
The DNA here is from genome assembly GCA_045651625.1 of Acutalibacteraceae bacterium. Classification (GTDB taxonomy): domain Bacteria; phylum Bacillota; class Clostridia; order Oscillospirales; family Acutalibacteraceae; genus RUG806. The sequence continues at coordinate 24,827 of JAZRST010000059.1, read as the reverse complement.
GAGTGGTACGGCGAGCCCTATTTCGCAGACTGGAACGCAATGTTCATCGCATTCTGCGCAAGCTATGCAAAAATTGATTCAATCCCGAAATCCGCAAATGCCGAAAACTGGCTGAATCTGCTCAGAGAGGAAAATTCTCCTCTTTGCCGTGATTTCGGTGAATATACTCCCGTGCCCGGCGACGTTATTTTCCTTGATACTGATAATAACGGCACCCTTGACAGAACGGGCGTTATAGAAGAGCTCAACGAGATAAGAGATGAATTCACCGTAATTGAGGGTGATGTTGACGGCAGTGTTGCAAGCGTTACATATTCTCTTGACGATATTACGGTTATGAATTTCATAACTCATCCCGAAACAAGACCCAATAAGCAGGTTATTCTTGAGGAACAGAGCATTACGGCTGAAATCTATACCGATAAGAGCCATATAACTCTTTCCGATGATGCAACCGTTATCACAATTTCAGGTATGCTTCCCGTAAATGCTTCGGCCAAGGCACATCCCGTGACTCTCGAAAACGATTTCGTTGACGGTCAGGCACTTGTGGTTGCATACGATATTACGGTAACCGACGAAAACGGAAACGTTTTCAGTGAAACCGAAAACGGCGATACCTTCGTTGTTACCATTACTCCTCCCACCTGGGATGAGGCGGACGATAACCGCCTTGCCGTTTACTACGTTCCCGACAGCGGTGAGCCCGAAAGCATGAACGTCCTTCAGAGCGATGATATGATAAGCTTTGAAACGGTGCATTTCTCCGTTTACGCGGTTACAAGAAGCGGAACACTTTCAACTGTTTATCTTAACGGTGCAAGCGGTAACGATAATAATGCAGGAAATTCCGCAAACGCCGCAGTGAAGACCTTCCAGAAGGCGCTTGAGCTTCTTGCCGACAGCGGTACTATCTATATATCGGGTACCGTCACAATCAGCGGCAATGAAACCTGGAGCCTCGGTGCTTCACAGAAGATTCAGCGATATTCCTCCTTCACTGATGCCATGATAAAGGTTGTAAGCGGCGGAGAGCTGACTCTCAGGAGCATCACCATAAACGGCGGTGCGCAGAATCCTTCATCAAGTAATATTGCCACCAACAGCACCTATGCCTCGGGCTCTTCAAAGGGACCCATCCTCCGTGTTGAAAGCGGCGGTACGGCAAACATCAACAGCGGTGCAATTCTTGAAAACAACTCCAATCAGCCCAATATGTCAAACAACAAGCTTGTAGAATCAGGCTATATAGGTATGGGCGGTGCTGTTAACTCGAACGGAACGCTTATTATGACGGGCGGAACAATCCGCAACTGTGAAGCACAGTGCGGCGGCGGTGTTTACGTGGACGGCGGTAACTTCTATATGTCAGGCGGCGTTATTGACAATAACTACGCAAGAGACATTGTTTCCTACAGAAACCGTATGGAAAACTACCACAAGAATGCGGGCGGCGGTGTTTACGTAGACCACTATGCAAACATGTATCTCTCCGGCGGTACTGTTTCAAATAACAAATCCTCCCGTGAGGGCGGCGGCATATCCCTTGGCTGGCTTAACAGAAACAACGGCTCGGCAATAAGCGAATACGTCACCTTCTTCACAATGACGGGCGGCACCCTGACAGGAAACTATGCCGAATCAACGGGCGGCGGTCTTAACGTTACCGCAGGCTGTGAGGCTACGATTTCTGCAGGCTACATCACAAGCAATACCGCAAAGGGTAATGAATATCAGGACTCTGACTATTACGTAAATGCCGGTACTGCAGGAAAGGTTTACAGCGGCGGCGGGATCTATATCGATGCACAGCAGTGGGATTCACGAGGCAACAGCTCCGGTGTTGCAGGCCGATGCATAATCCACCGAGTTATCGTAACGGATAACACGGCAGAGTCAAACGGCGGCGGTCTTGCCAGCTGTTCAACGTCAAATACCACGGTCGGAGCCGAGATCACTCTCGGAGACGGTACTGCAATTTACGGAAACTCCTCCTCCAATAATGATCAGCTTTATATTTATTCCGGCACCTCAAGTGTCGGAGGCACCGTTCTCGGCGGCGGTAAATATAACTGGACAAAATCAAGCTATTCATATAAAAACAGCCTTACCGATTCAAGTTCGGCTATTGTTACGGCAAAAACTCTCGCCACCGTTTATATTACGGATAACGTAGGCTACCTCGGCGGCGGTCTCGGCTGTAACGGTATCATCGTCATCGGTGGTGACGATGAAAAAACCGCAATAAAAATCACAAAGCGCTGGGTTGACACCATCAGCACAATGCGCCCCGATTATATTGAGGTTCAGATTTATCAGAACGGAAAGGCATACGGTGACCCCGTAAGAATTTATCCCGTTATAAATGAAGACGGTGAAGAGGAATGGCCCGTTTACTACGTAGACGACCTTCCCGCAAAATACACCTACACAATTTCCGAGGTCAGCGTTCCCGGTTATTCCTCCTCGGTAAAGCAGGAATCTCAGCACTACATCATCACTAACACAGCAACGGGCTTTTCCGTTCAGAAAAAGTGGGTGGGTGACGAGGCAGCAGACAGACCCGGCAGCATTACCGTTCAGCTTTATCAGAACGGTGTGCCCTACGGCGAAACGGTTGTTCTCAATGCCGACAGCGACTGGGCATATATGTGGCAGGATCTTCCCGAAACGGATGCCGACGGAAATGATTATATATACACCGCACGAGAGGTGGAAATCCCCGAGGGCTATATGTGTACAAACAGCGGCTCACTTGATGAAAACGGTGTCTGGGTAATAGAAAATACACTTATTCCCGAAACCACCGTATCCGTTGTTAAAAGATGGGCAGACGGTGTTGCAGGTGCTGACAGCATCACGGTAAGACTGTTTGCAAACGGTGAGGAATACGGAAGTCCCGCAATTCTCTCTGCTGACAATCAGTGGTTCTGGCTCTGGGAAAAGCTTCCCACCAAAACACAGAACGGTGAGGATATTGAATACACCGTAAAGGAAGACAGAGTAATCGGGTATTATTCCGAGGTTTATGAGGGAACCTACACACCCAGCACAAGAGCGTGGGTTCAGGTAAATTCTCTTACTGCAGGTAAGCAGTATATGTTCGTTTCCTCTGACGGTGCTCTTGCGACAAGCACAAGCGGAGATACTCTCAGATGGGTGAATGTTACGGGTGCTCTTGTTAACGGAACAGACCCCGACAGCTCAGTATTGTGGACATATAACAGCAGCAACAGAAAGCTTCAGAACAGTAACGGAAGATATCTTAATATCAAGTCGTCTTCTTCCGGCAATAACCGGCAGTACACGTATAATACTGCAACGAGCACAACCTACTATTTTACTTATTCCGATAAAGCACTGTATGGTGCCGCATCCACAAGCTCGAACACAACAAAGCGTTATTTCACAGGTCTGAACGCCTCAGGCTACGGTACAACCTCTACCTCCCAAAATTCAGCCGAAAGCTTTACTGTATATACGCTCAGTCAGACTACTGTGGAGCCCGGTGAGCTTCATTATGAAATCATGAACACTCCCCGTGAAAAATCACTTTCAATCAGATTTATAAAATATAGCACACATGAAACAGAGGACGGCACATTCCCCGTGCTTCCGGGTGCTCAGTTCAGTCTTTACCGTTGGGTAGACGGCGGTGAGCCGATTCCCGGTACCGTATATACGGGTGACTACATTGACAGCTGGACAAGCGAAAGCCTTATGGGCTCTGCTACGGGTGAATTTGAAATTGACCTTGACGACGGTATCTATTACCTGATAGAAACGGCGTCTCCCACGGGCTATACCCAGCTTTCAGCTCCCATTATATTCAAGGTTGATTCAGCCTCAGGCTCGGTAACCGTAATGCAGTATCCCGATTTTGAGGAAATGCTTCCTTCCTTCTCGGAGGAGTCGGTTATATATGATAATTCGGGTATATTCTTCCCCATATATAACTCTCAGACTTATACTCTTCCCGAAACCGGCTCAGTCGGTACCTTACCTTTTACATTAGGAGGTCTGCTGTTGATGGCGACAGCACTCGCACTTCTTTTGTATAAAAAACTGCACAGAAAGGAGGAACGATTATTCTCCTGACGTGCAAACCGTAAAGATGCACTGACGGGAGAAAAATTACATCTTCTTGATGTGCAATCAAAAAAGAAAAAAAATAATTTTTCAGAAAGGAAAAAGAAAAATGAAGAAATTCAGAACAATCACAACCGCGATTCTTGCAATTGCAATGATTTTCGCACTCGCACTTCCTGCATTTGCTGCAGACACCTACACCATCACCATCAACAAGGAAACATCCGGTCACAGATATGAAGCATATCAGATCTTCACCGGTGACGTTTCAACAAATGAAGAAGGTAAGCTCGTTCTTTCCTCCATCAAGTGGGGCTCAGGTGTTAATACTGACGGTCAGGTCGCTCTCGGCAATGCTCAGGATAAGGCTGATACCATCACAAGCGTAGCTAAGGCTGAAGCTTTTGCTGACGAGGTTGCTCAGTATCTCACAAGCACAAAGGCAACTGCTACATACGTTGAGGCTGACAAGTGCTATAAGATCACAGACCTTGCTCCCGGTTACTACCTTATCAAGGATGAAGACGGCTCACAGACAGGTACAGAAGGCTACACAGCTTTCATTCTCAAGGTTGTAGGCGATGCTGTTGCTACTCCCAAGGATGGCGAAACAACTTTCGAAAAGAAGGTTGACGACAAGAACGACTCCAACTACACAGAGTCTGAAATTGAATGGCACGATTCTGCTGACCACGACATCGGCGATCTCGTTGACTTCAAGCTTGAAACTGTAATCGCAGAAAACTACGATGAGTACGATGAGTACTATCTTGCTCTTCACGATACAGAAGATAATGGTCTTACCTTCCAGCCCGGCTCAGTAAAGGTTACTGTTGACGGCAAGCCCGTTACAAGCGGCTTCGAAGTAGTTTATCCCGCAGCTGACGGCCACACATTTGATGTTATCTTCACAGATACAAAGCTTATTGCTGAAGTTAAGGCAAACTCCAAGATCGTTGTAACCTACAAGTCCAGACTTAACGAAGAATGTCTCCTTGGTAGTCAGGGTAACGTGAACAAGGCTTATGCTGAATTCTCCAACAGCCCCGATGACGAGCAGAGAGGCCGTTCCGAAGAAGATACAGTTATCGTTTTCACATACAAGGTAACTGTTAACAAGAAGGACAAGGATCTTAAGCCCCTTCCCGGCGCTACATTCACACTTGAAAAGTTCGTTGCAGACGAAACAGGTGCATTCGAAAACAACGGTCTCAAGGGTAACTGGGTTGCTCTTTCCACTGTAGAAACAACTCCCGAAACAACCTTCACATTCAGAGGTCTTGACGACGGTTACTACAGACTTACCGAAACAGAAGCTCCCGAAGGCTACAACGCTATTGATCCCGTAGTATTCCAGGTAACAGCTACACACGACATTCTCTGGGAAACACAGAATCAGACAGATGTTCTTACAGGTCTTACAGGCAATAAGGTAACAGGTGATATTGAACTCGTTATTGATAAGATTGCAGGTAACATCGGTACTGACGTTATCAACGAAAAGGGTATCGTTCTTCCCGAAACCGGTGGTATCGGTACAACAATCTTCTACATCGTAGGTGCTCTCCTTGTAGTAGGTGCTGCTATCGTTCTCATCACAAAGAAGAGAATGGGTACAGTTAATTCCTGATTTATTGCTTGAATCAGTACATACTTAATGTAATTTAAGTAACATTTTCCGGGGGAAGGGGCTTCCCCTTCTCCCCGGATACATCAGCAAGGAGAACCCTGTATGAAGAAGAAATCTTCCACAATTGCAATGCTTCTGATTTTCATTATAGGCTTGTCCTTACTGCTGTATCCCACGTTCAGTAACTACTGGAACTCGTTTACACAGTCCCGAGCAATTGCAGGCTATTCGGAAATGGTTGCAGAAATTGATACGGAGGAATACGACCGTATTCTTCAGTATGCAAAGAATTATAATGATCTTTTTGTCGGCAGAACAAGCCTCTGGGTGCTCAGTGAAGACCAGAGGAAAACTTATAACGATATGCTCAATGTTACAGGCAACGGTGTTATGGGCTATATTGAGATTGAGAAAATAAAATGCTCACTTCCCATTTATCACGGCACGTCGGACTCTGTTCTGCAGATTGCCGTAGGTCATCTTGACGGCTCGTCACTTCCCGTCGGCGGAACGGGTACCCACTGCGTTCTTTCGGGACACAGAGGTCTTCCCAGTGCAAAGCTTTTTACGGACCTTGACCAGCTTGCCGAGGGTGACACCTTCGTGCTTTATATTCTTGATGAAATGTTCACCTATCAGGTGGATCAGATAAGAATTATCACCCCCGACGATTTGTCAGCTCTTACCGTTGAGCCTGACAAGGATCTTTGCACCCTTGTCACCTGCACCCCCTACGGTGTAAATTCACACAGACTTCTTGTCCGCGGTCAGAGAATTGATAATATTATTGTTTCAAACGTGAAGGTTACTGCAGACGCTATGCAGATTGAGCCTATGATTGTTGCCCCCGTGGTGGCAATCCCCATTCTTCTCTTCCTTCTTATGATGATAGTTGTAAAGGATATAAGAATGAAGCTTCAGGGAAGAAAAATAAGAAAAATGCAGGAATAAATAAAAGGAGGAAATGCAGATGAATACAGTAAAAGCTCTCAGTCGTATAATTGCAGTTTTTGTCTGCATTTTCGCACTGATTTTTACTGCCTTACCTACACTTAATGCAAATGCGGCAAAAATTGAAACGGAAAGAGAGGCATCCCTTACCATTACTCTTTCTCCTGACGGAAAGCCCGTTCAGGGGGCTGTTTACGGTATTTACAAAGTAGCGGACGTTTCTTCTGCTGCGAAATATACGTTGCTTAAAACGTATGAGGATGCCAGAATGTCCATTGACGTCAACAATCTCACCGCCTCAAACTGGCGTGTTCTGGCAACAACCCTCAACGGCTATGTGGCATTTGCAGGCATTTCACCCGATTATGCTATTGAAACCGACGAAAACGGTATTGCCTTCTTCGGTGATATTCCCTGCGGACTTTACCTTGTAAAGGGTATGCCCGTGCTGTCGGGAAGCGAATATATTATCCCCACTCCCTTCATTGTATCCCTTCCTTCGGGTAGCGACGGCGAGTGGATTTACGACGTTTCGGTAAACGGTAAATATACCTCTCATCCCGAATCCGAGGAGGTACACGTTGAGGTGCTTAAGGTATGGCGCGATAATGATCATTATCAGCGTCCCCCTCAGATTGTAGTGAATCTTTATAACGGCACGGAGTTCTATGATTCTGTTGTGCTTAATAAGGGCAATAACTGGAAATTCTCCTGGAAGGACCTTCCCGTCGGAGACTGGAGCGTGTACGAGCAGAATATTCCTGCAGGCTATCTTGTAAGCGTTGAACAGCAGGTTTACCGTTACGTTGTTGCAAACTCCGACTTCCCCCACGAGGAGCCTTCAACGGAGACCACGTCACCCGATGATACCACGTCACCCGATGATACGACCTCACCTGACGGAACAACGAATCCCGACGGCTCCACAGAGCCTGATGATACAACCTCACCCGAGGGTACAACCGAGCCTCCCGGACCGCCTCCTCCTCCCAATCTTCCTTATACAGGACAGCTCTGGTGGCCCGTTCCCGTGCTCTCATTGGCAGGTCTTGTGTTTGTTCTTATGGGCTTTGTAGGCAGAAAAGAAGAGGATGAATGATGAAAAGTATCCAGAGTAAGGTCTTCACCGTCTTCGGTGTCGTGCTCATCCTTTGTGCGGTCGGTATTACTGCACATAATATCTATGATGCCTCAAGAGCCGAAAAAACAGCCAATGCGGTGTCCTCTCAGTTAAAGGCTGAGATTACCACAATAATGCAGAATACGGACGAAATGCCCGAAAATGAGCCCGAATTGCCTGTCTGGGTGCTGAATCCCGATATGGAAATGCCCGTAAAGACCATTGACGGCAGGGATTATATCGGTCTTCTTGAAATTCCCGTTTTCGGGATTTCTCTTCCCGTTCTCAGTGAGCTTACGGATTCAGGACTGAAAATCAGTCCTGCAAGATATAAGGGCTCGGTGTATTCCGACGATCTCATTGTTGCCGCCCATAATTATATGTCACAGTTCAGCAATCTGAAGAATCTCTCTCAGGGAGACGAGGTTATATTCACGGATATTGAGGGCAACGTTTTCAGATATTCCGTAGCATCAATTGAAATGCTTCTTCCCACTGCCGTAGAGGAGATGGAAAGCGGATACTGGGATCTGACCCTTTTTACCTGCACGTTGGGAGCCGGCTACCGTGTGACGGTACGTTGTGACAGAGTGTTCAGCTGAATAAAAAAAATTAAGCACAAAGCTACCGTAAAAAGTAGTTTTGTGCTTGTTTCTTTGTGTTTTTATTATCCGAAAAAGCTTTCGGGAACCTCTGTCAGGGTGTTTTCGCAGGGTGTGTCCGATAAGGTCAGGCTGAAAACACCGCCTGCCGTAATCTCATCGTAGGTAAGATAAGCCGTTTTTATCTCTCTGCCGTTAAGCTCGGCTTTTGCAATATAGGGGAATTTCAGGGGATCCTTGTCGCAGATAACCGTGAAGGTGTCTGCAACAGCCCTCGAATGATATTCCTCGCTGAGCCTGATTTCCGCCTTTCTGAAAAGAGGAGTGTTGATGAAATAATAAGGCATTGCAGGGCATACCTGAGCGAAGCCAAGGGCTGATAATACGTACCATGCGGACAGCTGTCCTACGTCCTCGTTTCCGCAGAAGCCGTAAGCACCCGTGCGGTAGGATTCCTTCTGCACACGTCTTGTCCAGTACTGTGTGCGGTGGGGAAGACCGAGAATGCTGAAATAGTGGGTTATGTTGTGGCAGGGCTCGTTTGAGTGGTTATAGTCGTTGCTCCACAGTGCACTGAGCTTTGCTCTTCTGAAAAAGGTTTCAAGAAGGCGGATTGTACGCTTTCTGCCGAAAAGCTCCGCAAGTCCCTTTACGTCATAGGGTACAAACCAGGACTGCTGGAAGATATTGCTTTCCACACAGTAATTATCGTCGTATCTGCCCCACATGAGGCGGAATTTTCCGTTTTCCTTTCTCGGTGCCATAAAGCCTAAAAGGGGATTGTAGTTTTCCTTATATTTCTTTGCTCTTGCTTCAAAAATCTTTGCATCCTCAGTTTTACCCATTGCTCTTGCAAAACGGGAAATGGAGTAGTCCGAAAGAAGATATTCCAGTGTGTCACTGATTCTGTCGGGGGAGTAGCAGTGCTCTCTGAACTGACTGCAGGTGGGGTGATTCACTCTGAATTTACGTCCGAAAAGCTCGGTTTCGGAAAGAGTTGAAGCCCTTCCGATTTCGTAGGCTGTTTCGCAGTCATAATTTCTGATGCCCTTGACGTAAGCGTCCGATACCATAATAAGACCGGGGTCACCTACCATACAGCCGGCTTCAATTCCCATAAGCTCCCAACGGGGGAAGGAGGAATTCTTCGTCACTGCAATTTTAAGAAGCGAGTTTACCGTATCGTTTACCATATCGGGACGGATAAGGGTAAGCAAGGGGAATTCGCTTCTGTAAACGTCCCAGCCGCTGAACATTGTGCGGTGGGTGTAGCTGTCGTCCTGCATAATTTCACATTCCAGTGAAAATCTTCCGTCAACGTCACGTGCGCTTCGGGGGTCAAGAAGGGTGTGATAAAGGCAGGTGTTGAATATTTTAAGGTCAGTTTCGTCGGAGCCCTCAACGTTCACACAGTCAAGCACCTTTTCCCATTGCTTCTGAGCATTGCTTCTGACTGAGTCAAAATCAAAGCCCTCCGTTTCAAGGAAATTCTTCCTTGCACCCTCAATATCGGTGTAGGAAATTGCGCATTTCACAGTAAGAGGCTCCTTCTTACCGTCAAAGAAGGCGAGAATTCCGAGGTCCCCGTGCTCTGCCTTCGTTAAGTCCTCAGAGAGAAATTCCTCTTCCGCAAAGAAGCGAAGCTTTTCGGGGGCTCGGGAAAATTCCATAACAAAGGACAGATTATATGAAATATGTCCGTCACCGTGACCGAAGCCGCCGCCCTTGGGTGTGCAGAAAACGGTACCCTCAATGCGGTTTTCTCCCGTAAATTCGGCCTTTACAAAATCTGCCTTACCGCCGATTCTTCGGGAGAGATTTATTATCATACGGTTATCGCCGTTTTCGGGGTAGGTGACTCTAAGAAAGCCCGTGTGCTGTGAAACCGTAGCCTCTGCGAATATGCCGTAGCGCTCAAGCTGAACGGAATAGTAGCCCGCCTCTGCGCACTCTCTTTCGTGAGAAAATGCGGATTTCCAGCCCTTTGTGCCCTTTACGAAGGGAACGTGGCTGTTGGTGCCCGAGCGCAGCTCCGTTTCACCGGTTACGGGCATAAGCTGAACGTTACCGAGATCTCCGTACCAGCCGATGCCGCTCATATGATTGAAGCTGAAGCCCTCGATGGTATCCATACAGTAGTTGTAGCCCGTGCCGTTGTCACCGCCCGTTACCGTGTCGGGAGACAGCTGCACCATACCTCCGGGAAGGCAGGCACCGGGATGCACCTTTCCGCCGCCGTGAGGGCTTTCATCCTGCCCGTCACCGACAGTACCTATCATAGGGTCAATATATTTCCATTTTTCCATAATATCACCGCCTGAAATGATACGTATATTCTAACAGAATATAATTTTTTTTGCAATAAAGGAGCCGTAAAAAAACCTTCGCTTTTTCACAGCTCCCCGTTTTATCCGTTCAATAAAATCCGTGCTTTATTTTGTTATTCCCTTGTACTCAGCCTTGACTCTCTCGTAGCTTTCAAGGTTTCCTATATCGTAGCGTGAGCCGGGCATTTCCATAGCGTGTACCTCGGTTTTCTTACAAAGCCACGCAATGTAGCTTCCGGGTGCATCTGTACCGCAGCCCTCGGCAATTCCCGTTTCAACAAGCCTTGCATCCACTTTTGTGTAGTAGTAGAAGGGAGGACAGCACCAGTTCGTTGCAGGTGTGGGGGATTTCTCCGTCATTTCGAGAACCCTGTCGTTTTCGTCGGTTGTAACAACACCGCACTTGATAAGCTTTTTGTGCTCGGGCTCAAAGTATCTCATAATGCAGGAGGTATTCTTGTCCTTTGCATAGGAAATGAATTTCGTGAGGCTGAAATCAAGAACGTTGTCACCTGCAATAACAAGCATATCACTGTCAAGGGAGAGCTTGTCAATTGCAAACTGAATATCCTTTACAGCACCGAGACGTGTTTCGTTTGTGTCCGTGCCGTCGTCAACCACGGTTATTTTCTGCTTCTTGGTTTTTGCCCAGTCTTCAAAATGGCAGGCGTATTTGTGGTTTGAAATCACGACGTATTCGTCAATTTCACCCGATAAATCCATATCGTCAATAAGATGGTCAAGAATGGTTTTTTCACCTACTGTAAGAAGGGGCTTGGGAAAATTCTCCGTCAGGGGATAAAGCCTTGTGGCATAGCCTGCCGCTAATATCAGACATTTCATAATTTGCACCTCAGAATTTCACGCCGTCTGCGCTTTCGCAGATGTGAACGGAATATTTACCCTCAAGATAGGGGAAGGCAGTAAGATATTCACGGGTAACCCTTTCGATGATGCTTTCCTCGAATGCAGGGTCAATAAGAGCCATGCTGCAGCCCTTGAAGCCGGCACCCGAAAATCTTCCGCCGTAAATACCCTCGGTTTCAGCCATGATTTCATAAAGCTTCTTAAGCTCGGGAGAGCCTGTCTCCCAGTTATATATAGATGAGCGTCCGCTTTCAAAGGAAATTCTTCCGAATTCCTCAATGTCGCCTCTTGCCCAGGCTTCGGCGCCCTTTTCAACACGGAAAAATTCCGAATACCAATGCTCGGCTCTTTTTCTCCAGGCTTCGGGAAGACGGTCCTTGTACTGAAGATATACCTCGTAGGGCACGTCCCTGAGATTTGTCTCCTCAAACTTGCCGTATTCCATACCTGCGTATGCCTTCAGAGCATAAGCCGCACTTCTGCACTCGTCAACCCTCATATTGAAGGCAGAGCTTGCAAGGCTTCTTTCAAGACCCGAGAAGAATACCGCAATCTTATAGGGCTTCATACGGGGGTGCTGAGGGATAAGCTTATACGTATTGTCCTTTAAGTCCATATAAAGCAGATGATCCTTTTTGCAGTAAACCTCGCAGGACTGGTCAAGCTTACCGCAGGCAACACCTACGTAGGAGTTTTCAGCCTCCTGAGAAATGGTGATAAGCTCATCGGGAGTAAGGTTTACGTCGTTCATTGTGCAGAGGGCAGATATGAATGTGATGATTACTGCCGCAGAGGATGAAAGACCGCCGATGGGAAGCTCACCCGAAAGAATTGCGCAAAGACCTCGTCTGAGGGGATAGCGCTTGTTAAGGGCAATTGTGGCACCTCTCAGATGGTCTGCCCAGTCGTGCTGAGGCTCATCGGGAGTAGCAGAAACGTGCCACTGCGCTCTTTTTTCAAACTGCAGTGACTGTATTTCCACAACGCCGTTTTCCTTGGGACCGTAGGCTATATGAATACCCTTGTTTATTGCAAATCCCGTGATTTTGCCCAGCTGATGGTCGCTGTGGGCACCTATGGGGCAGATTCTGTAGGGCGTAAATGCCGTATATGCCGCAGGCTTTTTATAGGTATGCTCAAACATTTCCGGTGCAGTCATTTTTTTCATTCCTTTATTTTCGGTTAATATTCATTATATATTAAAAAAAGCGTTCCGTCAATCGCAAACACGGAGAATAATCCATTCACCGCCCCTGAGAGTCATAAAATATCTGCCGTTTTCCTCTGTCAGCAGACCCGTGCCCTCGGCTTTTGTAAGCTTTACGGGGCTTTTAAGGCTTATTTCAGTGCGGATTTCAGCTTCGGGTATTACAACGTCAGGGGTAAACATTTCGTGAAGAATTCCGTCGTTGTTCATTATGAGAATTTCAGAGCCCTTTTCGTCTCTTCTTATTGTAACGTGAAGGCGCTCGGGGAGAGTAAAGGGCAGAAGGGAATCGGCAATTTTCCTTGCTTCTTCTACGGAAATTACGTTATCACGGCTGTTTTTCAGCTCATTTTTGCCCGTTAAATCAATAACGTAATCGTAAGCATCAATTGCTTCCTCCATATCATCGTGAACAATTTCCGCAATATCGGCAATACCGCCGCTTCTGAGGGTATGTCCCATGTTTCCGTGGGTGCCGTTTATGCCGAAAATGCTTTCAGCCGAGGAAATGAAAAAGCGCATATATTCCTTTGTGAAAAAGCCCTCGGTATCAGGCGGATAGTCAAGGTAATTTTCACTCAGTCTTTCGTCAAGAAGCTCCATCTCACGGGGGATTACAACACATACGGGCTTTACGATTTCTCCCGACGGAGTATATCTTTCGGTCAGCTCAATAAATCTTTTTTTGACTTCACCGTAAGGGGAAAGCTTTGTTGAATTCACGCTGTAAAAGGTGTTGCAGATGCCGTATTCCTCACCGAGAAATTCTGCTCCCGAGAAATAAGCGTAAACCCAGGCTCTTTCCATAAGCGAAAGAGACGAGCCTCCGTACTGCCGTTTTTCCATAGGCAATTCGTTGCCGAAGCCCTTTTCGCCGAAGCTTTCATTCCAGTCGTCCTTTGAGTCCTTAAGTGAATAGGGAATTGTGAATATACCGTCCTTGCAGTACCAGCATTCGTAATATATTCCCCAGGGAAGACCTGCGCTTTTTGCCATTCCCCGTGTGTAGGCAAGCTGTAGGCGCATACCGGGAATCTGCCAGCCGACCTCGGGAAGAAGCATTTTCGCACCGTTTTTTATTGCCGTGCGGTAAGCCATAAAATAGCTGTCTGTAGGGAAAATAAGCCCGTCCGTTTCGGATGCTCTCTTTTTGTAAAGGGCTTCGCAGTCAAGAAGAAATTGCTCTCTCGTAGCCGAAAGGGGGATGGAATACCACTCCTCGGGAGTATATGCTTCAAGGAAAACGCTTAATTCACCGTTTTTTATTTTCTCACGGAAGGATAAATCATCGGGACTTACCCCCTCCTTTTCGGCAAGCTCCCTGATTCTCTGCTGGTCGCTTCTGTAGTTTGATGCCCATTCGTGAAGCTGAAAGCCCTGAAAGCTGATTTTATCGGAATTTTTGTAATGCTCAATAAGTGTCTTGTCGTAGGCGTATTTTTTAGGATTGCCGAGGCCGCCCTGAAGTCTGTCGATGTAAAAGTGGCAGGAAAGCTCCTCCAAAATGCCGTGAAGCCTACCGTTTTCACGGGCCACCGAATTGAAGCCCTCGGTTTCGTCGAACTCGGGCCTATTCATAATTTTCAGTCCGTGTCCCTTTTTAACAAGGGAGCTTTTCATAAGCGTATCAATTGAATTTTCTGTATAGGTGTGTATGAAATGAATCATTTTTCTCACTCCGATCCCACGTTGTCATTTCAATTGTAGCACTTATCTTCTTCGTTTTCAACTTAAGTTGGCGAGTGTAATCCGAAATAGCCTTAAAATATTATTTTTAAAGGCTTTTCGGCGTATCGCCCTTGAAAGGCGACAGCCTTCCTGCGGTCTCAGCCACCAAAAATCCAATTAAAAATCTTCATTTTAAGGTCGTAGATTTTTTGAATAGCGAATTTTTGTCAAGCTGAGGCACACAACGGAGCAAATCCTTTCCGATTTGCGAGTATTTTAACAATAGATTGGCGGAAATCCGCATTCAAAAAACTGTTTCGGATTATACTTGCCAACTTATGTTTCGGGGACTGCTGCTTCAATTATAAAGGTACAGCCGTGCTGTGCCGTAAAAAGTGAGGTTGAAAATCTGCCGTTTTCGGAAAAATACGCATTGTCCGTAAAGAAGGTGTCTTCAAGTGTCAGCCCCGAGTCTTCAATGATTTTATCGGAATCGTAGTTTTCCGTAAACGCCCTTACAGCCCTTTTACAGAAATCCGAAAAAACCGCCTTCTGCTGTTCATTGCCGTTGCTTATCACGCTGACGGAAACGGATGTCAGTATTTTGTCCTCATCCTCCTTGCCCGTTATAAGAACGTCACATTCCGACAGTGCATCAACGAACAGAAACCATTCGTTTTCCGAGAAAAAGGCATTTTCAATTTCCGCCTCGTACGAATCGGAGCCGGAATTCATTCTTCTTATAAGCTCCGAAAAATCAATCCTCGTTTCATAGGTGCAGGAGGCTGCAAAGGTCAGGAAAATAAATATCAACAAAAGAGATACAGCTTTTTTTGTCAGATTCAACATAATATTACTCCCGTGTCCGAAATTTCAATTTTTCTATTCCATAATTTATTTTTATGTACTATAATATTGAGATAGAACACAAAAAGGACTGATACATATGAGCAAAAAGCCCGAAAATGACAATATTCCCGATTTTTCCGAGGTTTTTAATATAGATGACGCTTCTCTGCCCGATAAGCTTATAGAAAAGGACCCCTCCGCCTCCAACCGTAATCTGGGCTTCCTTTCGGAGAGCCGTGAGCCCTCCGAAAAGGAGAAGAAGGAAAATCTCAGAAGGGAAAAGGCTGAAAAGAAAAAGAAGCAGGTCAACCGTATGAAGAACCGTATGCTTATAATTCTTTCGGCTGCAGTGCTTCTTTTTGCCGCAGTTTTTGCAATCACCATAGCTGTAAAGGAAAGCAAAAAGCCCGTTATTACCGCAGAAAAGCCCGTTATTCAGACGGTTTCAAGATACACTGAGGGCAATGCCGTAACTGTTTCCTCGGGTAAGGGCTACAGGGTTGTTTTTATTGATAACGATTACGACGTTCATTACATAGAGCCCGGTCAGACGGTTGAAATCACCGATGAAAACGGTAGTTCTTATACGGGAAAAATTTCCGACATTAAGGAAGCATCTCCCGATTCCTACTACATAAAGGACTATTATACCGTGCTGACGGGAGAGCTTCCCTCAACCGTTGTTTATGCCGTATTTGTAGCTCCCGATGATTCCTCCGTGTTTACCAGAGAGGGTGCTGCCCTTAAGGTTAAGGTGCTTACGAAAACCGCGGAGAATGCCCTGACGGTAAAGGCCTCCGCAGTATTTACCGACGGAAATCAGACCTACGTATGGAAGTATTCATCCTTCGGAAAGACACTTGAAAAGCAGGACGTGAAAACGGGTATTACCGTTGACGGTATAACCGTAATTTCCGCAGGCATTGAGAAAAACGACAGAATCGTAACGTCGTTTTCCTGCTCCGAGGATAAAATCTACGACGGAATCAAGGTAAAAACCGAAAAATAAAAGGGGATTCAGGTAATGAAGAAAATTCTTGTTGCAGGCGCAGGACACGGCGGTCTTTCCGCCGCCGCAATTCTTTCAAAAAACGGCTTTGACGTTACAGTTATTGAAAAGGAAAGCCGTGAAAGCATCGGTCACGACTGGCACGATGCCATGGATATCCCTGCCTTTTGGTTTGCTGATATCCCCGTCCCCGACGAATCGGAATTCAGACGCGGACTCAATATGTGCTATTACAATCCTAAGAAAACCGCCAGCATCGTTATGGACGGCGGTCCCGGAGTTTCCTCCTCAAACTGCATTACCATTGACAGAAAATTTCTCATAAATTATCTCATAGACCACTGTGAGGCCTGCGGTGTCAGATTTATTTTCGGAACAAAAATTCTTTCCGCAATCTGCGAGGGAACAAGAGTTACGGGAATAAAAACCGAGACGGACGAGGGTGAAAGGGACTATTTTGCCGATATGATAATTGATGCGGCAGGTATGTATTCACCCGTAAGACGCTCCCTTCCCGGGGAATTTGATATTGAAAAGGATTTTTCTGAGGACGAGACCTTTGAAATTTACCGTGCATATTACGAAAACACGGAAAAATATATCACCTCACCCAACTATTCCGTATTTTTCTATAACTGCGGAAAGCCCGGTCTTGACTGGGTTATTACGGAAGAGGACTATATGGACGTGCTTATAGGCAAATTCGGCAGTCTTTCCGAGGAGGAGATTGAGACCTCCCTCAGTGACATCAGGGCAAATTATCCCGGCATCGGTACTACTCCCGTAAGGGGAGGCGTTACCGCAAAAATTCCTCTTGCAAAGACCGTCGCCCGTCTTGTTGCGGATTCCTATGCGCTTATCGGTGACAGTGCGAGTATGACAGTGCCTCTCAACGGCTCGGGAATAGACCTTTCCCTGCAGGCAGGCAAGCTTCTTGCAACCGCCGTTACCGCCGCCGCAAAAAACGGCTTCCGCAAGGAGGACCTCTGGCAGTATCAGTATAAATATTTCACTCTCTTCGGAAATTCCCTTATTGCTATTGCGGTGATGCGCAGATTCCTCAGTGCGGTGAAAGCTGAGGATATAGACTTTTTCCTTGAAAAGGGTATCCTTTCCGAAACGGAAATCGGAATGGCAGGCGGAAATTTCTCTGCGGTGAATGCAAAATACGTAATTGATAAAATCACTGCCGCCGCTCCCGAAATAAAGCTTCTGCCTCATCTTGTGAAAACGGCAAAAAATATGCCTCTTCTCCCTGTTGTACAGAAAATAATGCCTGCCGTCTGGGACGAGAAAAAGGTCAGCAAATGGATTGAGCTTTACAGAGAGCTGTAAATTTCTTTATATATTAATACTTGAATTTATTTTTATTGTATGTTAGAATAACTGTGTATATATGTCTCTTTTGGAGGTAAGAAAATGAAAAACAAGATTTTATGTGTGTTTTTCGCTGTAACAGCACTTCTTTTATGCTTCGTTTTTTCAGCCAATGCAAGCCTCAGTCTTACAGAGGATGAAATCTTCGAGCTCGGAGAGGTTAAGGATTACAATGAATGCTATGCATCAGGTGACGTTGACGGTAACGATGCCATTGACTCAAATGATGCTCGTTTCATTCTGAGACTTGCCGTTAATCTTGAAAAGATTGATATGTCTTCCATTATGACGGTTGACGTTGACGGTGACGGCAAAATTACTGCAGCCGATGCAAGAAAGGCTCTTCGTATTGCTGTAGGTCTTGATGAGGCACCTGCACACAGCGTTGAAGAAATAATTGTTCTTCCCGCAACCTGCGCTACCGACGGTCTTACTGTAAAGGTATGCACAAGCTGTATGAAGATATATGCAAAGGTAACTCTTCCCGCAACAACCGACAAGCACATCACCGGCTTCTGGGAAACCGTCAAGGAGCCCGACTGCTCAAATAAGGGTCTTGCACAGCTCAAGTGCCTTGTATGTGACACTGTTGTAAAGGAAACAGAGCTTTCCGCTACAAACAGCCACAGCGGCGAATGGGTTTATCCCGACGGTAAGGATTGCTTCAATCCCGTAGCCAAGACAAGAACATGTACAGTCTGCGGCACCGTTGAAAATAAGGTTGAGAATCCTCAGGGAACTCACACCTACAAGTGGGTGGCAAAGGTTGAAAAGACCTGCACCGAGGACGGAATCCAGGAAAACAAGTGCACAAACTGCGGCTTCGTAAAAGAGGAGGCCCCCCTTCCCGCAACAGGTCACATCTTTGAATACGAGACAGTAATCAAGGAAGCAACCTGCGAGGAAACAGGTCTTGTTGCAAAGAAGTGTGTCAAGTGCGGCGGCACAGAGGACGAATATGCAACACCTGCTCTCGGACACAAATTCGATAACAATCACTATAAGGTAACAAAGGAACCCTCCTGCGCAGAAGAAGGCTCAGCAGACGTTGTTTGCTCACGCTGCGGCGAGGCAAAGGTAATTGCCCTCGATAAGCTTCCCCACACACTCACCGGTAAGTGGACTGAAACACTTGCTCCCACCTGCACCGAAGAGGGTGAAAAGGCCGGCAACTGCCGTTACTGCGGTGACGTAACAGAAAAGATTCCTGCAAAGGGACATAACGCCACAAAGTGGACAGAGATAAAGCCTGCAACCTGCACAGAGCCCGGAATTCTTCAGGGTGAATGTGACGTATGCGGTGACAAGTCAGCAACCAAGGAAGCTGAAATTCTTGAACACAGCTTTGACAAGACAGTAGCTTACTGGACATCAGGTATCCGTTGTAAGGAAAATGCAAACGGCTACTACAAGTGCAAGAGCTGCGATGCAAAGCAGGAGATAATTCTTCTTCAGGTATCCTGCACAAGCAAGAACTTCAAGAAGACTCAGGTTGTAAAGGAAGCAACCTGCACAGAAAAGCAGACAGTAATCGAGCTTTGCGACTACTGTAAGGAGCCCATTAAAGGCTCTGAAAGAAAGGACGGCAAGGCTCTCGGTCACGATTATACCGGCAGCGAATGGACAGTAATCACTGCTGCAACGTGTACCGAAACCGGCACAAGAGAGGGCGGCTGTACACGCTGCGGTGAAAAGACCACAGAAACAGTTGAGGCTCTCGGACATAACTACGTAGGAAGCGGCTGGAAGGAAACAACAGCAGCAACCTGTACAGAAAACGGTCTCAGAGAAAACGGATGTACCCGTTGCGATGAAAAGAAGACAGAGGTAATCAGGGCCCTCGGTCATAACTATGAGGAAAGCGGCTGGACAGTTGCAGTACCTGCAACATGTACTGCTGACGGTCTTAAGGAAAACGGATGTACCCGTTGCGACGATAAGAAGACGGAAGCAATTGCAGCACTCGGTCACGACTTCACGGGCAGTGAGTGGGTAACAACAAAGCCTGCCACCTGCACGGAAGAGGGTCTCAATGAATGTAAGTGTAACCGTTGCGATGAAACTCAGAAGGAAGCAATTGCAGCTCTCGGCCACGACTTCACCGGCAGTGAATGGGTAACAACAAAGCCCGCCTCCTGCACGGAAGAGGGTCTCAATGAATGCAAGTGTAACCGTTGCGACGAAACCAAGAAGGAAGCAATCAAGGCAACCGGTCATACAGAAGGCGAATGGAGACCTGAGGCTGACGTTTGTGTAGAGGTTCTTCACTGTGCAGACTGTGATGCAATTCTCGATACAAGAGAGGTTGACCATACACCCGTTAAGGCAATCATTGCTGACTCCGGTGTTCTCAATGAAGACGGACACTTTGTTGTTCAGTGCAGAATCGAATGTGACGTCTGCGGTGCTGAAATCAGCAAGGAGGATCCCATTGTAAGACTTGCTGTTGACTGTAACGATGAAAGCCTCAGCGTTGTATTTGACGAGCTTACAGACGTTACTCCCGGTGCTGAGATTTACTTCACGGTAGAAGGCGCAGATGAGGATGCAACTCTCTTCGTAATGATCAGCTTCGGTGCTGACGGCAGTGAAATTCTTACGGGTGACGAAGGTGCTTACTTCTTCACAATCCCCGAGGATCTTGCTGAAACAGAAACAATAACAATTGTTGTTGCAAAGTATTAAATAACACAAGGGCTGTAAAGAACGAAGGTTTTTTACAGCCCGTTTTTCCGTTTTCAAATATAAATAATAAAGGACTCCTGCGAAGTGAACTGCAGGAGCCCGTTTGTTGTTTATTCTGTTTTTTTCTTTTTTTCTCTTAGTGTCTTAAAAAAGTCCGATAAAACTGCGGCACATTCCTCTTCCATAATTCCGCCCTGCACCTCAGGCTTATGATTATAGGGGATATCAAAAAGCTGAACAAGGCTTCTTACACTGCCTGCCTTTTTGTCGTATGCCCCGAAATAAACCTTTTCAATACGGGAATTGATTATGGCACCTGCACACATAGGGCAGGGCTCAAGAGTCACGTAAAGCTCACAGCCGGGCAGTCTCCAGCCGCCAAGCGTCCTGCAGGCATTGTCAATTGCCTCAAGCTCAGCGTGGGAAAGGGCATTTTTGTTGATTTCTCTGCCATTTTTGCCCGTTGCAATTATTTCACCGCCGCGTACAATCACTGCACCTACGGGAACCTCACCAAGGTCGCCTGCCTCTTTTGCAAGGGACAGTGCCTTTTCCATAAATTCCTGATTATAAGAGCTCATCTGCTTTTTTAAGTGTGTTAAGACCGCACTTTACACCTGTCTTTGCATTTTCCATACCCTCGAATTCAACGGTAACGTAGCCGTTATAGCCTGCATTCTTAAGGATTCTCAGGCACTGAATTACGGGCACTGCACCGTGACCGATAATTGCACCCTTGAGGAAATTTCCGCCTCTTGTCATAAAGAAGCCGTCGGGGGGAATGAAATCCGTGCCCTTCTTGACGATAAAGTCCTTGGCGTGTACGTGCACTGCATAGGGAGCAACGTTGCCGACGGCAATTGCAGGATCCTCGTCTGCGCACATAAAGTTTCCGATATCAACGAGAGCGCCGAAGTTTTCATCGTTTACACCGTTGATTATAGCCTCAACTCTTGCTGAGTCCTGAGCAAAGAAGCCGTGATTCTCAATGCAGGTTTTAATGCCCTTTGTCCTTGCATATTCAGTTACTGCCTTGTAGCCCTTTACAATTACGGGGAGAGCGTTATTGAAACCGAGACCTGCCTTTTTATCCTCGTCTCTGTAGCCGCCCGTTGCATCGTGGCGCATTGTTTTACAGCCGAGAGCCTCGCAGACGTCAACCTCATTTTTCAGTCTTTCAATTTCCTTGTCAGTGTCATATAAAAGGTTTGCGCCTATAGCGTAAGCCACAATTTCAATCTCGTGCTTTTCGGCTTCTTCCTTAAGAAGAGCGGCATAAGCCTTTTTGTCCGTGCCCTCGGGAGGATTGATTTCGGCAAACTCAATACCGTCAAAGCCCATTTCCTTTGCAAGGGCAATCAGCTCGATTTCCTTGTATTCACCTGAATGTCTGAGCTGGCTGTAGCTGTAGGATGATACTGAAAATTTCATAATTATTCTCCTTTTACGTAGCTTAAAGAATACTGTATTTCACTGTAGAATATGCCTGAGGTAACCTTAACGTAATATCTGCCCGAGGGAAGCTTCTTGTAGACAGCCTCGGTTTTTTCCGCGTCGGAAAGGGATTTTATAACCGTTTCTCCCTCACCCTGCTCACTGAAGGTGCCGACCTCGTTAAAATTGCCGTCGTAAAGCGTGAAATTGAATATTTCACGGCTGACTGAGAGCACCTCGTGGGTGAATTCTATTCTGATATCAGAAGCGTCTGTAAGGTTAATTACAAAGAAATCCGAGTCGTAATCGGTATCCATTTCCGCAAGATTACCCGTAACGGGGCTGTGCTCGGGAAGAATATCTGCCGTTTCAAAGCTGTTGTTGAATTCCGTTTCACAGCTCGTGTTTTCCGTAAAGTGTACGGTAAGGTAATATTTTTCGGAATTGATATGCAGGTTTTCGCTGTCAATTCTTATGTAATATACACCCTTGCCGAGGCCCGTTGCTGTAGATACCGTAACGTCGTCTGCCCAGGCGGAAAGTCCCTTGAAAAGGACGTTTCCGTCACTGTCAAGAAGCTGTATGTTCCAGCCGTTCTTGTCGTGGGAATCGGCAATGGGCTCGTGGGCAAAGTCAATTACCACGTTGCCGTTAGAGGGGATGCTGAATCTGAAATAATCTCTGTCAATGCCGTTTATCTGTGATGACACCGTGCCCGTAACCGTGGAGCCGATGCCTATTAAGTTTGCAGTATCGGTGGTGTCGTTCTTTTCGGTTTCGTAGTCGGTGTTATCCGTTCTTGAAAGGGTGAGGGTATAGGTTATATCCGTGTAAACGCGGTTTCTTATGAGCACGTAATAATTACCCTGCACAAGTCCTATTTTACCGCTTTTGTTTACAGCGTCCGTGAAAAGTGAATTTGCGGAATATACGCAGGTGCCGTCCTCGGAGAATAAAAGAATCTGCCAGCATACGCTGACCTTGTCCTTGACCGTGGGATGCTCGAATTTCAGGTCAATGAAGCCGTCCTCGTACATTCTTAAAAGATAGTAGTCCTCATCCTGCCTGTCGGGGAAATATGAAGCACTGCCCTTGACGGGTACACTGCTGTAAATCTCCGTGTAACGGTAAATGTTGTCGTTGCACTCGATTTCGTATTCAGCAGTTTCGGTAAGAGTAGCCTTAATTTTATAATTCTTGCTGTCAAATAAATTGCCCTTTTTTACAACAAGGCGGTAATTTCCGGGGGCAAGACCGATTTCGGGGGAGCTGTCAACCGTAAGCACGGTGGTTTTTAAGGTATCAACAAGCCTGAAAGCAGTTGATTTTCCGTCACCGTCGGGTGAATACTCACAGTAAAGGGAGATTTCCCAGCCCTCTGTGGTCTGTGGGGCATCGTGGGTGAAGGTATATCTGAATACTGCCCTTTTTTCAGTGGAGAAGGTGTAAACGTTAAGGCTGTCAGCCGTGGCAAGTGCATCAACGTTTTCGGAAAGGAAAAGCAGGGGAGTCACCTTTTCAAGTGCCGTATCGGGTGTATAATTGCTTCTGAGAACGGGACGTGCCTTCAGAATTTCGCTGAAGGTAACGGGCTTCTCATTTTTCTGAGGATTTTCATTTTCCGTTAAAGCCTCATTTTCGGTTACCTCTTCGGTAAAGGTGCCTTCCTCTGTTTTTATTTCAGTGCCGGTTTGTGTTACGGTGTCTTCGGGAGGAGCGGAAGCCTCAGCGGGAGGCGTGCTTTCAGTCACCGCTTCCTGAGTTGTGATGCCGTCTGCTGTCGGAGTACCTTCGGGTGTCCTGAAAACGGCAACGCTCTGAGTGCCGAAGCAGGAAACAGCAAGAGCCAGAATAACGGCAACCGTAAGATATACGGAAATCAGACGCTTAAAGCCCGACATAAAGCATTTCTCCCTTTCCTTAAAATTAATAAATCAAAAGTATTTTAACATATTATATATAAGAATTCAAGGACAATTCCCCCGAAATGTTCCGTAAATCATTGACAACCCTGCCGTAATTTGCTAAAATAGCCTTCACAATTAAACATCCGCCTCCTTAGTTAAATGGATATAAGAACCTTTTGCTTAAAAGCAAAAGAACCTTGTTACTCGCACAGCTCGTAATAATAAACCCATCCTGAAAATTAGTTACAACAACCGCTTTTCCTCTAAAAGCGATTGATACAAAGTTAATATTGTCACTTATGCCTCCTTAGTTAAATGGATATAATAAGCCCCTCCTAAGGGCTAGTTGTGGGTTCGATTCCCGCAGGGGGTGCCAAAAAACACGAAGCAACTGCTTCGTGTTTTTTTATCCATTGCGAAAGCAATGGTATATCATCAACAACGGTGAGCCGTTGTTGTATCTCATCAGTCCGTCAGGACTGTATATCATCACGCGTAGCGTGTATCAAAAAAAGCTTTCGCAATGATGATATACAAGACTGCGTCTTGATGATATGCAATTCCTGCGGAATTGATGATATACAAGGCTTCGCCTTGATTTTTCACCTCTTTTACAAGCGTAGAGCAGTTATTTCTATGTGTTTCATCAAAAAATCTTGTAACCTCTTTACTTTTTTGTTGCTTTTCTGTATAATGTAACTACATAATACACGGAAAGGTTGACAGTCTTTATGAAGTTTGCGACAATCTATCAGACAGGCAAACAGACAGACAGAGATAACTCTGCCTATTTCCGTTCGTTTAATATTTGGTAAATAACCGTTCAGACTCACTGTTCAGTGTGGGTTCGGGCGGTTTTTTTATATGTAAATTTTATCCCCGAAAGGAGAAAAAACAATGAAAAAAACATTATCAATCATCCTTGCAATCTTAATGATTGTGACTATGATTCCATTCACACCTATTGCCTTTGCGGCTGATGACTATGCAGTAGTTGACACCGAAGCAGGCACAGTAACCATTGACGGCACTTTGGGCGGCAAGACAACGGCAACCGAAGATGATGTAAATGCCTTGGTGGAAAAGCTCAAAGGTTATGTGGATA
>JAZRST010000058.1:0-3622 GCA_045651625.1 Acutalibacteraceae bacterium | reverse complement strand
ACTGTTAAATTATGATAGTTATATTCGCACCGATGGTGCGAGTTATATTGTGCTTCGCACAGTTTTATTCGGCTACGCCGAGTTATATTTTTGCTTGGCAAAAGTTTTGGAAGCCTGACGGGTTGTTCCGCTTCGCTCTATATAATTCAAGGGGGAAGCCCTTCCGAAACATTTGCCGTAAGGCAAATATATCAGTCATTCCGTAGGAATGAATATCACCCGACGCAGACCCATATCACCGTCAACAAGGTTGTCGATATCACTATCATAATTTGTGGGGCAAAAAGCCCGCACAAATTATGATTTATACTTCTGTTCCGCCGAAGGGTCTGATGGCAAGGATATAGCAGGAGCCTTCACCGAATACAGCCTCCATGCTGTCCTTATATTCTTCAAGTAAGCAGTCGGGAACGAATGCCTGGATTGTACCTGCAAAGCCGCCGCCGTGTACACGCCATGCACCCTTGCCCTTGAGGATAACCTCACTTATTGCAAGTGCAAGAGAAACGGGCTGTGAAAGAGGAGCGGAGGATGAGAATACGTTCTGATTGTACATATATGAGGAATAGCCTGAAGCAACGGTCATTGCCTTGAAGGTATCGAAGTCACCGTTTCTGAGTGCCTCTGCTTCTCTTTCAACTCTCTTGTTGTCCTCGAAGAAGTGAATTGCACGGAGAAGAGGTCTTTCACCAAGCTTTTCCTTGATGCCTGCAACGTTTGCAAGAACGTCTGCCTCAGTAATTTCACGAAGGCAGGACTTGCCGAAATAGCCTGCAACTGCTTCCATTTCACGTCTGATAGCGGCATAGTCGTCCGTTAAATCAGCGTGGTCAGCACGGGTGTCAACGATGCAGAGAGAATGTCCGCAGGAGGCGAAATCAAACTCAACGGGAGTGATAACGGGGCTTGCGGGGTCACAGAAATCAATCTGCACGAAGGAGCCGACGGAGCAGGCCATCTGATCCATAAGACCGCAGGGCTTACCGAAGAACTTGTTTTCTGCAAACTGTGCTATCTGTGCGATTTCAACGGGAGAAATCTTTCCGTCGTTGTAAAGGTAGTTGAGCATTGTGCCTACAAGCACCTCGAAGGATGCAGAGGAGGACATACCCGAGCCCTTGAGAACGTTGTTTACGGTTACGCAGTCAATACCGCCTATGTTGTAGCCCAGTTCCCTGAATCTTGCGGCAACACCTCTTACGAGAGCTGCGCTCTTTTCAACCTCCTTCATCTGAGGCTCAAGAACGTTTATGTCAATGATATCTCCGGGATAGTTTTCGGAATAAACGCGGATGAAGTGATCGTCTGTCTTAACTGCACATGCAACGGCGTCAAGGTTGATTGCAGCTGCAAGCACCTGACCGTGGTTGTGGTCGGTATGATTTCCGCAGACCTCTGTTCTGCCGGGAGCGGAGAAGAAGCGGATATCTTCTCTGTCGCCGAACTTTTCTTCAAAAAGATGGGTTATATGAAGAAATCTTGCTCTTGCCTTTTCTGTATCAGCACCGTAAAGACGGGCAAGTCTTTCGTCAAAAGCACCTGAGGTAATTTCGTTTCTTACAGTGTTGAGATTAGCCATATTTATCATTTCCTTTCGGTTTTTTCTTTTTTTCTTCTGATTTTCCACGACACGCCCAGGAAGGAGCGGAGTACAAGAAGACTTGCTGCAGTGAATACCAGAAGAACAATCATCGGCACGAAGAAGTCTGCCGAGAAGGGGTCGTAGACGTTTTCACCAATGAACGAATACGAGATAAGCTTGGGAATATAAGCACCTACGGACAGAAGCATATACTTAGGGAAGGAGTATTCAAGGGAGCCGTAGAAGTGGCTTATTGTATTTATGGGAAGGGAGGGCACCATTCTGAGTGCAAGAAGAATTATGGGATTACCCTTTCCGTCCTCCTCCATAGCTTCAAGTATTGCAGGGTATTTTTTCAGGGCGTAATTGAGAGTTCCCTCTCCCATTTCATAGCCCGTGTAATATCTGAAGGCAAAGGTGAACACCATACCGAGCACGTTTATAAGGAAGGACTGATAGGGCGGGAACACCATTGCGGTGATAATGAATATGGTGGGATAAGGGTACATCATTGAAAGGCTTCTCAGAAGAAACAGCAGGAAGATAACTATAAGAATCAGCGGTCGGCTCTGCAATGCCGCAACGCGCATTTCGAATTCCTGCAGGATATAAAGATACTGGTCATACTTTTCCCTGACGGAATCTATCTGCAGAAGAAAAAGTATAACTGTAAGCACTACCGCCACAACAAAAGACGTTACGGCAGACACAAGCAGTATTCTTGATATTGTTTTTTCCTTTCGTGCCTTTTTAGTCACATAAATCACCATTTTTCATTATATAACAAATTATACCGTCGGTCAACATTAAATAATTATATTAAAAAAAGTTGCTAAATATTAAATTATGTGATAAATTATAGTGTATCCCGTGATTTTCCCGCTGACGGAACGTCACGCCTCAAAAAACTATTCAAGGAGAAACGGTATGAATATTGTAATTCTCGACTCGGTTACTGCAAATCCCGGTGACCTTTCCTGGGATTTTCTTGAAAAATACGGAACGCTGACGGTTTACGACCGCTCCCCCGTTGATAAAATCTATGAAAGAGCAAAGGATGCGGATATTGTTATTCTCAACAAAACTCCCATGAGCAGAGAAACCGTATCAAGGCTTCCCCGTCTTAAGATGATTGCCCTTCTTGCCACGGGCTACAATATAATCGACTGTGAAGCCTGCGACGAATACGGAATTGCAGTTGTGAACATCCCCTCCTATTCCGCCTCTGCAGTGGCACAGCAGACCTTTGCATTCATTCTCGAATATGCAAACCGCATTGCCCTTCATTCCGATTCCGTGCTGTCGGGCGAATGGGCAAACTACCCCGATTTCTGCTATATGCTGGCTCCCCTCAGAGAGCTTCTTGATAAAACCATAGGCATTATCGGCTACGGCAAAATCGGCAGACGTGTGGCTGAAATTGCAAAGGGCTTCGAAATGAAGGTTCTCGTGCACACCGCACATCCCGAAAAATACGCAGGTGAGGACGTTTGCTTCGTGGACAGAGATACTCTTCTCTCTCAGTCCGACTTCGTTTCAATTCACTGTCCTCTCACTCCCGAAACGACTAAAATGGTAAACCGTGAATTCATCTCAAAGATGAAGGACGGCGCCTTCCTTGTAAACACCTCACGCGGCGGTGAGCTTGACGAGGAGGCAGTAAAGGAGGCGCTTGATTCGGGTAAGCTTTCGGGGGCAGGCGTTGACGTGCTTTCCGTTGAGCCTCCCGTTCCCGAAAATCCCCTCTTCCATACGAAGAATATCTACATCACTCCCCACATCGCCTGGGCATCCTACGACACAAGAGTCAGACTTATGCAGATTCTTGAGGAAAACGTGAAGTCCTTCGTAAACGGCACTCCCGTTAATGTGGTAAACAACCCCCGTATGTAGTTAATGTGCAGTAATTATTTTGGGTTTTTTCCCGGTTTTTATTGTACTTGACCAAAGTTTTCACAAGTGGGTGAAAATTTTAACAAAGTCCTTGCAAAGTTCAGAAAATCGGATATAATATACAATGGTAAATTAAGGATTCGCAGT
>JAZRST010000057.1:0-43870 GCA_045651625.1 Acutalibacteraceae bacterium | reverse complement strand
GACTTCATCTCCATCGACGGTTCAACAGGTAACATCTATGACGGTATCATCCCCACAGTTGATGCTGAAATCGCAGGCGAATTCGGCAGAATCATGGCTTGGGCTGATGAATTCAGAACTCTTAAGGTTCGTACAAATGCTGACACACCCGCAGACGCTAAGAAGGCTCGCGAGCTTGGTGCAGAAGGTATCGGTCTCTGCCGTACAGAGCACATGTTCTTCGAGGCTGACAGAATCGCTGCTTTCCGTGAAATGATCTGTGCTGATACAGTTGCTGAAAGAGAAGCTGCTCTTGAAAAGATCCTTCCCTATCAGCAGGGCGACTTCGAAGCTCTCTACGAGGCTCTTGAAGGCAACCCCGTTACAATCCGTTTCCTTGATCCCCCTCTTCACGAGTTCGTTCCCACAGAAGAAGCTGACATTAAGCTCCTTGCTGATTCTCAGGGCAAGTCTGTTGAAGATATCAAGGCTCTTATTGCAGGCCTCCACGAGCTCAACCCCATGATGGGTCACAGAGGATGCCGACTTGCAGTAACATATCCCGAAATCGCTGCAATGCAGACAAAGGCTGTTATCCGTGCAGCTATCAACGTTAAGAAGGCTCACGCTGACTGGAACGTTGTTCCCCAAATCATGATTCCCCTCGTAGGCGAAATCAAGGAACTCAAGTTCGTTAAGAAGGTTGTTGTTGAAACAGCTGACGCTGAAATCGCAGCAGCAGGCATTGATCTCCACTACGAAGTAGGTACAATGATCGAAATTCCCAGAGCTTGTATCACAGCTGACGAAATCGCTAAGGAAGCTGACTTCTTCTGCTTCGGTACAAACGACCTTACTCAGATGACATTCGGCTTCAGCCGTGATGACGCCGGTAAGTTCCTTAACGCTTACTACGATACAAAGATCTTTGAAAACGATCCCTTCGCAAAGCTTGACCAGTCCGGCGTTGGCGCTCTTATGGAAATGGCAGTAGCTAAGGGTAAGGCAAGCGGCAAGAACCTTCACTACGGTATCTGCGGCGAGCACGGCGGTGACCCCGTATCAGTTGAATTCTGCCACAAGATCGGCCTCAACTACGTATCCTGCTCACCCTTCCGTGTTCCGATCGCTCGTCTCGCAGCAGCTCAGGCAGCTATCAAGGGCTAATTCGTAACAGAATTACTCGGATAAGTGAATAAATAATAAGCTCCCCGTCGGGTATACCTGATGGGGAGCTTTGTTTATGTGCAATTAAGCAATAGCGTCTGCGGGGGCATTTTCGGGGAGCCAGCCTGTAAAGCCGAGCTGAGGCATTGCTGTGATTGTTGCCATATCCTCTGCGCTGAGCTCGAAGTCAAAAATCTGTGTATTTTCAAGGATTCTTGCAGGCGTTACGGACTTTGTGAGAACGTTAAGACCTGACTGTAAAACGAATCTCAGGCATATCTGAGCCACGGTTTTGTTATATTTTTTTGCAATGGCTGCAAGGGTTGCATCCCCGAGGACAGTGCCGCAGCCGAGGGGGCTGAATGCCTGTACGAGCATACCGCTTTCCTTGGAATAGCTGACTGTTTCGGGCTGTGTGTAGCCGGGGTGGAACTCAATCTGATTTACCATAGGCCTGATATCGCAGCGCTCTGCAAGGGCATCGTAATGCTTCTTCTGGAAGTTTGAAACGCCGATAGCGCGGATTTTGCCGTTTTTATAGGCATCCTCAAAGGCTCTCCAGGTTTCTGCATTAATATCCTTCCAGTCGGGAGAAACCTTTTCAACGCAGGGCCAGTGTATGAGGTAGAGGTCAAGATAATCAAGACCGAGATTTTTGAGTGAGATATCAATGGCTTCAGTTGCCTTTTCGTAGCCGCGCATTGTGACCCAGTGCTTTGTGGTTACGAAGATTTCATCTCGGCTGATGCCCGATGCTCTGATGCCTTCGCCTACTGCGGCTTCGTTGCCGTATGCAAAAGCGGTGTCCACGTGGCGGTAGCCTGCATTTATTGCCTCAATAACCGAGTTCTTTGCAACTTCTCCGTCGGGGGTAAGGTACGTGCCGTAGCCCACGCAAGGCACCCTGACACCGTTGGAAAGAATGAATGTATCCGTAAGCTTGTTCATAAAAATTTCTCCTTTGAATGGTCTTTTTTAATTATATCACCAAAAGAGAAAAAAACAATATACTTTTAAATATGTGAAAATAAAGCAGAAAACTTTTTAACTGCTACTTGAGGAAATATGCGCTATACGCTATAATGAGATAAGGTAAAGTTAAGTTGGCGAGTGTAATCCGAAATAGCCTTAAAGTGATATTTTTAAAGGCTTTTCGGCGTATCGCCCTTGAAAGGCGACAGATTTGCGAGTATTTTAACAATAGATTGGCGGAAATCCGCATTCAAAAAACTGTTTCGGATTATACTTGCCAACTTAAGCATTTATTTCTGTTTCTTGCAACGTCTTTTTTTGTGAGGTGAGACTTTGATGGAAAATAAACCTGTTTCGATAAATCCCGTGGCTGAGGAGCCGTTGATTTCTTCTTATCTTCATAACCTCGGCAGGGAGAAGGGTATACCCGTTTCGGGTACCTTTGAAATTACGGGAAGGTGCAATTTCAATTGCAGGATGTGCTACGTGCACAACGGGCAGTGCAATATGCTGAAGAATGAGGAATTGCCTGCCTCATGGTGGATTGAAGCGGGCAGGCAGGCGGTTGAAGCCGGTATGGTGTTTCTGCTTTTGACGGGCGGAGAGCCTCTTTTAAGGGAGGATTTTTCTGAAATTTACACGGCTCTGCACGAAATGGGCATCGTAATTTCCGTCAACACGAACGGATATCTGCTTTCAGGGAAGATAAGGGAGCTTTTCCGTAAATATCCGCCTAACCGTCTGAACGTCTCACTTTACGGCTCCGATAACGAGATTTATGAAAAATTCACGGGTGTCAGGGGCTTTGATACTGTTATTTCAAACATAAAGGCAATGCGTGAAACGGGAATTGACGTAAAGCTCAATTGCAGCATCACTCCCGATAACCGTGACGATATGGAGAATATATATAAGGTGGCAAGGGAGCTTGGGCTTCACATAAAGACCACGTCTTATATGTATCCTCAGACAAGGCTCAAGGGTATTTTCGCTGAAAACGATAACCGCTTGTCGCCGACAGAGGCTGCACGTTGCCGTGTTGATTGGTCGCTTCTTCGTTATGAGACGGATAATTTCATTTCCCGTGCAAAGGGAATGAGGGAGAGGATTGACGAATTCCTGAAAACCGAGCGTGACTGTGCTGAGGAAAACGGAGTCCGTTGCAGGGCAGGCAGAAGCAGCTTCTGGCTTGATAAAAACGGCCGTATGGCGATCTGCGGAATGATTGATAAAGCCTTTGACGTGAAGGAGCTGGGATTCGATGAGGCGTGGAAGCGCACAAGACAGCTTTCCTCGGAAATAAAACTGCCCCGGGAATGTCTTGACTGTGAATACAGACATCTTTGCAACGTATGTGCTGCAGTCTGCTATACGGAAACTGGAGATTTTTCAAAGAAGCCGCAGTACGTGTGCGATTTTACACGGGAGACTGCAAGGCTTACGCTGACAGAACTTGAGAGGCTTATGAAAAATGGAAATTAAAAAGAAGGTAATTCTGCGCTCGGTCGCAGGTGAATATATGCTGATGCCCGTGGGGGATACCGCTTTACAGTATAACGGCATTTTCATAATGACAGAAAGTGCCCGTGTGCTTTGGGAGGCAATTGTCAGCGGAAGGGAAAGGGAAGAGCTTACCGACCTGCTTCTTTCCGAGTATGACATTGACAGAGCCACAGCCGAGGCTGACGTCAATGAATTTCTTGAAAGACTCAGTGCCTACGGGATTATATGAACTGCTCCGACAGAGGTCTGTCGGTAATAAAGCTGTTGACTTCAGCAGGTAATTTATCTGTAAGCCGTAATAAATAATAAATGAGCTGTAAAACCAAGGTTCTACAGCTCTTTTTTTGTTTTTTTGTTATTTTGAAAAGGTTATGTAAAGCATTTCACCGCTTTCGATTTTGTCGGGAAGGGGAATTTCAACCCATTCACAGCTTTCGTTTACGGTCATACATTTTACTGCAGTATATTCACCTGCATCAATTTTAAGCCTTCTGTCATACTTCTCCGAAATGTTGGAGATGAGAAGCGCCTGACCCTCTTCACCCGTTGCGGCAACGGCGTAGAGGTCTGTGGGAAGGGATTTGTTCTTTATTTCTGCCTGACTGCCGAGCTTATACATCTCACCGAAGGCAAGGAAGCCGTAATATGCGGAGGAGGGCACTCCTTCACCTACGAACATACCTGCGTGAACGGATTCGGGCCAGTAGTTTGCGCAGTAGTAATGTGCCATGTCAAGTCCCTCGTTCTGGAACATAATGAGCATTGAGGTCTGATTTGCCCCGTATCTGCGGTCAATTTTATCGTTTTCCATGGGATTGAAATTCCATTCGTCAACGATGATTTCCGTGTGTGAAAAGCCTGCCTCTGTGAGCTTTTCCCTGACGTAGCCTATGTACTGCTGATTCTTCCACGTCGTGGTGTAGCTGTGCCAGGTAAAGAAATCCATAGGTGTGTCGTTTGCCTTTATATAAGTGAGGAAATCCTCAAAGAAGGTGATGAAATACTGATTCTGTGAGCTTGAGCCCGTATTTACGGCATTTGTCTTTGTAAGTGCATAAAAGCCGCAGGAGCCGTAGCCGCCGATTTTAAGCTGAGGGAATTTGCTCTTCAGGTATTTTGCGGTAACGTCATAAAGACGGTAGAACTCCTCGGGTGTGCCCTGCCAGAAGTTGTTTACGGTGGGGTCAGGCTGACAGTCGGGCTCGTTGTAGATTTCCCAGTACTGAATATTGTAATGATAGCCGTCTGCCCAGCCCTCGTTATAGTGAAGAATGATATGCTCGCAGATTTCTGCCCATTTTTCAAAATCTGCAGGGGGCTGAAGATGCTCACGGGATTTTTCGGGGTCACTCCAGCTTATGCCGAATCGGAAAAAGGGCTCCATTCCTGCATCGAAAATTGCCGCAAGAATCTTGTCGCATTCTGTGAAATCATAAGCAGCTTCATCATTTACGTCCCTTGAAAAATCAGGGAAAATTCTGTGAATGTCCGTAACGTTTATGTCGTGGGTTCTGCAGGAGGTCATATTTGCCTCGGTGAAATAGCTGTTCATTTCACTGTCAAGCTCGTAATCGGACATTCTGCCGATATTGTGAACGGGCTTCATTTCATTTACCACGCTGTCAAAATCAATCTCAATTGCCTTGGGGGAGAAAATCACTGTCAGTATGACGGCAAGAACAATGATAACTGCCGCAGAAGCCGCGGCTATTTTTTTAATCATAAAATCGCCTCCGATGAAATTCAACAGAGGGCAACGGGCGGTACACAGCAGCTCTTCCCCTGAAAATGACCGCAACATAAGGCTTATTGCCCTCCTCGGAGATTGTAACACATATAAAACCCTTTGTGCAACAGTTTTATTGAATTAAAGTAATTGACAGCAGGTCGGGGATAAGTATAATTGATTCTTGGGGAAGAGACGGTGATAAAATGAAAAAACAGATTTCAATGCTGACGGACAGTCCGCTGAAAAGCATAATACTGTTCGCCTTGCCTATAATGGCATCATCTATGCTTCAATTCAATTATTCACTTGTGGATAATATTATAGTCGGCAGATACGTAAGTGACAATGCCCTCGCGGCTGTAGGCTGTGTGGGGCCCATAAATTCCTTTATTATCGGGGCGGCACTGGGACTTACCACGGGCTTTACCATACCCGTTGCCCACGCCTTCGGTGAGGGTGACAAAAGAAAGCTCAGTCGCTATGCGGGAAGCAGTATTCTTATTGCCTTTACGGTTGGTATGGTGATTATGGTTGTATCGCACCTGATATCACCCCTGCTTCTTGATGCGGTGAAAACTCCCGATGAAATCAAGGATATTGCGGCATCCTATATAAATATTCTTTACTACGGAATTCCCATACAGATGCTTTCAAATAATTTTACCGCAATTTCCCGTGCCACCGGTGAAAGCAGAAGGCCTTTGTATTTCTTCAGTATAAGCGTTGTGGTGAATTTCCTGCTCGACCTGCTTTTCGTGAAATATCTGTCCCTCGGTGTTGAGGGAGCCGCTGTGGCAACCCTTATTTCCCACTGTATTGCCTGCGCTCTCAACGGCATATACGTATTGCGCTACAATAAGCACTTAAGTCTTAAAAGGAAGGATTTTCGTCCCGGCATACGCACCGTTTTATATCAGATAAGGCTCGGTATTCCGGTGTCACTGCAGTTTACCGTAACGTCCGTCGGCTCAATGTGCTTACAGAGTGTGGTCAATTCCTTCGGCACCGACGTTATTGCAGGCTTTACTGCCGCCGGCAGGGTAGAGGGAATTACGAACATCCCGATGTCGGGGCTCGGTGTTGCAATGCAGACCTTTGTGGGACAGAATTACGGAGCCGGAAATTACGGTAGAATCAAGGACGGGGTCAGGAAAATATTTGTGCTTGATTTATGTGTTTCCGTGGCAATGAGCCTTATTCTGTATTTTACCGCAGAGCCCGTAATTGCCCTTTTCGGAGAGGATATGAACGCTGCGATTATGGCGGCGGCAAAGAGATATATTCTTGCCATTGCCCAGTGCTACAGCCTTGTGGCAATACTTTTCGTTATGAGAAACACTTTGCAGGGAATGGGCTTTACCTATGCAAACTCCGTGGCAGGGGTGGGTGAATTCTTCGGAAGACTGTCCGTTGCCTTTATTCTGACTCCCATGCTTGGCTTTGATGCCGTGTGTTATGCAGGACCTGCCGCCTGGCTTCTTGCCGATATTCCGCTTATAATCATATATCTTGTAAAAAGCCGTCAGCTCGGAAAACGGAAGCTGACCTGCTGAAAAGTGAATAAAAAAATGGGAGCTGTTGAATCTACAGCTCCTTTATTATAAACGTGTGCTCAGGCTAACATATCAACCTTGAAGATTGCTGTGTTAGCGGATACGAAGAGGGTGTTTGTGGTGAGGTCAGTGAAATTGCTTACTGTGATTTCCTGAGGTGCCACAACGGGATACTTTGCATCGTAGGACTTTATAAGATGCTTTGAATTTACCATTGAGAATACGAAATTGAAGCCTATGCTGTGAATGAAGAAGCCGTCAATTTCAATGTTCTGAGGCATGTAGCAGGTGTAGCCGAAATCGTGATCCTCGGTATTTGTTGCATTTACGATATTGTTTTCTATGCCCGTGGGGTAGAACTTGCAGTTTCTGATGATGAGCTCACCGTTCCAGGTTGAGCCGTAGTCCTCACGAAGGTCAATGAAGCTTGAGGAAATAACGGTGGTGTTCTCAATAAGGGCAGTGCCCATACCGATAAGCTTGATGCCGTGATGACCGAGCACGGAGTTGCGGATTGTTGCATTTCTTACACCCTGATGAGCATCAAAACGGGAGAATGCGCATCCGTCGTAGGTGAGATTCTTGCAGTAGTTCGTGCCTGCAATGCCCCAGTAATCGCCGTTTGTGATATCGTTTGTCTGCTTGCAGTTGAGGAAGGTTGCGTTAACGGAGGTTGCTGCGCCGATGTCGTATGTGCCCATCTGCACGGACGTGCCTGCAGAGCCGATTGTTGCATACTTCTTGTGACCCGTGAAGGTGCCGTTCTTAACCGTTACGTTTGCACAGCAGGAAAGGCTTACGAATGCGGAATAGGGAGCGCCCGTTTCGCCCTCGTTAATAACGTCGTGGTAAATACCGTCAATAACCGTGTTTGAGCGTCTTACCTGAATACCTCTTGAGTAGTAGGTGTATTCAGAGGGAGCAGCATTTGCGATTGTTGTGAATCTGCCGCCCTTTACCGTAAGGACCTCCTTATCTACGGGGTAAACAGTAGCGCCCGTGATTGCACCAAAGTCCCAGATAAGGGGAGTGTCGGGTGAAATATTACCCTTTTCGTCAACAAGGATAACGTCGGACTGACTGCTTCCCGAGTTCTGGTTTGCGCCCTTACGGATGTATCTTTTTACATTGGAATCAGTCAGCACAACAAGGCTTTCACCCTCGAGGGTTGTGCCGATGCTTGTGGCATCCATTTTAAGGGGAGCGACCTTATCCGTAATTGAATAGGAGCCCTCAGTGGGAGCTATATTGAATATCCAGGAGCCGATTTTTTCAACGCTTGTGTCGTCAATGATAAAGCGTGCAGTTGACCAGTCCGTATCTGTCTTTATAACGGCAGTTTTTGCCTTTCCGCCGATGTAATAGGTTGCGGTTTCCGAAGCCAGCACCTGAAGCCCGTTTGCATTTGCATATTCGTGAGTGCTGACAATAGCATCAAGGTCGTCAGTAACACCGTCACCCCTTGCACCGAACTGCTCGTAGGTTACGAAGTCTGTGAAAACCTTTGTATATTTGTAGCCGTCTTCAAAATTGCAGGTGCCGTCAGCTGTAAGCAATACCTCGTCAGAAAATGCGGCAATGCCTCTTGAAATGCCGACGTTCCCGGAGCCGGTAATGTAAATATTACCGTTTTCAACGCTGAGCGTGAAGCTGTTGTCAGCATTGAGAGAGGAGCTTATTATAAACGCCTTTTCTTCTGCTGTTTTTACGGGAATTTCTCTGCCGAGAGCCTTATGAAGCTCGTTATTGAGTGTGTCTGCCGCAAGGGAACAGATATCTTCCTCGGGAGCAGAGATTACGTATTCGTCAACCGAAACACCGTTTACGGTAATTTCAGTAAGGGGTCTTACAATGTAGGGGCTTTCGTAATTGCCCTGAGAAAGCTCGTATTTCAGCTCCAGCTCGGAGAAAACCGCGGGAATGGGGCCGGGAAGCACGGCAACAATGCTCAGTATGATTGCAATTAATTTAGCTATCATTTTCTCATCACCTCTTAATTTAGTATATTTACTATACCATTGTCCTTCCCGTTTTGCAATAGAAAGACTTGTGAATTTCGCTTTTTCATTGATATCGGGAAAAAATTATGATATAATTTAATAAACAGTTAATTTTTTACGGGAGATTGATTTTGATGCGAAGATTTATTGTGCTTTCTGTGATTTCAGCCCTTATGCTCACATTGGTCGCCTGCGGTGATACTGCAGCGGAGACTACGACAACTGAGCCTCAGGAGGAAACTCAGGGTGAAATAATTACGTCTTACGGGGAAACTACGGCTTATTACGAGGAAACAACGGCAGTAATGACAACGGCTGCCCCCGAAACCACGGTTGCTCCCGAGACTACGACGGTAGCGGAAGCTACAACTGCAGAGCCTGTGACCGAGGCCGCAACCACCGCTCCCGCCAAGGAGGACGTAAGCACCTGGGATACGGCAAGGGTTGTTGAATTCTATAAGAATGCCGCGGCGGCAACGGGAAATTCCGTTCAGTCCTCGCAGACAGTGGGACTTTCCGATATTTCCGTAAATAACGGTCAGCTGGGCGGAGTTTTCAGCTTTGTAACCCCCATACTTTCTTCCTTTCTTTCTTCGAGTGCTACGGTGACGGACGGAATTACGGGTGACTTCGGAAGGCTGACTGCTTCCGACGTAAGCTCAGCCCGTGCCTATGAAGGCTCAAGAGGTACTGTCGTTGAAATAACCCTCAACGAGCAGACTGATACGGGCTCAGGTAAAAGTGACGGCAGTGTTGCACACGGAATCTACATTGTAGGCGACCTGCTTTCCGTTATGAGTCAGCTTAAGGACAAAGGACTTCCCATTGACATAGACGCTGAAAAAACAGTGATAAAATACACGAAGCCCGTAATAAAGGCGGTGATTTCCGAGGACGGTAAGGTCATTAACGGCACCTGGAGCTGTAATGTGGAAATCAGCCTTTCGGATTATAAATTTGCAGGCTCACCCGTTGACAGCACGAGAGTTGTGCTTGATAATAAAATCACTGTAAACGGCGGTTTTTCAGCCTGATTGCTACATAATAATTTCTGAGGCAGGTGATAAGCCTATGAAAATTACGGTTGCTATAGATTCCTTCAAGGGAAGTCTTACGTCCCTTGAGGCAGGCTCTGCCGTCAGGGAGGCTGTAATGAGGCTCGACGGCAAGGCTGAGGTTATCGTAAAGCCCCTTGCGGACGGCGGAGAGGGTACGGTGCAGGCTCTTTCGGGAAGAGAGGATGCCGAAACCGTGAAAATTACCGTTCACGGCCCCCTTATGATTCCCGTTACGGCTGAATACTGTATACTGAGGGATACGGGTACTGCCGTTATTGAAATGGCTTCGGCCTCGGGTATAACGCTGGTTTCCACCGAGGAGAGAAATCCTCTGAAAACCACAACCCTCGGTGTGGGTGAGATGATAGCAGATGCCGTAA
Source organism: Acutalibacteraceae bacterium (assembly GCA_045651625.1). GTDB lineage: Bacteria > Bacillota > Clostridia > Oscillospirales > Acutalibacteraceae > RUG806. The sequence goes on along the minus strand of JAZRST010000057.1, from coordinate 33,529 downwards.
AGCGCGGCTGCAGGAAATTTATTGTGGGTATCGGTGGCAGTGCTACTAATGACGGCGGTACGGGAATGCTGAGAGCCTTGGGGTATGAATTTCTCGATAAAAACGAAAATCCCGTCGCCTTGGGGGCTCGGGGACTGAGAGATTTATATGAAATCAGAAGGGACAAGGTTATTCCCGGACTAAAGGACTGCTTTTTTAACGTTGCCTGCGACGTAAAGAATCCTCTTTGCGGAGAAAACGGCTGCAGTGCGGTTTTCGGTCCTCAGAAGGGTGCAACCCCTGAAATGATAACGGAAATGGACAGCTGGCTCGGGAATTTTGCGAAAATTGCAAAAAATATTTCAGAAAAAGCTGATAAAAATGCTGAAGGCGCAGGTGCGGCAGGAGGACTCGGTTTTGCCTTTCTTTCTTTTCTGAATGCTCGGTTAGAATCGGGAATTAATCTTATTCTTGAGGAAATCCGCCTCGAGGAGGACGTAAGGGATGCCGATATTGTGGTGACGGGCGAGGGGCGTCTTGATGGGCAGACAGTTATGGGAAAAGCCCCCATAGGGGTCGCATCCCTTGCCAAGAAATACGGTAAAAAGGTAATTGCCTTTTCGGGATGTGTGACGGCGGATGCTGAAATCTGCAACGAACACGGAATAGATGCCTTTTTCCCCATACTCAGAGGTGTCACAACCCTTGAGGAAGCACTCGACAGAGACAATGCCTATAAAAATCTGAGTGCCGCTGCGTATCAGGTTTTCAGGCTGATTATTAAATAAAAATGGCGGCAGGGGAGTTCTTCTGCCGTCATTTACGTTATTTATTTCTTTCTTTTTATTGCTTTAACAACTTTGCTGATGGTGTTATATACGGGAATTTCAAGCTCCGTTGCTGCTTCTTTCAGCTGTTTTCTTATTTCAATACTCTGAGGGCAGTGCTGTTCGCATTTTCCGCAGCCGATACAAGCGGATGCAGGGGCAGTGTCCTTAGAAAGAGTGCATTTTACATATTCCCGAAGACCCGAAAGGCTGCTGTCGGCGAATTTTCGGTTATATGCGGAAAAGGTACCGCTGATATTGATTTTCTGAGGACAGGGCATACAGTAACCGCAGCCCGTGCAGGGTACCTTCATTTTTGCGTTGATGGCACGTACTACATTTCTAAGCATTGCTTCGTCATCTGCCGTCAACTCGCCGATTTTGGTTTCGGTGGCTGTTTTTATATTATCCTCAACCATTTCGTCGGAGTTCATACCCGAAAGTACAACTGTTATTTCGGGCTGATTGTAAAGCCAACGGAATGCCCATTGGGCAGGGGTGTGACGGACGGGATGATTCTTAAAAATTTCCGTAGCCTCAGAAGGAAGATTATTCACAAGTCTTCCGCCTCTTAAGGGCTCCATAATCATAACGGGAATGCCCTTTTCGTGTGCGCGTGTAAGACCCTTTCTGCCTGCCTGAGTGTGCTCGTCCATATAATTATACTGAATAAGGCACATATCCCAGTCGAAGGAATCGAGAATTTTACAGAACATATCGGAATTTCCGTGGTAAGAAAAGCCGAACTGACGGATTGTGCCGCTTGCCCTTTTTTCTTCTATCCACTTTTCAATGCCCATATTTTTGAGTCTTTCCCATACCTTGATGTCTGCCATCATGTGGAAAAGGAAATAGTCAATGTGGTCCGTACGAAGACGCTTTAACTGCTCGGAAAGAAGCTTATCAAGTATATCAATGCTTCTCATAAGCTGCGGAGGAAGCTTTGTTGCAATGTATATTTTGTCCCGTATGTTATTCTTTTCAAAAATTTCACCGATTGCCGCTTCGCTGCCCGGGTAAATGAATGCGGTATCAAAGTAATTTACGCCCTTGTTGTAGGCGGTCATTATCTGTCTTTCGGCATCCTCCATATTGATTCTGCCCATTTTCTTTTTGAATCGCATACAGCCGAAGCCGAGCACCGACAGTTGATTGCCGTATTTGTCCTCACGGTATTTCATAAATTTCCTCCGTCCCGAAATAAATTAATGCTATCACGTTGAAGTAAGATAATTATATCACACTCATATACTGTTTTCAACAGAGCAAAGAAGACGGTTTTTTGAATAATCTGTAAAAATACGGACATAGAACAGAAGATTATTTTTCAGATAGCCTTTATTTCATTTTAAGTTTATGCTATACTGTAAAAAACAGGGGGATGAGCTTATGTATAAGATAGATTTCGGAAAAAGCGGTATGCAGGTGCCGACAGTGGCTGTAGGCTGTATGAGAATCAGCGATATGTCCGAAAAAGAGGCTTCTGCTTTTATAGACACGGCGCTGTCACTTGACGCTAATTTCTTTGACCACGCGGATATTTACGGCGGCGGAAAAAGTGAAGAGGTTTTCGGTAAGGCAATCACGCCAACGCTTAGAGAAAAAATAATCATTCAGACAAAGTGCGGAATCCGTAAGGGTATGTTCGATTTCTCTTACGAGCATATTGTGAATTCCGTTGACGGCAGTCTGAAAAGACTGGGTACGGAGTATATTGACGTACTGCTTCTGCACCGTCCCGATGCACTTATGGAGCCCGAGGAGGTGGCAAGGGCTTTCGATTATCTTAAAAGCTCGGGAAAAGTCCGTCATTTCGGCGTTTCCAATCAGAATCCCTATCAGATGGAGCTGCTCGGCAAGGCTCTCGATATGCCCCTTTGTGCCAATCAGCTGCAGTTTTCCGTAATGCACGCTCCTATGATTCAGTCGGGAATTAATGTTAATATGTATAATGATTCCGCTGTGAACCGTGACGGCGGTGTGCTTGATTACTGCAGGCTCAATAACATCACAATTCAGCCCTGGTCACCTATGCAGTACGGCTTTTTTGAGGGCTGTTACATCGATAACGAAAAATTCCCTGAGCTCAACAAGGCTCTTGAGGAAATCGGGGCAAAATACGGAGCATCAAAAACTACTGTGGCGTTTGCCTGGATTCTCCGTCATCCTGCCCGTATGCAGCCCGTAACGGGAACCACAACGCTTACAAGACTTGCTGATTGTATAAAGGCTGCGGATATAAAAATCACCCGTGAGGAGTGGTATGAGATTTACCGCGCCGCAGGAAATATTCTTCCGTAAAATTTGAATTCATACAAAGAGGTTATGTTGAAATGGAAAGAAAGCTTAAAGTTGCAAATATAGGTATGCAGTTCGGCAGAGCTCACATAGAGGGAGCACTTGCCTGCAATGCGGAAATTGCCGCACTGTGCGACCTTGATACTGAGGCACTTAAATTTGCAGGAGAAAAGTATAATATCCCCGAGGACAGATGGTTTACGGATTATCACGACCTGCTTGACAGTGACATTGATGCCGTAACCGTAGCCGTGCCCGACCAGCTTCACAAGCAGATTTCCGTGGATTTCCTTAAAGCCGGAAAGCACGTGCTTTGCGAAAAGCCCTTAGCTCTCACAAGAGAGGATATAAGGGACATAGTTGAAGCATCAAAAAAGTACGATGCAAAGTTTATGGTAGGACAGATCTGCCGCTTTACACCTGCCTTTATGAAGGCAAAGGAGCTCATTTCCACGGGTGTTATCGGTGAGGTTTATTTTGCCGAATCCGAATATGCTCACGACTATATGTATCTTCTCAAGGACTGGCGCTCTGACCCCTTACGTCACGGCGTTGTGGGTGGCGGCTGTCACGCCGTTGACCTTCTTCGCTGGCTTGTGGGTGACCCCACGGAGGTTATGGCTTACGGCTCCCATAAGCTTTTACCCTCGGTTTCCTACGACGATGCAACCATTGCCATTATGAAATTCCCCGACGGTATCATCGGTAAGGTTTTCGTTTCCACGGGCTGTAAGCGCGACTACACAATGCGCACCTGCATTTACGGTACTAAGGGCACCATTATCTGTGACAACACCTCTCCCGTAATGAAGCTTTACACCATCGGCGAGGATCAGATGGCACACGAGGCTGAGGATATTGAAATTGAGGTTAATAACCACAACGCTGCGGCAGAATTTCAGGTGTTTGCCGATAATATCATAAACGGCACTCCCGTGCTCACTGATGCAACAGAAGGTGCTAAGACAGTTGAGGTCTGCCTCTCAATCGTAGAATCCGCCAAAACCGGCAAGCCCGTAAATCCTGACTATAATTTCTGATAAAACAAGCCATTCTGCATATGCGGAGTGTTCGTAAGGACACTCCGCAGTTCTGTTTTGGACAGTCTGTAGGGTATCAGTTTCACTTCTGAAATTTCTCATACGTATTAATGTTTCTTGTTCGGCAGGAATATCAAGTATTTCTAGCGTCGGTAACAACTGAAACGAGAGCGTTTCAACAGGAGGAAAAATATCATAAAAAAGTTGCAATAATCATAAAATATTGATATAATATTTGTGTCACATAAGTTAATAATGCAATTTATAGTCAAGGTATTTTGTTGAGGTTGGGGATAAAACTGCATTGTTAGAGAGAAAACTATCTGAAGCAGAGTGAAATATGAAAAAAACAATTTCGGACGATACATTATAAAAACAATAAAAACTATAAGGAATATGGGCATATGAAAAATTCTGAGAAATACAAAAATGTTACAATTATCGTTAATTCATGTGATAAATTTAAAGATGCATGGGAACCATTTTTTACCTTACTGGATAAATATTGGGTTGATCATCCGCACAAAGTTCTTTTAAACAGTGAAACAATAAAATATGACGGATCTGCAGAATATGTAAAAACAGTTTTAAATCCTGACAATAGAAGTTGGTCAGGGAGAATTAGAAATACTGTCAAGCAGGTTGAGACGGAGTTTGTCCTTTTCTTCTTGGAAGATTATTTTATTTGGGATTATGTGAACGAATCAATTTTTAATGAAGCTCTACAGTTAATGCAAGAAGATGATAAAACCGGAGCGGTTATTTTTCATGGTGTATCTCGAGACGAAAAATTTAACACAAAATTCGGGTCTGACTCAGTTTTTGTTGAACAAAAAACGAATCTCATTAGTCGAGCACATGTGTGTGTAACTCTTTTTAGGAAAGATTTCTTACTGAAAATGCTATATACTGATGAAAATCCATGGAGATATGAACGAGAGAGTTATGCAAGAAGCGTTGCACTTAAGAAAAAAATACTTGCTCAAAATTACGGAAGTTCTTCTCCTTGTTTTTTATACTATTTGAAACCAAGAGATAATATTGGAATCAATCAAGGAAAATGGCTTAAAGATACCATTCCGATGTTTGAAAAAAATGGAATAACAAATATAGATTACAATAATCTTGGAGTATATGATGAATATTTACGCCCAAACATGGATAAAGATATACAAAAATTAAGAAGTAAAGGCTTAAAAGAAATTTTACACGAAAAAGTATTTAAAAAAATTAAGTATAGTATGTTTGGGAGAAAAATTAAGGCTATATATTACAGCTTTTACTATACCTTTTTGTATAAAGACAGGGGATAATTGAAATGAAGAGCATGAATAAAATACTGATAGTGGGTGCTCACTTTGATGATGCTGAATTGGGAGCGGGGGGCACTGCAGCAAAATTGGCAAGTGAAGGCAAAAAAGTTTATAAGGTAACATTAACAGACAATGTCACAAAATTTGAACAGCGAAATATTAATGTCAATTATGATTCCAGTATTGCTCAAAGCAAAAGAGCATGTGACGTTTTGGGTGTAGAAGAACTGCCGTTTGAAACTGAAGCATGTTCCAGCTTGGTTTACAGTAAACAGGTCATGCAACGATTGGAGGCTATTATTTTTAAATACGATATTGATACGGTGTTCATACATTTTAACGAGGATATGAACAGAGATCATATCGAAGCTAACAACATCTGTTTAACGGCTGCAAGGCATTGTGCGAATATCCTTGAATATCAATCAAACGGATATATTCTTGATAATTCGTTTTATCCGACTTTTTTTGTTAATGTCAGTGATTACATAGATAAAAAGAGGATAGCACTTGCACAATACGGAACAGAACACAACAGAATGAACCGGTTATTTGATACGATAATTGAACGAAATCACATTTGGGGATATGCAAATGAGGTTGAATATGCCGAAGGCTTCCGTATTGTAAAAATGATAGATGAAATATAGTTTTTTTATCAAATAATCATTATATAGGAGTTGACAAAATGAAGGAGAAAATAATTTTATCAGATAAACAACCAACACTTAGCATAATAGTTCCGGTGTACAATGTTGAAAAATACATAGAAGAATGTCTGGATTCTTTGACGAATCAGGATGCTTCGGTTGATAGTTACGAAATCATTTGTATAGATGACGGATCACCTGATAATTGCGGATCAATCCTGGATGAATATGCGAAAAACCATTCTAACATGACTGTTATTCATCAAAAAAATACCGGACTGGCAGGTGCAAGAAATAGCGGATTGAAAATAGCATCTGGTCAATACATTTGGTTTGTAGATTCGGATGATTTTGTCTCCCGATGCGCAGTAAAATTAATATTAAAAGAAATAGCGGAGCATGCGGCAGATATTTTTTGGATAGGAATGCATCGTTTCACAGGTAACACTATAAAATATAATGATAAAGATATTGATAAATTTGACCCTAACATGAAATTGCGATCTTGTTTTAGTCAAAAAAGCATAAAGAACAAAGATTTTTTAGTAAAGAATGGCATTTATTTTTTTGATGAAAATATAGCTAGTTTAGCTGAAGATTATTTGCTTCATTTCAAGGTAACAAAATGTCATCCTGCTGAGAGGGTTATAACAGAAAAACCACTGTATTTCTATAGATATGTCAGTTCATCTATATCTAATACATTGTCACAGGAAAGCATACAACAGCGTATAAATGTGTGGAAGTATGTGTTAGAGGTACAAAAAAGTTATTTCTCTGAAGAAAGCAAACAGGACCGCATAATGACTGCGTTGGAAATGCAAGACGTTATAAGCGGAATATTCCATTGGCTATCATTGTTGGAAATCGAAAGATCAGATTGCTTTTCGGCGTCTTTTGCAAGAGAATATTTACCGTATTTATATAACATCAACCCGATTTGTTTTTATATCAATTTGAGAGCAATTTTCTTTAGACGAATAATCAATTCATATAAGCACAGAAGTGGATTGCTTTTCCGTTTATATATTCATTTTAGAGAATTAGACATTGTTAAAAAATCAAAAAAACGGATCAAAAGTGTGATACGTAAAATCAGATAAAATCTTTGGTAACCGTGAACTTAATTTTGTCTTGCTTGTCATACAAAAATCTTCTTTTATTTGGTATCATTTTTCTACCATATAACGGGGGATTAGTCGAATATGTGGATTTTAATAAAAAAGAAAAAAGAGAGAAACCTGAATTCAATCAAGTTTCTCTCAAATTTGTCTTTCAGTGCCAAAGAAGTGTTTTTTTATCACTTTTTTATCGCCCATTGTTTTTGTTGCAGGGCACTTTTTAATGCACAAAAAAAGAAAAAAGACTGTGTTTATCGGCTGAAAAAGACTGTCGGAAAATCAAATAACAGGTTCAAACTGATTCATATGTACCTGCTTTGTGTTTTTTTGTGATACTTCTGGGAAGAATGCTCGTAAGCATTACAACAATAGCGGTGATAGGAGCAACAATTGTATTCATTAAACTCATAATAATTCTCCTTTTACATGTTTGATTCAATACTATCAATATAATTTTAAGCTTGTCAATAAAAAAGGATACTCGCGGGAGTATCCTTTTTTGTTTATGTATAGTGCGCGCTTTTATAGTGCACGCTTGCATAGTGCACGCTTGTGTATTGCACGCTAGTGTATTGCACGCTTGCATGTTGCGCGCTTTTATAGTGCATGCTTAGTTCTGGAACATGATGAGCATGAAGCCGGCGGCGACGGCGGAGCCGATAACGCCTGCAACGTTGGGGCCCATAGCGTGCATAAGAAGGAAGTTTGTGGGGTTGTACTTTCTGCCTTCGTTCTGGGCAACACGTGCTGCCATGGGAACGGCGGAGACGCCTGCGGCACCGCTGAGGGGATTGATCTTACCGCCTGTAACGAGGTAAAGCACCTTACCGATAAGAACACCGCCGATGGTGGAGAATGCAAATGCCACAAGACCGAGTCCAACGATGAAAAGAGTCTCCGTTTTGATGAAATCAAGGCCGTTTGCGGTAGCGCCTACGCAGATACCGAGAAGAATGGTAACTGTGTTCATAAGACCGTTCTGTGCTGTGTCTGAAAGTCTGTCGGTAACACCGCATTCCTTAAGAAGGTTGCCGAGCATCAGCATACCGAGAAGCGGAACTGCTGAGGGAAGGATGAGAGCTACAACAACAAGAACAACAACGGGGAAAATTATCTTTTCGATCTTGGAAACCTTGCGGAGCTGAGTCATCTTGACTTCTCTTTCCTTCTTTGTTGTAAGCAGCTTCATAATGGGAGGCTGAATAATGGGAATGAGAGCCATATATGAGTAAGCGGCAAGGGCAATGGGAGCGAGCAGATGTGCTGCAAGCTTTGATGCTGTGAAGATAGCCGTGGGGCCGTCTGCACCGCCGATGATAGCGATTGAAGCAGCCTCCTGAGGCTCAAAGCCTAAAAGGATAGCAACAACGAATGCAAAGTAAATGCCCAGCTGTGCTGCCGCACCGAGAATAAGAGATACGGGGTTGGAGAGAAGAGGACCGAAGTCTGTCATAGCGCCAACGCCCATAAAGATAATACAAGGGAAGATACTTGACTTGACACCGACATAAAGTATACGAAGAACACCTGAATCGAACCAGTGAGCGCCTTCAACCGCAAGGGCACCCGAAAGGTCACCAAGCTGTCCGCCTGTAGTGTCAAGCATTATATTTGCACCGGGGAGGTTTGCGAGAATCATACCGAATGCGATGGGAACAAGGAGAAGGGGCTCAAACTTTTTGAATATAGCAAGCACAAGGAAAATACCTGCAACGCCGAGCATTACAAGATTCTGCCATTCGAGGCCTACAAGTCCCGATGATTCCCATATGCCTTGGAAGACCTGAGATATAAGTTCCATTGGGATTCTCCTTAAATAACAGCAAGAACAGCGTCTGTTTCAACAACAGCGCCCTTTGTTGTGAGAACCTGCTTAACAGTACCTGCAACGGGAGCAACGATTTCGTTTTCCATCTTCATAGCTTCGAGGATGAAGAGAACGTCGCCTTCCTTAACAGCCTGTCCGGGAGTAACGTTTACGGCGAGGATGTTACCGGGCATGGGAGCTACAACCTTTGCGCCTTCTGCTGCCACGGCTGCTACGGGAGCCTGAGCGGGTGCTGCTGCGGGAGCTGCAGCGGGAGCCTGTACGGGAGCTGCTGCTACGGGTGCAGCTGCGGGAGTAACGGAAGTGATAACTGCATCACATTCTGTTACGTCTACTTCATAATTCTTACCGTTAAGTGTAACTACGTATTTCATTATTTTTTATCCTCCATAAGCTTGATTGTGTTGAATTTAAGACGGTTGAGGGGAATTCCGCTCTTGTCGCTTGTGATTGCCATAATAACTGCGGCTTCTTCCTCTGTTGTGTTTATAAGAGTAAGGTCACCGATTGACTGATTAGCGGGAAGGGGAGTGCCGGCTGCTGCAGGTGCTGTAACGGGTGCTGCTGCGGGTGCTGCTGCGGGAGCCTCAGCTGCTGCTTCCTTTGCTTCCTTCTTCTTGCCGATAACGTCGAAAACCTTGCCCATACCGAAAACGAAAATTGCAAGGAAGCCGAGTACAAGGAAAACGATTGCAAATCCCACAACGGAGATAAGAAGTGTCTGGCCGAGGTCCATAATTGCGCCTTCGCCGTAGATGTTTTCAAAAACGCCTAATGTCTGCATTGCTTAGTCCTCCTTGATAGCAGTGATGCTGTATGTGAAGGTGTGCTTCTTTCTTTCTTCTCTCATTTCGAAGAATTTCTCTGCGAGCTGAGGGAATGCAATGTAGGAAAGTACATCTTCATCGCAGGTAGCCTTGTCGCCAAGCTGAGCCTTTGTCTTTTCGAATGCAGGCTCGAGTGTATCTGCAAAGCGGCATTCCATGGGCTTTTCGTCGCCGAGAACAAGTGCCTTTAATTCGTCACTGATTTCACCGGGAGCTCTGCCGTATTCGCCCTTAACGTAAGCCTTGATTTCCTTGGAGATGTTCTTGTATCTGCCTACGAGCACGTTAGCAGTTGCCTGAACGCCTACCATCTGGCTCATGGGAGTAACGAGGGGAGGATAACCCATATCCTTTCTTACTCTGGGAGTTTCCTCGAGAACCTCCTGAAGCTTGTCAAGCTTGCCCTGAGCAGTAAGCTGAGCAACGAGGTTTGAAAGCATACCGCCGGGAATCTGATAGCCGAGAGCGTCTGTATCTGTTGCCATAACAACGGGATTGAGAAGTCCGTCCTTGAGGCAGTCGTTTCTGTAGGGCTTGAAGAAATCGTTAATCTTCTTGAGGCAGTCAAGGTCAAGACCTGTTTCGTAGCCGTACTGACGAAGAACGTATTCCATTGTTTCTGTTGCGGGCTGTGCAGTACCGCCTGAGAAGGATGAAATAGCTGTATCAATAACGTCGCAGCCTGCTTCAACAGCCTTGAGGAGTGTCATAAAGCCGAGACCTGTTGTTGAGTGTGTGTGAAGAACAACGGGCATAGCTGTTGCATCCTTGATAGCCTTAACGGTGTCATAAGCCTCCTTGGGGCTCATAATGCCTGCCATATCCTTGATGCAGATGGACTGAACGCCCATAGCCTTGAGGTCCTTGGCAGTCTTTACGTAGCTGTCGAGGTCGTGAATGGGGCTTAAGGTGTAGCAGATTGTACCCTGAACCTCTGCACCGTTCTTGAGAGCCTCGTCAACTGCAACCTCGATGTTGCGAAGGTCGTTGAGTGCGTCGAAAATTCTGATAACGTTGATGCCGTTTTCAATGCTCTTCTTAACGAACATTCTTACAACGTCATCGGGATAGTGCTTGTAGCCGAGAAGGTTCTGACCTCTTAAAAGCATCTGGAGCTTTGTGTTGGGACAAGCAGCTCTGATCTTTCTGAGTCTCTCCCAGGGATCTTCATTGAGGTAACGAAGGCAGGAGTCGAAGGTTGCGCCGCCCCAGCATTCAAGTGAATAGTAGCCTGCTTTGTCGAGAGTTTCAAGGATGGGCTTGAACTGCTCAAAGGGCATTCTTGTTGCGATAAGGGACTGGTTTGCGTCTCTGAGAATTGTTTCTGTAAATTTAATTTTCATCATTTTTCTCCTTAATTTGAAAATTTCAGAACTCAAATTTATACCAACATACACTATACCACAAAATACGGAAAAAGCAAGATGATTTTTACCTTTTACCATATAAAATAAAGTATGCGCCCGACGGGAAAATTTGTGCAAAAAAGCAGACGTAAAGCGAGTTTACGTCTGCTCTTATCTGTATAGGCTGTTATTCGTCTCTGAAAATCTGCTTTACGGTTTTTGCTCTTATTTCGTCTCTTGCGCTGTCGGGAAGCTTCTGCCCTGCAAGGACATTTACCGTAGCGGGCTGCATTGTGACGAAGAGACGGCTGATGAGGGCGGCATCGGCATCAACGACACCGTATATTGCACCCATTCTTACCCAGGAGAGAAGCTCCATCATTTCGTCGGAGGAGAGAAGCACCGCGTTTCTGATAAGACCTGCGGAGCGGTTGATTCTGTCGCGGATATTTATGTCGCTTATGAGCTTTTCGGCGGCTGAGCGCTCCTTTGTTGCAATCTGCAGAGCAATGCTCTTGAGATTTCCGAGAGCCTCTTCTTCAGTTATTCCCATTGTGACTATGTTGCTGATTCTGAAAATATCACCCTTTACGGATGCGCCGTCACCGTAGGAGCCTCTGATGACGAAGCCCAGCTTCAGTGCGGTTGCGGAGAGCTTTTCCATAGCACCCGTGCGTGAGAGTGCAGGAAGATGCATAAGCACAGAGGCTCTCATTCCCGTGCCGATATCCTTGGGATTCTGATTAAGATAGCCGAGCTTGCTGTCGAAGGCAAAATGAAGACGGCTTCCGAGAAGGCTTTCGTATTTCAGTGCCTCGTTATATGCACTCATCGGGTCAAGACCCTCTGCGAAGCCCTGAATTCTTATATGGTCTCTTTCGCAGAGCATAATGCTTACCTTTTCCTCCTCGTCAAGAAGAAGGACTCTGCCCTCGGAGACGGAGGCAAATTCGGGGGATATGAGATGTCTTTCAGCAAGGGAAATGGCTTCATAGGGGTAAAGGGAATTCATTGCGATGACCTGAAGACGGCTGTCGTTTTCAGTGAGAATTCTGCAGATTCCCATATTCAGTTCCTGCTTCTGCAGGGCGTTGAGTCTTACGGGGAAGGGGAGGGAGTCAATGCTTCTTGCAAGACGGACTCTTGTGGAGAGCACCGTATCGCAGAGTCTTGCCGAGGTATCGGTCATACGTTATCCTCTCCTTTCTGAAGCTGTCTTATCCTGTCGCGCAGAAGGGCGGCGGTTTCGTAATCCTCTGCCTCAACAGCCTTCTGAAGCTGTTCCCTGAGAGCTGCGATTTCACTGCCGTTTACCTTGGGACTGTCATATTTTTCGGGGGCTTTGCCCTTGAAAACCGCTCTGCCGTGGATTTTGCCGATTGTGGGACGAAGCTTCACGGTGAATACTCTGTAGCAGTCGGGACAGCCGGGAAGCCCCGTTCTTGCAATATCCTCGAAGGAGAAGCCGCAGGTTTCACAGCGAAGCACTCTGTTCGCCGAGCGCATATTGCCGGTGCCCGAAAGGTTCCCGAGCATATCTCCGAAGGGGGAGAAGCCCGTAACGGCATCTCTTACACCGAGAGCTGCAGCACAGACGGAGCACAGATGAATTTCCGCACTCTCTCCGCCCACTATTCTTTTAAGATGCACACCTGCATCGTTTCGTTTACAGTTCTGACAAAGCATAAATAACACCACAATGACAATTTATTAATTCATTATAATATGTTTTTTTGCATTAGTCAACATAACCTGCTGAATTGATTCCCCGATTTTTCCATATACTAAAGCATAAGGATTTCGGAGGTATTGTATGTTTATTTTTTCGGGTTTTTCGGCAAAGGCAAATTCGGCGCTCAATTCAGCGGTCAACTGTGCGGAGGATATGGGGCACACCTACGTGGGAAGTGAGCACATTCTTGCAGGGCTTTTACGGGATACGGGCTCTGTGGCAGGGGTGATTCTTTCCGGGCGGAAAATATCCTTCACGGGGGTATGCGACTTTATAAAGGCGGCTGTAGGTGTGGGAAATCCCACCCGTCTTACGGAGAATGACATCACTCCGAGGGCAAGAAAAATTATCCGGACGGCACTTCAGAGCTCAGCCGCAGAGGGCACGGCACTTACGGGGACTGAGCATCTTCTTACGGCAATCTTAAAGGAGCAGTCCTGCTTTGCTTACAGAATTCTTGTGAAAATGGGGGCTGATCCCTCGGATATTTACGGGGATATCACAAGAAATCTGCCTGAAAGGGATACGGGGAAAATGCAGAAAACGGGCTCGGGTCTGCCCTCACGTACGGGGCTTTCCGCTCTCAACAAATACGGTGTGAATCTGACCTCAGCCGCCGCCTGCGGAAAAATTGACCCTGTTACGGGAAGAAGCCGTGAGATTGAAAGAGTCATAAAAATCCTCTGCAGAAGAACGAAGAACAATCCCTGCCTCATCGGGGAGCCGGGTGTGGGAAAGACTGCAATTGCCGAGGGGCTTGCCCTTTGCATCGCAAGGGGGGAGGTGCCTGAAATTCTCAGAAATTCAGAGCTTTATTCTCTGGAGCTTACCTCAATGGTGGCAGGTGCAAAATACAGAGGTGACTTTGAGGAGAGAATCCGCAACGTGATTTCCGAGGTGATTACTGCCGGCAATATTATTCTTTTCGTGGATGAAATCCATAATCTTATGGGGGCAGGCTCAGCCGAGGGTGCAGTTGATGCTGCCAATATTCTGAAGCCCGTTCTCGCAAGGGGAGAAATCAAGCTCATAGGTGCTACGACCAACGAGGAGTACCGTAAGAATATCGAAAAGGATGCCGCTCTTGAAAGACGCTTTCAGACGGTGAGTGTTGAGGAGCCCACGGCTGAGGAGACCGTTGAAATTCTCATAAATTTAAGACCGAAATACGAGGCCTTTCACGGGGTGAGAATTTCTGATGAGGCAATTGATTCTGCCGTGAAGCTGTCGGAAAGATACATTACGGACAGATTTTTTCCCGACAAGGCAATTGACCTTGTTGACGAGGCGGCGGCAGGTGTCAGCATAGAGGGAGAGAGCCTTCCGCCCGAAATTGCGGAGCTTCTGAAAAGTGCCGAAAGGGCAGGGGAGCAGAAAACAGCCGCGGTGAATTCTCAGGATTTTGAGAAGGCGGCTGAGTACCGTGACGAGGAAAAAAGGCTTTACAGAGAGTTAAGAAGGAAAAAGGCGGAGGCTTCGGGAGAAAAGCGTGAAAAGCCTCAGGTGCTTACGAAGCACATAGAGGAGGTTATAAGCTCCTGGACGAAAATTCCCGTTGAGGGCATTGCAAGGGATGAAAGAGCAAGGCTCAGGGAGATGCCCTCGGTGCTGTCCGGGAAAATAATCGGGCAGGACTCTGCCGTTAAGGCTGTCTGCGATGCCGTAAGACGAGGCAGGGCAGGGCTTCGCGACCCGAAAAGACCCGTGTGCACCTTCCTTTTCTGCGGTCCTACGGGTGTGGGTAAAACTGCCCTTGCAAAGGAGCTGGCGCTGAGCGTTTTCGGACGGCAGGATGCCCTTATACGCTTTGATATGTCTGAGTTTTCCGAAAAGCACGCCGCCTCACGGCTTATAGGCTCGCCTCCCGGATATACGGGCTTCGAGGAGGGCGGTCAGCTTGTGAAAAAGATAAGAACACACCCTTACAGCCTTATTCTTTTTGATGAAATCGAAAAGGCACACACGGACGTTTTCAATTTTCTTCTGCCCGTGCTTGAGGACGGAATTCTTACGGGCTCCGACGGAAAAACCGCCGATTGCAGAAACTGTATTATCGTTATGACCTCAAATGCAGGGGCTCCCTTTACGGACAGCAGTAAGAGAGCGGTGGGCTTTTACGAGGCGGACGGTGAAAAGGAGTACGAGCGCATGAAAAAAGGGGTTCAAGAGGAGCTGAAAAGGATATTTCCGCCCGAATTTCAGGGGAGAATCGACGAAACAGTGGTGTTTTCACGGCTCACACCTGAGAATATCTGCAGTATCGCACGGAAAATGCTTGAGGAGACTGCCGGAAGGCTCAGGGAGCAGGGAACTGAAATCACATTTTCGCAGGAGGTGTATTCTCTTCTTGCCGAAAAGGGTAACGGTAAGGTATACGGTGCAAGAAATCTCAGGGGTGTCATAACAAGAGAGATTGAAACGCCGCTGTCGGAGCTTCTGATTTCCGAAAATCCCCCTGCGGAAATACAGTGCTTTGTTTCTGAGGGGAGAATTGTTTTTGAAGGCCTGCGGTGAAATTTTGTTGAAAATCTATATAAAGAAAAGAAATATTGTTGCAAAATCACTATGGGCTTTATAGGAAAATAATATTGAAAAATCTATTAAAAAGTATTATAATAACTCCGTACAGGTATGCCCTCTTTGAGAGAAGGGGGTAAATTTCACCAAAAGGAGTTTTTTGTATGCACTTTAAGAAAGCACTCAGCGTGTTTCTTGCTGTCCTTATGCTTTTCAGCATGATGTCTCTCGGACTTACAGCGGCAGCAGCGGAAATCGACTATAACACACAGTATGGGATGCTGGCAGATGCTCTTAAAAACGAGCACGTACGTGAGCTTACAAACTACAAGGTTGTAAACAAGACACTTGAAAATGCAACCGAAGGCTTTGACCCTGAAGCCAAGGGCTTTGCCTATGACCACACTGTTTATGCTCAGGATAATCAGACCAGTGATATCCTCAGAGCTTCAAACAGATTCTACTATATTGCCGAATCTCTTATGAGCTTCGAGCACGGCGTGGGCTGTTACGATGCGGCTACTCTTATCAGCTACATCACCGAAAAGCTCAAGCCCCATTTCCTTGCAGAGGACGGCGGTGTTCTTTATGAAGACTTCTTCGGCAACCGTTACTATCCTACAGATGAGGAAATTGCCGCTTATAACGAGGCAGTAAAGAAGATTACGGAAGCAGGTCTTGAAATTGACAAGATCACTCTTCCCGAGTACGGTCTTCAGTTCATCGAAAAGGACTACTGGGATTACTATAACGTTGAAACCGTTCTCAGATATTTTATGGGTAACTCCGTCAGCGTTAATGCAGGTAACTATTACCACCGTTTCTCCTTCGTGGTTGATACCTCAATCAACGTTTTCTTTGAGGACTGTGAAGGAATTGAAGATATCGGCGACGCCAAACTGACACTCAGAACCGGTGCATATCAGTTCGCATATCAGAAGTTCTACAACGAAAGCACCTCAAAGTCATACTATGCCTTTGCTGAGCCCTCACTCCAGAGAGTATGGGACAGCTACGGCTCAGAATACGGCTTTGCTACTACCTCCGAGGACCTTACCAAAAACGACAGCAACGGCGACTTCGGTGTTACCAGAGGCGGTCAGGCATCAGCTTACCTTATCAAGACCTCTGTTGATACAACAACTGTTCCTTACCTCCAAGCTGCTTACAGTGCATTCAGAAGCTTCCTCGTTCAGGAATATTCCAATATCAGCTACATCAAGTGGGACGAAGCCTTCACCGGTATGACAGACGATGAAATCGACAATCCCTACACTGTTGTTCAGAAGATGGGCTTTAATCCTGATGCGGAAAATCAGAGAATCTTCAGAAACCGTATCCAGAACGTAAAGAACTACGGTAATCAGATTTTCTCCGATACATATTCCAACAAGGCTCTTGTTTCTCTTTTCGGTAATGACCTCGGTAATATGATTACTCTTCATTACCTTTTCAAGAAGACAAGTGAGTCCCCCACACGAGTTGTAAGAGGAAATGCAACTTATACCGCTTCTCCCGAAAAGATAGACAAGGTTATCTATTCTCTTGATGCTCTGGTTTCTCCCCGTGACGGTGAAGCAGGTAACGACATCAAGATTGCAAACCGTGTTACCACCGTTCTCAAGAATTTCCTTGACGTAGGCTCTCTTCTCGGTACAAGCGAGCCCCTTGAATACGACACTCTTGAAGAGCTTGTAGGTCAGGTGCTCCAGTCACTTGTTTTCAGTGACAGCATCGTCAATATGCTGGTTGAGCTTCTCTATCCCATGATTGTTAACCTTCTTGTTGACAATATCGGCAGCATCAGCGTTGTCGGCGGAACACTTCTCAGCATGATTGACTCCATTCTTAAGAATAACGAGCTTGCTATCTATCCCGATGACCTTGCAGACCGAATCCGTGATGACTACGGCGATAAGTACTCTTATGCATGTCAGCTTCTCGACAATGCAGGTGATGACTGGACAAAGGTTAACTTTGAAGCTATGTCCTGGGGCGTTGACGACGCTCCCGCTGATAAAAAGGCTGACGTATTCCTTGATGCTCTTTGTGCAGGTCTCGGCGGTTTCACCCGTCTTCTCATCTGCTTCCTTTGCGGTGACAATGAATATGCTGACTCAGGACGAGATTCATACGGTAACTTCGGTAAGTGGTATGACATGCAGCTTATTGGCGGTACATGGATTACCTCTCAGGGACTTTACACAAAGGTATTCGTACCTCTTTACAGAGTTCTCGGTGTTGATGAGGCTTACTATCTTGACTCCGGTGAATTCCACGATGCAGTTGACGCAAACTTCAGAAACTGTCTCAGAAACGCAGTTGAGCCCCTTATCAAGTGGATCACGGGACAGGTTGCAAAGAAGCCCTTCCAGACAATAATGGCTCTTCTTCCCAATCTTGTTCACTTCCTTTCAAGACAGGGTACAGGCGAGTATCTGAACTATCGTGACGACTGGCACGGCAAGGCTTTCGTTGTTCTTACTGACAATCAGGAAAATGCACATAAGGGCTGGTCAACACTTCAGACAGAAAACCTTTACACAATTCTTGATAATATCTTCATCACAATTTCTATCGGTGGTTCTATCCCGGTTGACCTCGGTTCTCTTAAGAGCCTTATCGGTGACAGCACCTTCGGAATGCTTAAGTCCATAAATTCACTTCTCAATGAGCTTATCAGCTTTGCCTATGACACTGATGAGGTTGACCACGAAAACATAGTTGCTTACTCAAGCAACGACGGTACCATAGTTCTTCCCGATTCAAAGGAATACGGACTTAACCCCGGTAATTATCCCAACGCACACTTTGTATACTATTCGGACGTTTCCAACACTAAGTTCTCACTCGTTCAGGATGAGGAACATCCCTACGAGCACAAGAATATAACCTATATTCAGAAGGACTACTATATCCCCGCAATTCCTGAAGGAAAGCTTATTTCGGTCGGTCCCATCCGTACAGACTGGAACACAATTAATGTTGAGCATCCCGGTAAGGTATTTATATTCCTGCTGAGATACGTGCTTTCGGCTCTCGGCTACAAGTACACAATCTATGATGATTCACTTCCCACACTTATTGAGTGTCTCGGTATTGACCTTGAAAGCGAGCTCTTCTTAGGTCTTACTCTCGGTGATATCATCTACAACGTTATGCTTCACCCCGACGAAGCACTTTGTGCTCTTCTCGAGCTCTTCCAGTCAGGCGAAGTCGGTGACTATTTCAAGAGAATTCCTTATACCTATTCAATGGAGCCCATTGAATATCACGAAACCACTCTTCTTAACAAGACCATCAACCCCACACTTACGTACGGTAGTGACGTTAAGTATTCACAGTACTGGACAAAGGAAAATGCAGACGACTTCATTGCAAGCCTTACTCCTCTTGCTGAAGATGTTCTCGGTATGCTCGGTCTTGAAGGCTTCGAGGGCGGTCTCGGTGACTTCCTTGAGAGTATGATAAATGATATGCTGTTTACAAACGACCTTGTAAACACCGTATTCAATCTTATTTATCAGCTTCTCGGCGGTCTTAACGACAGCATCGGCTTTGACATTGAAGCAATTCTTGAAGCAGTTCTTGACGTCCGCTTCAAGCCTGCAGACGTTGCGGCTTCACTTAACAGGATGATAGGTCACGAAACACCTGCATCTGCTAAGATTGCATCAATCAGCTCCTGGGCAGAGCTCTTCACCGTAGGCTACGAGGTTGACCCCGTAACAGGTGAATCCACTCCCGTTGTCGGTGACGTTGACCTCGACTGGGGCATTGACACTGCAGAGGAGCACGGCCACAACAGAGGCGACTCCTTCCTCAAGACTCTGGCCGCACTTCTTGCACCTGCATCCTTCCTTATCAAGTTCCTGTTTATGGATCAGGACCTCAGCATCCTCGGTCTTATCAACCTTCCCGGATATGCCGGCTATCAGTATGCATTTATCGGTCTTCTTGAAGCACTGTCCTGTCCCAATATTCTTACCTATGACGACTATTACAGAGCTTCTCTTGATCCCGTATGCGGTGATGCAAACACAATTTACTATCTGTTCACTCCCATTCTTGCTCTTCTTGAAAAGGCATACACAGATCCTCTGAACGTTGTTCTCAGCCTTATTCCCAACCTGTTGTTCTTCATTTCAATAGGCGGCTTCAACGGTCTTGTAAACAACCTTGTTCACTTCGCATACGTTCTTCTTGACATCTTAAAGCCCATTCTTAACGGCTACGACCTTGTATCAGGACTTCTTGCGAACCTTGATATTGCAGGACTTTCACTGAATCTTTCACTTCCTCTTGATATTGACTTCAACGCCCTTGTAAGTGACCTCTTAGGCTCACTTCTCGGTGACACACTTACAATTGAAGGCGTTTCAATCAAGATTCCTTACATTGACCTTTACACTCTTTGTGTAGGTACTCTTGAAAGATTCAACTCCAAGGAAGTAAGACAGACAGTATTCCTTAATGCTACCGGCGGCGGTGACCTTCTCACAGCTATCCTCAGAGTTGTTCTTGAGGTTCTCTATATGGATGAAAACCATGTGGCTCTCAGCCAGATTATTGCAAATCTTGCTGAAGAAGGCAGACTTGATGCTTACGACGAGGAAACACTTTATCTTGTTCTTCACGGCCTTATCGGTCTTATCGAGGAATATGAGGTAATTGATATCATTCTGTTTGCGGTGTATAAGCTGATTACCATACTTGTACCCATTGCAGACGTGCTGGGAGAGAGACTTGCTGCAAACGATATGACGATTACGGAGCTTATTGATTCCGCAGGAGATCAGGATCAGTTTGTTGAAAACCTCGGAAACCTTCTTGAGGATCCCAATAAGGTAGATCCTCCCGGACAGGCGGACGACGGTGAAGTAATATTCTCACTTCTTGACAGAATCAAGATGTTCTTTGAAAAGATCAAGCTGTTCTTCCAGAGTCTTTTCAGCTTCTGATAACTTAAACTTTATAACGGCATCGGGCGGGTTTTCCCGCCCATGTTGTTAAAGTGATTAAATGTAAAAAGTAAGCCGTGCGGACTGCACGGTTCAAGGGGGAAAATAAAATGAAAAAGGTAATATCCGTTGTTTTATCTCTTGTGATGGTATTCGGCTTTGTTCTTCCCGTTTTTGCTGAGGAGGTAGCTGACACAGAGGGCAAATATGATTGCGGCTTCAATCCCGTGATTTACGTTGCGGCTCTCGGCAGCGGTACTATTTATGAAAACTACGGCACTGCCGAGGAAAAGGCTCTTTTCCGTCCCGAAACGGGTCCTCTCGTAGCTGAGGCTGTTTCTGTGATTCTTCCCGTGCTTCCTGCACTTATGGCAGGAGATTACGACACCTTCGGCGATGCTCTTATCGGCTTTGTAAATTCCGCTTTCGGTAACTTAGCACTTGATAATGCAGGTAACTCAAAGGAAAACGTTTATTCACCCGAGGAATATCCCGAATCAGGCGAGCACGGAATTGAACACGCCTTTTATATGGGCTATGACTTCCGTCTTGACCCTTACGTACACGCTGACAGACTCCACGAGACCGTTCAGATGATGAAGGAGCTTACGGGTCACGACAAGGTACAGCTCAAGGCTTCAAGCATGGGCGGTGTTGTTACAATGGCTTATCTTGAAAGATACGGCTCTGAGGATATTGAAACAATCATTTTCCAGAACTGCCCCATTCAGGGTACTGCCGTTGCAGGTGAGTTATACTGCCGTAAGTTTGAAATCAACAAGGATGCACTCGTAAACTATGCACTTGACGCTATTCCCTCACTTGAGCAGGATTTCTTCCAGGGCTTCCTTTACGGACTTGCTACCGCACTTGACGATATTGGTGTATGGTCAACTCTTCTGACCCTTATAGACCCCATTGTTGAGAATCTTCTCGACAGAGTTTACGATGAAGCACTTATCCCCATTTTCGGTACACTTCCCGGTATATGGAGCTTTGTTCCCGATGAATATTATGAGGAAGCAAAGCTTAATATGGTAAACGAGGAAACACAGGCGGCTCTTATTGAAAGACTTGACGCTTATCACTACAACGTTCAGGTAAAGGCTCCCGAAATTCTCCGTGAAGCAAATAAGGACACCAAAATCTACATCGTTGCAGGCTACGATATCCAGCGCACACCCCTCGTTTCCGCTTATATGAACACCTCTGACGGCACGGTTGATACCAAGTACGCTTCCGTTGGTGCAGTTACTGCAGATATCAGAGGCACTCTTCCTCAGGGCTACGTACAGCAGGTAAATGACGGTCACAACCACATTTCTCCCGATTTTGCAATTGACGCTTCAACCTGCGCTCTTCCCGAGCAGACATGGTTCGTGAAGGATATGCTTCACTGCACAACTCACAGCGGTCACGATAAGTTCTATGAGAAAATGCTTCTCGGTGAGGAACAGTTCTACGTTGACACCTACGAGGAATATCCTCAGTTTATGCAGAACAATATCCCCGACGAAACCTTTGATAAGGTTGAAAACCTTACCGCAACCGAGCTTTTCAAGAAGCAGCCCAATTTCACCAATTTCGTTATGATGCTCCGTTCATTCATCAACGTAATCAAGAGCTTCTTCGCAGGACTTATAAAATAAGTTAAATAAATAAAATAAGACCTTGAGTATTCTATTGTACTCAAGGTCTCTTTTTATGAGAAAGTGATATATCCGCTTATCTGTTCCCGTTTGACGGAAAATGTTCATATTTTGTCCGTATGTGCCGCGGTGAGCAGATAAGCGAGCGCAGACGGGCGGAATATGGGCATTTAAGGTCAATAGATGTTGTAAAAGATTTGTGTCGGATAAAACTAACCGGACAAAGTCTGATGTAAGCTCCTTAACGGCACGGGAAAGGGCGCAGAAATCGGCGGATTTGTTGTTTTCGGCGGTGGCAAGGCGTACGATGGTACTCCGAACCGCCGAAAACAAAGCACTTATGTAATTACGATTGTGGCACTCATTTAGTTTTTTATGCAACTGAATGCAAGGCTGAGAACCTTTTATTTATATCGGTGCGTCAAAGACGTTGATTTATGAGCAGCTTTCCCCGATAAATTATGCTTTACCAGCGGTTTTCTACGTACTCACAGAAGCCGAAAAGGTCTCTGATTTCAAGCTTTTCGCCGTTGTCAAGAGTAACCGTGCCGTTATACCTGCCGTAAATCTGATGACAGTTCATTCTGCCTATCTTGAAATCCACGTCGGAGTGATTGTCAAGGGTGGGGGTCATTGTCATATCAAAGCGGCCGTCCTCGGAAATGAATTTCCACTCCTCAAGGAATCTGTCCTTGGGGAATTTTTCTACGTCAACAGCACCGAACTTGTGTACTCTGCCGTCGTAGAAAAGGCAGGTTTCGGTAGCCTCGGATTCATCTCCGATAGCCCAGGTGATTTCAAAGCCGAAAAGGTGCTGATTGCCGTCCTTGTCGGGAAGGTAGGTTGAAGCACTGCCCCAGTACCATACCATTTCGTGAACGGTATTTACTCTGCCCCAGTCCATAGCGCAGAAGGAGGAGTCCTTGCTGAATTTATACACAAAGTCCCCGAATCGGAAGAAGCCTCCCGTTGGCATACAAGCCTGCTTCGTGGTCATAAAATACTTTGTGTTGTCCTCCTTGAAGGGCAGGACTGTGGTGATATTTTCCATACCCTCGGGGATGTCCATGCTTATTCTGCATTCCACGGCTTCACCCTTGTGAGGCTTTCTGAAATAAAGGGTTCTTTCGGTCTTTTTGGTGAAGAAATCAAACTCTGCCTTGCCGATTTTATCCTTGAATCTGCCGGGAGCATCTCCCTTGCTGAGCGGTACGTGTCTGTTTCCGCCTGCAAAGTAAGAGACGGCATCGCAGATGATTTCCCCGCTTTCAAGGTCTGTAAGCTTGGCGCCAACGTAGCCGCCGATGCCGATGTTTGCAAAGCTTATAAGAAGCTGTACCTTGCCGTCGGTTATGGTGTAAAAATCCCATTCCTTACGGGAAATCAGGGAGTGCTTCACAAGGCTTCTGTCGTAGGTAAATACGTTTTTTCTTGCCCAGCCCTTGGCATTCAGCGTGCCGTCGGGATTAAGAAGGGGCGTTTCCTCAGTGTATTCTCTCTGCTTAGAGCTTTCTGCCCATTTTGTGAAGGGGACGTAGGTACGGGGTAATTCCTTACTCATTTTTCACACCTCATTATTCCTTTATAAGATATGTAACACACTCTACGTGCACTGTTCGGGGGAACAAATCAAAGGGAATTGCAGTCTGTGTCTTATAGCCGTTTTCCTCTAAAACAGCAAGGTCACGGGCAAGCGTTGCAGGGTCGCAGGAGACGTAAACTATTCTTTCGGGATTCATTTTTACAACGGTTTCAAGAAGCTCTTTGTCACAGCCCTTTCTCGGAGGGTCAAGAATAACCGTGTCGGGACGGATGCCCTCTTCTTCAAGGGTTTTTGCCGCGGCAGCTGCATCAGCGCAGATGAAACGGGCATTTTCCGTGTTGTTGAGCCTTGCATTGATTTTTGCATCCTCTACAGCCTCGGGGACAATTTCAACACCTATAAGGGATTCCACCTTATCTGCCATTGTAAGACCAATTGTGCCTGCACCGCAGTACATATCAAGGAGCACCTTTGTGTCGGGGGTGATGGCAAATTCTGCCGCCTGCTTATAAAGCTTTTGGGCCTGAGCGTGATTTACCTGATAGAAGGAAAGGGGAGAGATGCGGAAGCGCTTTCCGCAGAGAATATCCTCAATATAGCCCTTGCCGTAAAGCATCTTTTCCTTCTTGCCCATAATGACGTTAGTGTCCTCGGTGTTGAAGTTGAGAAGCAGGGTCTTTATGTTGGAGCTTGCCTTTGTAAGGGCACTGATAAGCTCCTCGGATTTGAAGATTCTGTCTCCGTTGATTACGAGGCAGACCATAATTTCACCCGTGTTGAAGGCCTTTCTTATGTAAACGTGCCTTAAAAGCCCCTTGTGGGTGGTTTCATCGTAGGTGGGGATTTTATATTTTTCGCTCCATTTTGCAATGATTTTAAGTATATCCGAAAATTCAGCAGGCTGTAAAAGACAGTCCTTGCAGTCAATTACTCTGTGCGAGAAGGGAGCGTAGAAGCCTGCAAGAAGTCTGCCGTTTGCGGTTTCTACGGGGTACTGAGCCTTGTTTCTGTAGCGCTCGGTGCTGTCTGCACCCTCGGCATCAAGGGGAACCACGTCAAGGTGGCCGATTCGTCTGAAGGCATCGCGTACCTTGTCGGTTTTTATTCTTTTTTCAGCCTCATAGGAAATATGACGGTACTGACAGCCTCCACAACGGGGGAATACGGGGCAGTCGGGAATGATTCTGTCGGGGGATGCCTTGAGAATATTCTGAAGCTTTCCTACGGCATAGTTCTTCTTTGCCTTGATGATGACACACTGAACGGTGTCACCCGTGGCGGTACCGCTTACAAAAACCGCCTGACCGTCGTGACGGCCTACACCGCTTCCCTCTGAGGAAAAGCCCGTTATTTCAATTTCTATAACATCATTCTTTTTAAGTGACATTTCTTACCTCGTAAAAAATCGGAATCCGGATTTTCCCGAATTCCGAATAAAATTAAAGGATACTGCTGAACATATAGTAGTATGCAGGTAAAAGCTTCATAAGGTTCAGCGCAAGAACAAGGACACAGCCAAGCACCGCACCGCCCGTGAAGGTACCGCCTCTTTCGTGAAGGGTTCTTCTGTAGGTTATCATATCGGAGCATTCTTCTCTGATTTTAAGAATCTCTTTTCTGCATTTCTGCTTGTAGAGATAATCCGCAAAGAAAGCCATTGCAAAGGAAAGTCCCATATAGACGAGATCAACAACGGTCAGGATGTTCTGCTTCATTGTGTCTTCCCTTGTGGGCTCGGCAGAGTAAAGGGCCTCCTCCATCGCAAGGAGTCTTTCGTTCATTTCGTCAAGTGACATTTCGCCGTTCATTACGGCTGCGTACATGTTACCCATTTCGCTGTAAACTGCCTTTGTGCTTTCGGTAATTGAGCACCAGCTCTGAACGCCTATGAGCACAAGAAGAGCGAGGAGATAAAGAAGTCCCTCCTTGATCATTTTTCTGTAGAAATACCATATAGGACCGAGGAGCAAGGCGGCAAAGGAAACGGAAATCTTCTTGCCGAAGCGCTCCATGCTTAAGAATTTTCTTATATATCTGCCTGATTTCTTTTCACCGATAAAATCACTGTATTCAATTACGGGAATTGAGTCAATCATAATATCGGGACGGACTCCGCCGAACTGCTGAAAATATTCGTAGGAATTTTCATCGGGGATGGGCTGACCCGTCATAGGATGAAGATTTTCGGGCTGATGCATATTTCTGCTGCCGTCGGGGGCAGGTCTTCCGAAAAGGGGCTGACGGCACTTCATACAGAAGGCGTCGTTGCCGTAATTGAGAGCGTTGCAGTGAGGGCATACAATGGCGCTTTCACCGTTTTTGAAGGTGTAATTCGTGCCTATAGCCTCGGGTGCATCAGGCTTTTTTTCTTCAGGTCCGGGTCTTAATTCCTCGGGGAATACCCATGAAAAGCCCTCCTCGTGAAGGGCAGTGTTTGCACATTCGCCTCTCTCAGTCCAGCATTCTCTGTGGTGGGGAGAGCCGCATACGGGGCAGACCACCGCGTCGTCTGTCTCTGTAAAAATATTATTGCAATGAACACAATTGCAGCCTTTGAATCTCATTTCACAACTCCAAAATACAAGGTTATTATTGAATATATTACTATTCTATACAATTAAACTTAAAAATTCAATAAAAAAGTGAATATTATTGGTTAATTATTTTTTTAGTAGTATTTGACAAAATACTTAAAATTTTATATAATTAATCGGTATGTTATTATTTCGTATTAAATTCAGAGGTGAAATATATGCTTCAGTATGAAGAATTAAGACTTGCTCTTCTTGAGCAGGAGGCCCCCTTGAAGGAGCTTAAGGAAGCTCTCGGTATTGATGCACTCAAGGAAGAAATTGCTTCTCTTGACGCTGAAACCGCAAACGAAGCTTTCTGGAATGACGTTGCAAATTCCAATAAGGTTCTGCAGAAGCTTGCAGGACTTAAGAATAAGGTTAAGAAGTATGAGGATCTTGTTGCCGATTACGACGATACCCTCACTCTCATTGAAATGAGCAATGAGGAAGAGGACGAAAGCATGCTTGACGAGTGTACCGAAAGCGTTGAAAGAGTAAAGACAACAATTGAGGATATGACTCTTCAGACCCTTCTTTCCGGTCAGTACGACAACAACAATGCTATTCTTACCTTCCACGCAGGTGCCGGCGGAACCGAGGCTCAGGACTGGTGTCAGATGCTTTTCAGAATGTACGGTCAGTGGGCAACAAAGCACGGCTTCAAGTTCACGACAGTTGACTTCCTTGACGGTGACGAAGCAGGTCTTAAGTCTGCTGTAGTCGTTATTGAGGGTGACAATGCCTACGGCTATCTCAAGAGTGAAATGGGCGTTCACAGACTTGTACGTGTTTCTCCCTTCGACTCCTCGGGAAGAAGACACACATCCTTCGCATCTCTTGAGGTTATGCCTGAAATTGACGATACAATTGAGGTTGAAATCCGTGAAGAGGATATCACAATGGAGGTTTACCGTGCATCGGGTGCAGGCGGACAGAAGGTTAACAAGACCTCCTCTGCAGTCCGTCTTATCCATAATCCCACGGGTATCGTTGTTTCCTGCCAGGTTGAAAGAAGCCAGCATCAGAACAGAGAAGTCTGTATGAGAATGCTTAAGTCCAAGCTTATTGAAATCAAGGAAAGAGAGCACCTTGAAAGAATTGAAGATATCAAGGGTGTTCAGAAGGAAATCGGCTGGGGCTCACAGATCCGTTCCTACGTATTTATGCCCTATACCCTTGCAAAGGACCACAGAACAGGCTTTGAAAACGGTAACATCAACGCTGTTATGGACGGCGAAATCGACGGCTTTATCAATGCTTACTTAAAGCAGCAGTCTCAGCCCAAGGAAAACTGATAGTTATTTGTAATATGAATTGTCCCCGACCGTCTGAGTCGGGGATATCTTTTTGTGTAAGAAAAACGGAAGGTTAACTAAATATTAAGGAAATGTTGCAGGATTGTGACAGAAAATGCTGAAACATTTATTAATTGTTCATAAACTTGCACTTATTCTGTAAACTCTTTGTGATATTATGTCTATGCAGTGAACACTGCCTTAAATTTGATTATTCCTTTTATTTATTTTCTCTTCCCCAAAAAGGAAAAACCCGGTCGTCAGGCCGGGTTTTTCCTTTTTATTTTTTTACTCAGTTGCGGAATCGGATTATATGTATACAGTTCTTTTATTTTTTCTGAATAACGCTGTACAATAAAGAAATAAATAATACCTATTACGACACCTGCAATACACAGTAAGTGATACCTTTTGAGAGGTCCCAGAATGTCTGCTTCTCGCCTGGTAAATTCACTGAAGAAGCGGGTAGCGCTGTAAACAATAAGATAAATGGGGAATAAAGTTCCCTCTTTTGCTCTTCTTTTGTACCATAAAAGGAATAAGAAGATAACTAATGCTAATCCTGCTTCAAGTAACTGCGACGGGAACTCATATTTTTCATGATTTATACTGTATAAGCCCCATGAACATTCGAATCCTGCGCAGCAGCCGTGACAGAAGCAAGCTAATTTGACAAAAACAAGGGCAAGCGGGTATGCGGGAGTGATTAAATCCATCTGCTTAAGTGGGTTAACAGCAATGATGAAAAAAAACAGATAAAGAAGAATGGGTTTTGCAAAGAGGGTTCCGAAATAGTTTGAACCGGTTTTGAAAAGATTTGCCATTCCTTCATGGAAAAATCCTCCAAGTAAACTGAATTGAATGTAAGAAATCAGTAGAATTTCCAAACAAGTCCATATTGTTGGGTTTGCAAAAATTGCAGTTGTTTTATTGCGCGAAAGCAGATTGGAAACAGATATTGATAAATTACTCCGTAAGTCCTTCTTCTTTCTGAAATTAGCAAGATTATAAACGAAAAAAAGATATGTTGCAATTGTATTGAAGAAACCATACATTGCTATTCCGGTTGTTCCTAAGAAAGGGTACATATAAATTTAACCTCCTTTTTAATGGCAGTATAACACACTGTGCTTTATTTTTCAAGGTGATATATTTGCTTCTTATGGTTTTTTGATGCTGAAATTGAGTCCCAGCGCCAGGACTGAGAGGATGAGGAGCATTGCGAAGGGGGCTATGTAGCTTCCCGTGTTTGTAAGCAGTGTGCTTGAAAATGTAGCGAAGAAGGAAGCGAAAATGAGATTGAAATTCATAATGCTGTAGTTGGTGGCAAAGCTCTTCTTTCCGTAGAATGCCATTGTGAAGGCTGAGGTCACCGTGGGGCAGGAGCCGTAAGAGATTCCCGTAAGGCAAAGACCTACGGTGCAAAGGGGAAGTGAGGAGGTCATAACTGCCGTAAGGGTGATGCCTGCCGCAATAATCGTGAGGACGTTTGCGGAAATCATTGTGATTTTTCTGCCTGCTTTATCAAAAAGAATTCCCGTAAGGATTCTGCCGATACCGTTGAAAACGGAAAGCACGCCGACAAGCGTTGTGGCAAGTGAGGGTGAAGCCTCAACGGAAAGCATCAGGTCTCTTGCGAAGCTGATAACGCAGTTTCCAACTGCGGTGATGAATGCCATACAGATAAAGGCTCTTATGAAGGTAAAGCTTTTTACCATCTGAATAGGTGTGAAATCAACAGCCTCAAAGGCTTCCTCCTTTGCGACCTTGCTGATTTTCGGTGCGGGAAGCACGGTATCCTCGGAGGGCTTTTTAAGAATGAAGCCCGATGCGATAATAACGAGGGCAGTGATAAGACCTAAGAGAATATAGGTTTTTGTAACACCGATATTTTCCGTGTTGAAAAGGGAGCTTATGATATTTCCGAGAAGCAATGTGCTTACACCGAAGCCCATCATAAGAAGACCTGAGCTGAAGCCCTTCTTGTCAGGGAACCAGGCATTTACGGTGGAAACGGTTACGTTGTAGGAAATACCGATACCCGTTGCCGCAAGGAAGCCGTAGGTCACGTAAAGGGCAGGGAGCATATTCTCAGTGAGAAAGCCCGTCAGCACGAAGCCTGCGCCCACAAGGACACCTGCCGTGACGAGGGTGATTTTTACACCTGCTTTTCTGTTAAGAAGGCTTCCGAAGAAGGCACCGAGACAGAAGAAGCACATTGTTACCGTGAAATTCAGTGCAAGGGAGGAGTCCGTCCAGCCGAAGTCCTCCTTAAAGGGAACCTTGAGAATTGACCAGGCGTAAAGCACTCCCGAGAAGAGCATTGAGAATACACCTGAGACAAGGTAGATATTGCGTTTTTTAAGAGCTGTGCCGTTTTGCATTTTTATGGGGTCATCCTTTTTATTATTCTATAAAGTCGTTGTCTCTGAACTGAAGGGCGTAGAGATCCTTGTAGGTACCGCCCATGGAAATAAGCTCCTCGTGTGTGCCTCTTTCCTTGATTTCACCGTCAATTACAACTGCGATTTCGTCTGCATTTCTGATGGTTGAAAGACGGTGTGCTACGACGAGTGTGGTTCTGCCCTTGCACAGCTCATCGAGAGCCTCCTGAATGAGAACCTCGGTGGTGTTGTCAAGTGCGCTTGTTGCCTCGTCAAGAATGAGGATTGCAGGGTCCTTGAGGAATACTCTTGCAATGCTAAGTCTCTGCTTCTGACCGCCTGAAAGACGGACGCCTCTTTCACCGATTTCGGTGTCGTAGCCCTTGGGAAGGGTCATAACGTAGTTGTGGATGTTTGCCTTCTTTGCGGCTTCAACTATCTCGTCCTCGGTGGCATCGGGTCTGCCGTAAAGAATGTTATCCTTTATTGTGCCTACGAAAAGGAATACGTCCTGCTGAACGATACCGATGTTACGTCTTAAGGAGTTGAGGGTGATGTCTCTTATATCCGTGCCGTCAATAAGGATTGAACCGCAGCCCTCATCCTTTAATCTGTAGAAATTGGGAAGCAGATGGCAGAGGGTGGTTTTACCGCCGCCTGAGGGACCTACAAGAGCCAGCTTTCTGCCCTTGGGAAGGTGCATATTCACGTTTCTGAGAACGTCGGCATTGTCGCCGTAAGCATAGGTTACGTTTCTGAATTCAATTTCACCCTTAACATCCTGAAGCTCAACTGCCTCGGGTCTGTCCTCCTCGGGCTCCTCCTCCATAACCTCAACGAAGCGTCTGAAGCCGCTGGTGCCGTTCTGGAACTGCTCCATAAAGCCGATAAGCGTGTTTACGGGGCCTAAGAAGAGGTTTACGGATACGATGAAGGTGGAATAGTCACCGAAGGAGATTCTTCCCGAATAAAGGAAGAGACCGCCTGCTATAAGGATAAATACGTTGAAGACGTCTGTAACGAAGGTGGTTGAGGAATGGAAGCGTGCCATTGCGGAATATGCTCTGCCCGAGGAATTGACGAAGGAATCGTCACCTACAGTGAACTTTTCAACCTCTTTTTCGGAATTCGTGTAAGCCTTGGTTACGCGGATACCCGTAATACTGCTTTCAACGGAGGCGTTTATGAGGGCGTTGCTCTTTCTTCTGTCGTCAAAGGCCTGCTTCATAGCACGTCTGCAATAGAAGGTAACGACCACAAGCACGGGGACGCAAAGGAAGATGATGAGTGTGAGAATCCAGTCGATTGAAAGAAGGTAGGAGAATGAAAGGATAATCATCACTGAGCTTATAAGAAGGTTTTCGGGACCGTGGTGAGCAAGCTCGCAGACCTCAAAAAGGTCACTGGTGATACGGGTCATAATTTTACCCGTTTCGTTGTTGTCGTAGAATCTGAAGGGAAGCTTCTGCAGGTGGCGGAATAAATCCTTTCTCATCTGTGACTGCATTTTTACACCTATGATATGTCCGTAGTAGTCCACGAAATAACGAAGTCCCATTCTCAGGGCATAAAGGGCAAGGACTATAATACCTGCGATAACTATTGTGGAATACATCTTTTCGGGTATGTAGACGTTGAGCATCTTGTTGGTGACTATGGGGTACACCATACCTATTACCGAAATAAGAAGGGAGGCACCCATATCAAGAATAAGCATTTTCTTGTGGGGCTTATAGTAGCTTAAGAACCGTTTCAGCATTTTTTATTCTCTCTTTTCTTTGAAATATACACAGTAATTATAAAACATTCCCACTGAGATTTTCAAGCGTTATATAAAAGGTTTTTTAAATTAAGGGAAATATATGGCAGACTCCGGGGAAAAAGTGTATTTTTCCTTTACAAATGAGGGAAAATAAGGCATAATATACGGGTATGCGGAAAAAATTCAGAAAATTTAAAAAATTTTTTCTGAAAAATGTGACCTTTTCCCTTTCTCAGACGTATTACAGACAGGAGGCAGTCAGGTGGGAAGAACTCCGAAGCCCGATTCCGACATCGGAAAGGCTTATGAAAAGTATTCCGATATGCTTTACAGAATTGCTCTTGCAGAGATTCGTAATCATGAGGATGCTATGGACGCTGTGCAGGACGTGTTTCTGAAATATATGCAGAAGAACGTACTGTTTTCTTCCGAAGAGCACGAAAAGGCGTGGTTTATCAGGTCGACAATAAACCGTTGCCGTGACATTTACCGTAAGAACTCCGTGAGAAGTCACGAGGACCTTTCGGAAATGGAAAACCTTGTGGCATCAGAAAACCTTTCTGATGAGACCGGTGAAGTGCTGTGGGCGGTAGGTCAGCTTCCGGAGAAGCTTAAAAACGTTGTGGTGCTACACTACCTTGAAGGGTTGAGTGTGGAAATGACCGCAAAAGCACTTAAAATTTCATCCTCCGCGGTGAAAATGAGACTGTCCAGAGGCAGAGAAATGCTGAAAGATATTCTTGAGAAGGAGGAGTTCAATGTTTAACGACAGGGTAAGGGCTGAATATCAGTCCATTAAGGCTCCCGAAGAGCTTTACGAGCGTATATTGAACGCCGACCGACCCGGGGAAAAGAAAGCTGTTGTTATTCCTTTCAGAAAATATGCGGCGCTTGCCGCGGCTCTTGCAGTTATCATCTGCAGTGCATTCATCCTTGCTGATACGGGCGCTGCTCCCGGAATTTATCTGGGAAATGAAAGGCTGACGGGAGAAATCGCTCTTACAAGTGAAAACAATGACGGCATAATGCTCGCAAGAGCAGGTATGGAAATCGGCTGTGAAATGACCCTTGAGCTTAAAAAGGACACGAAGGTCACCGCAGTAAACGGGATTCTGCTTTCGGATTCCGGTGAGGTTATTCTGACAGAGGGTGAGGAAAAAATCTTTTCCGAATCTCTTCAGTGCAAATGGCTTGTGCCTGATGCCGATGAGGAGCTAAGCTATGAGCTTTGTCTTTCCCATAAAAAAGGCACGTATACAATTAATCTGTACTTTGACAAACAGACTGACAGCTGGACAGTCTCTTTGACAAAATAAAGAAAACAAACATAACAAAAGGAGAAAACCAAAATGAAAAAAGTAATCGCTATCGTTCTCGCACTCGTAGTAGTTATCGGTCTTGTAGCATGTGCTGCAGGCAACAACGAAGAAACAACAACTCTTGAAGAAACAACTGCAGCAGATATGACAGTTGCAGCAACCTTCGCAGCTGCTTTCAAGGCAGAGGCTGTTAAGGAAGGCGCAACAACAAACGCTATCGCTACAGCTCTTTCAACAAATGAGCTCGTTGCATTCATGCCCATGGTTCAGGATATGGAAGCTGGCTACTTCGCAGGCTTCACAGCTGACATCACAGGCTTCAAGGCTGCTACAGCTTTCATGCCCATGATCGGCACAATTCCCTTTGTAAGCTATGTTTTCGAGCTTGAAGCTGACGCTGACAAGGATGCTTTCGTTGCAACTCTCAACGACAATGCTGACCTTCGTTGGAACATCTGCACAGCTGCTGAAGAAATCGTAGTTGAAACAGAAGGCAACTTTGTATTCGTTATCATGGCTCCTCTTTCCTTCGAACAGCCTGAAGAAGAAGGCGAGGTTGAAGGTG
>JAZRST010000056.1:0-22656 GCA_045651625.1 Acutalibacteraceae bacterium | reverse complement strand
CCGAAAAAGTGTGTTATAATACAATCCGTATATGGAAATATTGCAATATTTTTTCAGAAAAGGATGGTTGCATTGAATAAAGAAAATACATCTCCTGCAAAAAACAAAAGGAGAAAGAAGAAGAAAAAGCCCCTGAACCGCGGACTTACGGTTTTTCTTACCGCTTTTCTTATGGTCTTTATGATAGGCGTGCTGACAGCAGGTATCATTGTTATTGATATCTTCTCCGACGTAGGTCTTATCAATATCGGTCACAATCCCGAAAATGACATTGCGGGTGTGGACTACATTGACCTTGACAACTACATAGCAAATCAGAGCCAGACAACGATTATCTACGGCTATGATGCTGACGGCAACGAGGTTGAAATTGCCCGTCTTCACGGACAGGAAAACCGTGAATGGGTAGACCTTGAGGACGTTTGTCAGGATCTTCAGGATGCAGTTGTTGCGCTCGAAGACAAGCGTTTCCCCACCCATAACGGTGTTGACTGGATAAGAACCATCGGTGTTGTTGTAAAATACAGCTTCTCTCAGGGTGGTTCAACTCTCACTCAGCAGTTAATCAAAAACCTTACGGGTGAAAATGCAGGTACATTTGTAAGAAAGTATAAGGAAATCAAGAATGCTCTTGCTCTTGAACAGCATTTCGATAAGGATGAGATTCTTGAAGCGTACCTTAACACCATCTATCTTGATATGGGCTGTTACGGTATAAAGACGGGTGCCGAATACTATTTCAATAAGGACGTAAGTGACCTTACTCTTATGGAAAGTGCAATTCTTGCTTCAATCACCAAGGCTCCCAGAGGCTACAATCCCATCGTTAACTATGAAAATAACCGTGAGCGTGCTATCGGCTGTCTTGACTATATGATGGCAGAGGGCTACATCACTCAGGAAGAATATGATGCAGCAATTGCAGAAGAGGTTATCTTCTACGGTGATGACAGAGAGCGTGAGGAGGAGTACGTTGACGAAGAGGACGTAATGGTAACAACCGAGTACAACAGCTACTACGTTGACCTTGTTATCGAAACTCTTATCGACGACCTCAGAGCACAGTACGGCTACACAGAATCCGAGGCTTTCAGCAAGGTTTATTACGGCGGTCTTAAGGTTTATGCCGCACTTGACCTTGATATCCAGGATGAAATCGAATACGTTTACGAAAACAGAATAACCTTCCCCAAGGAAGCAGATACCGAAACAAATCCCGCAATTCAGTCCTCAATGGTTATTCTTGATTATGAAGGAAGAATCGTTGCAACCGCAGGCAGACTCGGTGAAAAGGTCGGTGACAGAACTCTCAACATCGGTACCACATCTCCCAGACAGCCCGGTTCAACAATCAAGCCCCTTTCGGCTTATGCTCCTGCAATTGAGCTTAACTATTATACCTGGTCAAGCTACATTCCCAACTACGGTATTGCCGTAAAGGGTGAAGACAAGCCCTGGCCCACAAACTACGGCGGTGTTACGGGCAGCATTGATGACCTCAAGAATCTTCCTCAGGCAATTGCGCCCTCACTCAACACAATTCCTGCAAGAATCATTGATGCTCTTACCCCCACAACAAGCTACCGCTTCTTAAGAGACCGCTTCAAGATTTCAACTCTCGTTGAGGGAGACGCAGACTACGCTCCTCTTGCAATCGGTGCTATGAACTACGGTCTTACCTGCCTTGATATGGCGGCGGCTTACGTTACCTTCGGCAACGGCGGTTTATACTATAAGCCTTGGTGCTACTACAAGGTTACGAATGCGGCAGGCGATGAAGTGCTTCTTGAGCCCAACCGCGAGGGTGAGCAGGTAATTTCCTCAGGTACTGCTGACGTTATGCTTCAGCTTCTCAAGTGCGTTGTTACTTATCCCAACGGTACGGGTGGCGCTTATGCCGTAAGCGGTCAGGAGAACTGGGCAAAGTCAGGTACCACATCCGATAACAAGGATAAGTGGTTCTGCGGCGGTACGGGTTATTACGTAGGCTGTGCATGGACGGGCTTCGAAAAGGTTCAGAAGGCTATCAATACGTCCTACTACGGTCAGAATCCTGCAGGTAAGGTATATAAAGAGGTTATGACCCGAATCCACGATGGTCTTGAATATAAGGGCTTTGAAATGGGTGACGAGGTTGTAAGACGCTCCTACTGTACTGCAACGGGACTTCTTGCAAGTGCCGACTGTGAGGCCTCAACGGGCTGGTACAAGGTAGACTTCCTGCCCGGCGTATGTAAGGGCTGTTCGGGCGGTCCCTCCGGCGGCGGAGAGATTACTGATCCCGGTTATGAAATCCCTGAATTTTAATAGGTGAAAAATGGTTATTTTAGCTGTAGATTACGGTGACGTCCGTACGGGACTTGCTGTGTGTGATAAAAGTGAATTTCTGGCTTCCCCTGTTGGTGTTATAACAGAGCGTGACAGGGAAAAGCTTGTAAAGCTGGTTGCCGACAAGGCAAAGGAGCTGAAGGCTGAGGAAATTGCCGTGGGTCTTCCGAAGAATATGGACGGCTCGGAGGGCTTCCGTGCAGAAGCCTGCAAGGCATTTGCAGATATCCTCGGTGCCAATACGGGAATTCCCGTGGTGCTTCGTGATGAAAGGCTCACAACAGTCAGCGCACACAAGTTTATGAATATGAACGATGTAAGAGGTAAAAAAAGAAAAAATACGGTTGATGCAGTTGCCGCCGTAATTATTCTTGAGGACTACATCGCATTCAGAAAAAATCACAGATAAATAAAGAAGGTATCAGTCGTTACGGCTGATACCTTTTTTTTGTATTATTCACATCTTTATAAAGCCAAGGCTTATCTGCCGCAGCAGCAGGGAGGCTCAAAGCCTGCAGATGCAGTGCTTGCGCAATCGGGAGTATCGGGCGGGAAAAATTCAGAAACGGGGAAGCGGATTTTTCTGAAGGAATCGCAGGGGTCCTCCGTATCGCATGAGCATTCCTTTGTGGGCATACAGAAGTCGTAAGCGGGAATAAGCATCTGCACGTCTCTTTCAAGCTGAACGATTGAGAAAAGACCGATTGTTACCCTTACGGCTCTCTGTGCACTCTGAGGACCGAAATTGCCGGGGAAGAAGCGGGCAACGCTTCGGGGAATTGCGGCACCTGCATCCTGAATGTTGTTACAGCATTCGCAGGGACGGCAGATTCTTGCATCAAGGCAAAGGGGAGTGGCAACCTGAATTTTTGCTCTGGGATTAACTGACGTTACGGGAAGAGTGAAATCGTTTTCACCGCTGTATTCCGAGGTAAATATCTTTACGTTACCCTCTGCACCGTAAAGAATACACTTTTTGGAGAATACACAAAGACCCGATACGGTTACGGGCTGCTGCTGTGAAGAAATAATTGCTTCAAGGGTCACTGCGAAGAAGAAGGTGATATCAACAGAATAATAGCCTCTGTTGAAGGGAACAGAATCAACCTCCGTAATGACGTTGATTACCTCACAGCCCCTGCATCTTATACTTACTGCCGATTCAATAATGTTTTCTGCGGCATCGGTAAAATATACCCTGAGGTCTGCAAGGCAGTCTTTATCTGCGCAGGAATCATACACACGGGCTGTATCGATACATATAGCCTCGTTTACTTTTCTGCCTTCAATTGTTTCCGTTAAAGGCCCGAGTTTATCAGACATAAGAAAACCTCCGTAATGTAATTGAAATCCGAAAACTTCATTACATATTATGGAGGTTGTCGTTATTATGTTACCTGAAAATCAATACTTTGAAAAATCGCAGTCGTAAGGCCTGCCGTTTTCTTCCATTGATTTATCAGCAAGGAAAACCGTCAGGTGACCTGCTATTGAATTATAAATTTCGGTGCAGGAGATTGACTGCTCGCCCGTTCTTATAAAGTTGATGAAATCAGCTGTAAGGGCCGGGTCGCCGCCGCCGTGACCCATACCGCCCATTGTATTTGTGTCGTAAAATTCTCTTTCATAGCCGTCGGGAGCCTCGGTGACAATTCTTTCAATGTAGAAGTTGTTGTCTTCAAAATTGCCGTAAAGCTCAGCCTTTGTACCTATAATATGAATCTTTCTTACGCTCTTTGCAGTGCCGCCTATCATATTATGCGTACCCGTAGCACCGTTTTTGAATTTAACGAGCACGGACTGATGGTCAACAACGTTGTTGTCGCACTTATAAATACATCTGCCGTAGGGGTTATCGGTTCTGAGGGATTCTTCTCTTATATCGTAGGTCTGATCCTTGATAGCCTCAAGTCCTGCCCATACGTAGCACTCCCAACGGTCGGGATGACCGAGGTACATAGCCTTTGCGGAATATCTGCAGGTATCAACAAGAGGGCAGTCAAGAAGACAGCGTGTGCCTGCATTTTCGGGAGCATTTTCGGGCTTGAACTGGAAAATACTGCCGTGGGAGGAGACGGTCTCAGGCTGAGTGTCATCCATAAGCCACATCATAATATCAATATCGTGACAGCTCTTTGCAAGAAGCATAGAGGTTTTGCAGATATCCGAATTTGCCCACTTTCCGCGGATATATGACGTTGAAAGGTGGTGATAGCTTACGTGCTCTGACATCTGAATGTTTATGATATCTCCGAGCGCACCCTCAAGAAGCTTTTCCTTTATCTTTCTGTAGAAGGTGGAATATCTCAGAACATGGCAAATCATAACCTTATTGCCGTTTTTTCTGATGACAGCAAGAAGCTTCTGCATTTCCTCAAGACTTACGGAAAAGGGCTTTTCAAGAAGCATATCGTAGCCTTTTTCAAGAAGAGGCACTGCAGTCTCAAAATGCTGGTGGTCCATTGTGCCGTTTATGATAACGTCGGCAAAACGGGGCACCTTTGCAAGCTCCTCTGCTGATTCAAAGCAGAATTCCTCGGAAAAGCCGTATCTTTCCGCCGTCATTTTTCTTCTGACCTCATTAGGGTCGGCAATGCCAACGATTTTAAGGTCGTCGGGATGGTCAAATGAATAATCTCCGTAGGTGATTGAGCGGTGTCCCGCACCTACTATAATTGCTGTTACAGGTTTTTTGTTTTCCATAGCTTTAATCTGTTAACCCCTCAAAAACAAAAGTTATTCTTTTACGGTCTGCTTTTCGTAAACCGTTATTTTTTCTGCGTTTTTCTTCATTCTTTCAAAAGCCGAAACTATATTGGACGCGGTTTTTCCGCCTGCTGATGCGGATTCCTCGTAGTGAAGCGGTGCAAGGATACTGCCGTAATCGTTGTCGGGCACGATGTAGCCGATAAAGTCGTTGCAAAGTCCTGCAACGGCAATTTCCGTGCCGAGGATTTCCTTTAAGGGGGGCTTATCCCAGCTTGTGCCGTTGTAGCTTGCCCAATCGGGGAAGGCTCCGCCTATGGCAATTTCGGGCATCATTTCGCCGGGTACCATTGCAATGCTCAGCTCGTTTCCGAGTACCGCAAAGCCGACCTCGGTAACAAAGGTCAGGTCATAGGACTTGTCATCCTTGTTTCCGTCGTCAACCGTAGTGATTTTTACAAGAGAATTGCTTACTATGCGAAGCTTTGCCGCAAGCTCAAGAATTTCATTGCCCGAGGGCAGAAATACCTCACTTAAGGTTACGTTGATAAGGGGAGAGAGCTTCTTGTAAGCTGATTTCTCATAATTTACAACGTAATCTGCAATTGCCTTGCCGTAAGCCTTAAGTCCCTCATCCGTCGTAAGTCCGTGAGGAATATGGGGACCTCTGTCTGTAGCCACAGCGGCCTCTGCGCCCTGAATGAACATAGCCTCGAAGCCAAGCTCCTCCATTCTGTCACACAGATAACCGGGGAAATCGCGTGATGCCTCTCTTTGCTTGTCACCGTAGCACACGGGGTGTGCCGCCATAAATACCATGCTTATTTCTTTTCCGCCGTCTGCGGGGACGAAACGGATATTCGTAAGGTCGTTTACGGTGACGTAGGGAGGACGCTTATCTCTTACGTAGTTTCCTATGGGAAGCTGTGCGAAATACATTTCGCCAGCCGTCATATTTTCAACTGCCTGCCTGATAACCCTTGCGGCAGTCTTTTTAAGGTAAAGCATAAAGCCCTCGTTCTTACCCGATATGGGCTTTGCCTTTTTTCCCTTTTTGACTTCCTTTTTGTTGTGCTTGTATATTTTCGGTAGGTCACCCCATAAGCCGTCCGTATCAATGCCCGAGTGGCAGTGAGTGGCGCTTATGTTGACTGACAGAATATTCTTTTCGGCAATAAGGTCGGAAAGAAGAAGTCTTATATCTCTTATATCCGATCCTGCAATGCCTATGCAGTCAATTACCGCGAAAACGTGTATGCCTCTGCCCGAGCCGTCGGAAACAGCCAGTGCTCTTACCATCTGCTCGTTCATTATGCCGTTCATTTTATTGGGAGGAAATGCAAGATAGCCGCCGATATAGTAATCGCCCTCCAAAACGGGAGGAATTACTGATGCCTTTGAAAAGCCTGCCTCCCACCGTGCATTATCTGCAGGTGCACTGAGAAAATATCCGTTACCCTCAAGAAAGCCCTTGCCGTCATATCGGTTGAGGTAGGGGATTCCCTTGTCGGAAACCGAGTCGGAAAGCTTTTTTACAAGCTTCATTGCCGCCTTGTGTCCCGTATCCTGAAGCCTTCTTTTGCTGTCGGGTGAGGACAGCTTTTCTTTTATTTTGTCTGCGGAAAGCTTTGCCGTCACTGCACTTGCAGTAAGGGAAAGAACTGTCGCAACAGCCTTTTTCTTATTCATACTGTCCTCCTTAATATGGTTTTTTTGTAAAGCGGATTTCCGCAATTTCAAAGCCGTTGACCTTTTCGGAAATCTGCAGGTCTATACAGCCGTTTACGATGAATTCCTTGGGAATTTTATACTGAACCGCAATAAAGCCCTTGGAAAGCATTTCTTTTTCGTATTTTTCGTTTCTTTCACCGCCGAACTGAGGGCCTGAGTAAAGAGTTCTGCCGTTGATTTTAACGGTGTGCTTTATGCTGTCCTCATTGTGTGTATCGCGGTGGGTAATCAACATATAATACTCGGTATCGTACTTAAGCCCTGCACATTTCAGTCTGAAGCTGAAATGATCAAAAAGCTTGAAGAGTGCGGTGGGGAGAGTTCCGTTATTCTTGTCGGGGCGGTCGCCCTGAACGTTCATATAGAAATAGGGATTCTGTACTACACCGCCGGGGCAGATGCCGTCAAGTGCCACGGAATAATAATATTCATCGTTTTCAACCCTGTTTCTGTTGAAGCAACGGTTGATGTATGCATTTTTCTCTTCTTCACCGAGAGTCTCCGCCTTTTCGTATGTGTGAAGAAGCCAGGGTAAATCCGTAAGGGGAAGCTTTATTGTATCAAGCACTGCGCCTCTTTCGGGGTTCTTTGCATAATAGCGTTCAACGTCAAGCTGCATACCGATAAGCTCAAAGAGCTGCTTGCCGTCTGCCTCGATTCTATCGTAGAGGTCTGTTACGGCTCCGGGCAGGGGAGTCAGAAGAATTTCCTTAGCCTTCATAATATCGGTAACAGCCGCTTTTTTCGCTTTTCTGATAAGCTCCTTTTCGAGCATTACCTTTCTTCTTATGAAAGCGTCGCATCTTGCACGGAAAACACACTGTATATAACGCCAGTTTTCTTTAAGTGCAGGATTTTCTTCACCTAATTCCTCCCACAGCTTCAGCGTGTTTTCAATTGAGGGATTTTCTTCAGGTGCGCCTTCCCAGTTCTTTTCAAGACCGAAAATACCGTCTGCCGCTTTTTCGTAGTCCGTTCCCGGGAAGAAAAGACGGGAATAGTCCTCAAGAATCTCTCTTAAGGGGGTACTGCTGTCAAATTCAAGGGCGCTCCATACAGCCTTGTTTATGTCGTCGTTCACACCCTCGGAGTATGAAACACTGCCCACTGTATAGCCCT
Organism: Acutalibacteraceae bacterium; assembly: GCA_045651625.1. Taxonomy (GTDB): domain Bacteria; phylum Bacillota; class Clostridia; order Oscillospirales; family Acutalibacteraceae; genus RUG806. The sequence continues at coordinate 14,772 of JAZRST010000056.1, read as the reverse complement.
TGGTTTCGGAATGGATTCTTTTATATTCAACGGGTCTCGGATTTATGCTTTCTCTGCCGTTTACAACCTGCAGTGCATAGTGCCAGTCGTCACGGTCGGAGTGTACGGGATATTCGCATCTGAGATTATGTGTGATATCGGGATAAAGTCTTATGGGATATTCCTTGGGAAGATATCTTCTTAAAATATCAATGGGGAACGCCGCATTGGGGCCCGTTATAACACCGTCAATGAAGTCGGGCTTATTTTTCATAAGCGCAAGAAATTCGGTGCCCCATAAGGGCAGGTGGTGGGGCTGCTGTGCCGATGGCCACATTTCTGCCGAGGGATGATATTTTCTTAAAATTTCACGGTATGATTTACATCTCTCAAAAAGCTCCTCGGGAGAAAGGCTTCCGGGGTCGCCTCCGGGAGGGAATATATAGTCGAGGTGCTTTGCTTCCGAGAAAAGCTTTTCACGGTTCCTTTCGCCTTCTTCAAGAGTAGCCTCGCAGTTGGGATACCATACGGAAACTGCCATGCCGTAAGCCTTAGCCTGCTCGGAGGTAAGACAAAGAAGCTCCTGCTCGTCACGGCGCATAATGGGGCTTCTGTCGGAATGACCGCCCTCATAAGGAATGTGCTCGCAGGTGTTCGTGCCGAAATACATCATATCAAGATAGCATCTTCTGTATTCCTCAAGATCCCAGGCTTCATAGGTGTTGCTTGTCTGTCTGTAGCCTACCTGATGACCTCTGATTTTCTTTTCGGGGGAATATCTGCCCGATATATCTTCAATAAGTGAAAGGGTATTGTCTGTCAGGACGGATTTTCTGAGAATATGGCCGATTCCGAAAATAAAGCCTCTTATGCCGGAAGCTGAAACGGTGATTTCGTTTTCGCTGCAGAGAATTTCGTATTCATCCTCTGAAAGAGTGTTGCTTTCACTGAATATTACCCTTGAATTTTCAGAAGGACCGGCGGAAGGGGAAAGTCTGAGTTTTAATTCTTCCGTAAAAATATCAGCCGCCTTTTTCCCGTCAGGTGAGAAAAAAATCAATTCCGTATTTTCTGTTACTGCCATAATAAGCCCTCCTGTGAACATATTTATAATAATTATAAGTTTTAGTTAAAGTTATGTCAATAAAAATGCGCACAAAAAATAGTGAGAATCGATAAACATTAATGTTGAACAAATGAAAGCTCTGTAAGATGTGCAAAATTACAAAAATAGTTATTTTTTTGTTAAATTCTCAATTAGGTGTTGCTTTTGAAATCGTGGTGGTATATAATTACATTCGTAAAAATATTCTTTGGAGGAATAAATATGAAAAAGTTATTAGCAGTTCTTATGGCAGTGCTTGTTGCTTTCTCTGCTCTTTCAGTAGTTGTTATGGCTGACGAAACAGCTGGCGCAGAAACAGTTGTTGAAGATAACAAGAACATTATGAACGAAGACGGTCTCGTTTTCCCCGAAAACTTCACTCAGCTTGAGTATTCAATCATCTTTAAGCTGTTTGAAAAGGCTTTGACCTACATCTTCGATTTAATCGAATCAATTTTCGGTGACATCCTTCCCGAGCTTGATGTTGACGATACCCTTGCAGGTGGCGTTGAAGATCTTGACGGCATCATCTCAGACAGAATTGAGCAGGTTGTTCCCCAGGCTTAATTGAAGCAAACCCTGAGCACTCTTCTTTGTGAAGAGTGCTTTTTTCTTTTTAAAAAACCGTACAAGAATTATGAAAAATGTTGACATTTGGCGAGTATTGCGATATATTTACTTTAATATGTACTATATATAAAAAAGGCATAGGTATATCTATTCGTTGTTAACGGAGAGGGGCTGCATAATTGGAAAACAATGTTATCATTGACCTTAAAAACATTTCCGTTTCATTTGACGGTGAACAAATCTTAAAAAATATCAATTTATATATACGGGACGGCGAATTCATCACCTTCCTCGGTCCTTCGGGCTCCGGTAAAACCACAACTCTCAGGATTATTGCGGGCTTTCTTGAGCCTGACGGGGGCGACGTGATTTTCGACGGCAAACGAATCAATGGTGTTCCCCCTCACAAAAGAGAGGTCAACACCATTTTTCAGCGTTATGCTCTTTTTCCCCATCTTAACGTTGCAGAAAATATTGCATTCGGTCTGAAGCTCAAAAAGATGCCTAAGGATAAGATTGATAAGAAGGTAGAGGAGATGCTTTCTCTTGTCAACCTAAAGGGCTTCGGAAACAGAAATATCAATTCACTTTCGGGCGGTCAGCAGGAGAGAGTTGCCATTGCCCGTGCCCTTGCGGTTGACCCTAAGGTGCTTCTTCTTGACGAGCCCCTTGGTGCGCTTGACTTAAAGCTTCGCAAGGATATGCAGAACGAGCTTAAAAAGATTCAGCAGAGCCTTGATATTACGTTTATTTACGTTACTCACGACCAGGAAGAGGCTCTTTCAATGTCCGACACAATCGTTGTTATGGACAGCGGTAAAATTCAGCAGATAGGCTCACCCACAGATATCTATAACGAGCCCAAAAACGCCTTCGTTGCCGACTTTATCGGTGAAAGTAATATCGTTGACGGTATTATGAAGGAAGACAAAATTGTTGAGTTTTCAGGTCACGTATTCGATTGTCTTGACGGCGGCTTCGCAAAGAACGAGGCTGTTGACGTTGTCGTACGTCCCGAGGACGTTGATGTTGTACCCGTAAGCGAGGGTATGCTGACGGGTAAGGTAACGTCCGTTACCTTCAAGGGTGTGCATTATGAAATTATTGTTGATATCGGCGGCTTCCTGTGGATGATTCAGTCTACGGATATTCAGTACGAGGGCTCTGAAATCGGCCTTGTAATTGAGCCCGACGCTATCCATATTATGAAAAAATCCGAGTATTCGGGTACCTTCGGTGATTTCTCCAGTTATTCTGACGAATTCGATGAATTGTCCGATGTAAATGCAGGAATTGATACGGAGGATTCAGACGATGAGTAAGACTGTTACTATAGGAAACAAGAAGGCAACAGTTTCTCCCTTCGCATCCTGGATGACTGTTTTTGTGCTTGTTCCCATGGCACTCGTTGTGTACTATGCATTCACCAATGCCGAGGGAGCATTCACCTTTGAAAATCTTAAGTGGATATATACCTACCGCTCCACTATGTTCCTTTCACTCCGTCTTGCTTTTATTGCAACGGTAATCTGTCTTGTGCTGGCTTACCCCATTGCATACAGTATGTCAAGAGCAAGTGAAAAGATACAGAGAAATGCCACTCTTATAATTATGCTTCCTATGTGGATGAACTTCCTCGTAAGAACCTATTCCTGGATGACAATTCTCGAAAACAACGGACTTATAAACTCTGCGCTGAGAAGCATTTTCGGGCTTTTCGGCGGTGAATTTGACGGCTTACAGCTTATAAACAACCGTGGCGCAATTGTTCTCGGTATGGTTTATAATTTCCTGCCCTATATGATTCTTCCCATTTATACGTCCCTTACCAAGATTGATAATTCTCTTCTTGAGGCTGCAAGGGATCTCGGCTCCAACGGCTTCCACGTGTTCAAGAGAGTTATTCTTCCTCTCAGTGTGCCCGGTATCATTTCGGGTATCACAATGGTTTTCATTCCCTCAATCAGTACCTTTATTATTTCAAGAATCCTCGGCGGCGGTAAGGATTTCCTTATCGGTGACCTGATTGAAGACTATTTCCTCGGAAATTCAGGTGTGGTTAATTATAATATCGGTGCAGCCCTTTCAATGGTGCTTATGATACTCATTCTTGTTGCAACCTTCTTTATGAATCATTTCGACAAGGATGCAAAGACCTCGGGAGGTGGCAGAATATGAAAAAATTCCTCAAGGTTTACAATGCGCTCATACTCGCATTTCTGTATCTGCCCATTCTCGTCGTTGTTTTCTTCTCTTTCAATTCGGGTACCTCCCGTGCAAAGTTTGAAGGCTTTTCACTGCAGTGGTATATTGAGCTTTTTCAGGATGAGCTCATTCTGCAGTCCCTTTACTATTCAATAATTATCGCGGTTTTATCTGCGATTATCGCAACTCTTATCGGCACACTTGCTGCAGTGGGAATCAACTCAATGCGCGGCTGGAAGAAATCCGCACTTTTAAGCATCAACAACATCCCCGTTGTAAATCCCGAAATAGTTACGGCTATTTCAATGATGATACTTTTCGTGTTTATTCTTTCACACTTCAACGGAATGGAAATGGGCTTTGCAACGCTTCTTATTTCCCATATAACCTTTAACATTCCTTACGTTGTTCTGTCTGTGCTCCCCAAGCTCAAGGGTATGGATCAGAATATCTACTATGCCGCACTTGACCTTGGCTGTCCTCCCGTGAAGTCATTCATCAAGGTTGTAATTCCTCAGATTCTTCCCGGTATCATTTCCGGTCTTATTATGGCGTTCACGCTGTCGCTTGATGACTTTGTAATCAGCTATTTCAACTCGGGCGCAACCTTCCAGACGCTTCCCGTTACCATTTATTCAATGACGAAGAAGCCCTATTCTCTTAAGCTCAACGCACTTTCAACACTCCTCTTTGTCATAATTCTCGCGCTTATGCTTGTTTCAAACATCAAAAAGCCCGAGTCAGGCAAAAAGGCAAAAAGATAAGGGGGAATAAGAATGAAAAAGAAGATTATTGCCCTTATCTCGGTTATGCTTATTCTGTTTTCTCTTGCCGCCTGCGGTGAGAGCACCTCGGGTGAGGATAAGCAGTCAATAAACGTATATAACTGGGGTGAATATATCGACCAGAGCGTCCTTGATGATTTTGAGGCTCAGACGGGCATAAAGGTGAATTACACCACTTATGCCAGCAACGAGGAAATGTATTCAAAAATCGTCAGCGGTGCCGCATCCTACGACGTTATTATTCCCTCCGAATATATGATTTCAAAGATGATAAGTGAGGATCTGCTTGCAGAGCTGAACTTTGATAACATCCCGAACTATAAGTATATCGGTGAGGAATACCGCGGACTCTCCTATGACCCTGAGGAAAAGTATTCGGTGCCCTATACATGGGGAACGGTTGTTATTGTCTATAACACAAAGTATGTTGACGAGGAGGACGTTGCGGACGAAAGCATAAACCTTCTCTGGAACGAAAAGTATGCGGGCAATATCCTTATGTTCGATAACCCCCGTGATGCTTTTGCACTTGCACACATAAAGCTCGGTCATTCAATGAATACCACCAATCCCGACGATTGGTACGAGGCTGCCGAGGAGCTCAAAAAGCAGAAGCCCATTGTTCAGGCTTACGTAATGGATCAGATTTTCGATAAAATGCTCAACGAAGAGGCTTACATTGCCGCTTATTATGCAGGTGACGCCATGACGATGATGGATGAAAACGAGAATCTTGCCGCTTACGTACCCCGTGAGGGCGCAAATATGTTCTTTGATTCAATGTGTGTGCTCAAGTCCTCACGTAACAAGGAAGCCGCTGAAAAGTTCATAAACTTTATGTGTGAAACGGAAATTGCCGTAAGAAATGCCGAAGAGGTATGGTATGCAATTCCTCACACCGCCGCTTACGAGGCACTTGATCCCGAGCAGAGTGAAGACCCCCTTGTATATCCTCCCCGTGAGGTTCTTGATAAGTGCGAGGTGTTCATTAATCTCAACAAGGAAACCCTTGTTCTTCAGAGTGAACTGTGGATAAATCTTAAAACACAATATTAAAAGAGCAGAGGATGTAAAAAACGAAAGTTTTTTACATCCTCTTGTTTATTTTTTGTATTTAGCTTCCAAATCAAGGATTGCATTCTGAAGTTCATTTGTAAGTTCTTCGGTTGTCTTGTTCTGTGGGCTTATGGGGTCTCCGAAAATTACATCTACTTCAAATCTTTTTTTGTTTTTCAGGTCAAAAAATCTGATCATTTTTTTGCCTCTCGGATAAATCTCATAAGCACCGCTTAAATAAACGGGAATAATGGGAACACCCGTTTCAATTGCAATAACCGTGGCACCGCTTCGAATCGGCTGGAAAGTACCGTCCCAACTTCTTGCACCCTCAGGATGAATAAGTACACACCAGCCCTCTCTGATCTTTGCCTTGATGCTGTTCATTGAGTTCATATTCATTCCGCAGCGGTCAACAGGCACCATTCCCGTTGATTTTATAAGCTGTCTGCTGAAGGGGTCATTTCGGAACAGATCAAATTTTGCCATAGCACAAAGCTTCATAATTCTTTCCTTGGAAAGTGCCGTGGAAACAAAAAGGTAATCGATTTTTGTAACGTGGTTGGGACAAAGCATATAATTCTGATCAGCGGGAAGTTTTTCGGGGTTGATTAACCTTATCTTAAAGCAGAACTTCGCAAATCCCCTGAAAAGTGAGAATATAAAGTAATCCAGTTCGGATTTATTCTGAGGATATTTTCCCATGGGTGCGGCTTTTTCTTCGGGAGTGTTGCCCCTTTCAATGGCATCCATAAGGTCTTTTACCGACATCTCTTTTGAATATGAAGATTCGACATTGACATTGAAAACGCTTTCGATTTCCATTGCAAGGTCTACTGCGCTGAGAGAATCTATTGCAAGGTCTGAGAATACCTTTGTGTTTTCATCAATTTCATTTGCAGGTATATTTGCATTTTTTGCAATGATACCGATAAGACGGGAAAGGGGAGTGGCTTCAATGACGGGTTCTTTGACTTTGGGGGTTTTTTCACCATTACGAGCGTCAAGCACCTGCTTTTTTAAGGCATATCGTTTCGGTTTCTGCAGAGATGTTCTGGGGATTTCATTTACAAAATGGGTTTTGTGAATTTTCATATTATTTGGAACATCTGCATTGATCTTTCCGATTTCATTTTCAATTTCTTCCTGTGAGAATGAAGCTTCATGTACGATAAATGCATGTATTTCATCGTAGTCGCCGTTTTGTGCAGGAACACCGCAGATTGCAAAATCCTTTATACCGCTTATGTTACGGTATTTCTCCTCAAGGTCATCGGGAGAAACCTTTTTGCCCGTTGAAAGAACAATATTTTCCTTTGCTCTGCCCGTAATACGGATATTACCCTTGCTGTCAATGCTTGCAAGGTCACCCGAGCGGAACCAGCCGTCCTCCGTGAAGGCATTTTTAGTTGCCTCCTCATCACGGAAATAGCCCTTCATCATAAAAGGAGTTTTTATAAGAAGCTCGCCCTCGTCGGAAAGCCTTGCTTCAACCACGGGGTAGGGCTTTCCGCAGCTGTCGGTGCTGATATCGGTTTCAACGTTGCCGAGTGTGGGAACGTTGGTTTCACTGGCACCATAGGTGCTTAATATATTGAAGCCGAGACCGTAATAAAATTCTGCGGTTTCCTTGGTAAGAGGTGCACCGCCCGAAAACAGACGGACAAGACAACCGCCGAAGGTTTCGTGAATGCTCCCGAAAATCTTTTTGCCGAGAAGAATGCCGTGCTTTCTTCTTAACTTAAGGCACAAGGGGAAGAATTTACTGAAAACGAGCTTTGTTACAGAAGCAGAGTTTATTTTTCTCAGAGCCGCCGCCATAAAAAGCTCGTAAACCTTAGGCACTCCGGGGAAGGCAGTGGGCTTATACTCCTTGAATGCACCGAGCATTGCATCCGCTGAAATTGATTCTAAAAAGTGTACGTCAGCACCCGTGACGGTAGGCCCGAGAACAAGGCTGAAAAGACCGTAAATATGGCTTAAGGGTAAGATTCCGAGGAATCTTGATTTGTCGGAAATATCCTGTACAACCTCTGTCATTTTTGTGGTGTTTATAAGGCTGTCGTGATAGTGCATTATGCCTGCGGCTGTTCTTGTTGTTCCTGAGGAAAAAATTATGCAGGCAACGCTTTCGTCCGTGTCAGAGGAAGCAGGTAAGCTGTCGGGAACACGGGCAGGGGAGCCGGGAAGCAGGGAACAGTCATAAACGTCGAAGCAGGGGAAGGAGAAGCTGCTTTTGTCTCTGATTTTTCCGTAGGTTTTTTTTGAGAAAAACGCACCTCTGACATCGGAGCGGCTTATAAAGCTGAGTGTATCCGCTTCCGTGAGAGAGGCATCAATCAGTGCCGCAGTGCAACGGATTCTGCAGATTGCAAAAAATGCAGTTATCCACCAGGGACTGCTTTCCGCCGTGATTGCAATTCTGTCTCCGGGACGAACACCCGAATCAAGAAGAAGCTGTGCATATCTTTCTGCCCCGGCGAAAATTTCACCGTAGGTATAAACGTATTTTTCTCCGTTTGCAAGAGTAATTGATGCCGCCCTTTTTTCAAGACGGTTGGCGTTGATTCTGTAAACTTCATCAAAAATGTTCATTGTCTGCTCACTTTATCATAAATATAATTTCATACAAAAATAAATTTTATCATAAGGGGCTTTAAGAGTCAATTATTTCGCGGCGGTATTATTTACATAATTACGACTGTTTATTACATCGTGTTGCATTGTTTTTGACAGTCAAAAAAAAGACTGCAGAGATATAAATTCTGCAGTCGTATGAATTTCGCTTATTTTCGCCGTTTTGCGGTGTAGAAGGTTAATTCATTATCGATATCGTCCAGCATCTTAAAATAGCAATTTACCGTCATTTCGCAGTCACCAAGGGCTCTGTGGAGAGTTCTCGGAGGAATGTCGTAATATTCCGCTAAATCATCAAGCTTATGATGCTTTAAGTGAGGTAAAAGTCGTTTGCCGATTTTAAGAGTATCAACGAAATCGTTTTCAAAAAGAATTCCCGTTTTTTCGAGGCACTTGTCGTAAAGAAAATTGATGTCGAAATTCACATTATGCCCAAGAAGAATATCTCCGCCTACAAAGCTGCAGAATCTCGTCAGCACGTTTTCTGCACTGTTGCTTTTTGCCAGCTCCTTATCGGTAATGCCCGTAAGTGCCGTGATAAAGGGCGGAAGAGGTCTTCCTATGTTGATTGTTTCGGAAAAGGTTGCAACGGCAATTCCGTTTTCAACTCTTATTCCCGAAACTTCTATTATGTCGTCGTAAAGAGGACTCAGCCCCGTTGTTTCAATATCAATACAGACAAAGCTTCGGGGAAATTCCGTAATGCATTTGCCTTTAAAGGCTCTTTCACAAACCATATTATTTGATTATTGCATCAGCAAGGTCTTTGATTTCCTTGCAGTCGGAAAGCTCAATCATACCCTTGTCGCAGGCTGCTGCAAGCTTGGGATTGATGGGAAGCTTTGCAATCGTTTCAATGCCGTGCTCCTTTGCAACCTCGTCAATGTGGCTTTCACCGTAAATGTGATGCTTCTTACCGCAGTCGGGACATTCAAAATATGAATAGTTCTCAACAATGCCGAGAACGGGAATATTCATCATTTTTGCCATTTTTACAGCCTTGTCAACAATCATTGAAACAAGCTCCTGAGGAGATGTTACAACAACGATGCCCTTTACGGGAAGAGACTGGAATACTGTAAGGGGAACGTCACCTGTTCCGGGAGGCATATCAACGAACATATAGTCAATATCACCCCACACAACGTCTGTCCAGAACTGCTTTACAGCACCTGCAATAACGGGACCTCTCCAGATAACGGGATCCTTTTCGTTTTCAAGAAGAAGGTTAAGGGACATAAGCTCAATTCCCGTGGAGGTTTTTGCAGGGAATATGCCAAGGTCATTGCCTACAGCCTTTTCGTGGATGCCGAAGCTCTGAGGCATTGAGGGACCTGTGATGTCACCGTCAATAATAGCAGTCTTAAAGCCCTTTCTCTGTGATTCGACTGCAAGAAGGGAAGTAACAAGAGATTTGCCGACACCGCCCTTGCCGCTGACAACGGCAATAACGTTTTTGATATCGGACATCTTGTTCTGGGGCTCTGTCATAGGCTTTTTCTTTTCTGCACTGCCGCATTTTGCTGAGCAGGTTTCGCAGTTATGTGTACAATTTTCGCTCATAATAAAAACACCTCTTTTAAATTACTCCAATATTATACCCCGAAATTTATTTAAGTCAATGACTTTATTGAATTAAAAAACAGAAACGCTCCGGAAAGGGGAATCCGAAGCGCTCCTGCTTTTTTTGAGGAGATATTTATGAAGAAAACGAGATAGCAGTCTTTACTGTGATCACAGTATAAATCAGAATGCTTAAATGAATCTTAATTTGACTATATTTTCAAAAAAGAAATATTTTTTGTGTTTTAAGTTTTATTTCAGTTTCGGAAATTAAACTGTTATTGCAACGAAGAGTTGCATAAAAATGCTTTGCTCGTTTTTCTTCATAAATAATCTCCACAACGGAAAAACCACGGTTCTCCTCACCGTGGTTTTTTCGTTTTTATGTCAGTCTATTATTTCGGAAAGTTTTTTCAGAAAAGCCTCTTCTCCGAAGGTGTTTATTTTTACAAACATAGCCTGGCTTCCGCCTGCGGTTATACCTGAGAGATAAACGGGGGAGCTGTTGTTTTCCTGAAAGAGCGTAACCGTGAGACTTACACGGTTACCGCCCATATAAGAATATCTTTCAAATACTCTGACGGCACACTTTGCGTCTCCGCTTCTGAAAAAAGAAGAGCCTTCTTTTGATGCGGAAACGCTTCCGCCTAGAATTCCGTCTTCAATTCTTCTGAGAAGTCCGTCAAAGTCAGCATTTATTGTTCTTTCAAGCTTTGCCAAAATATACCGCCTCCGTTTTGATTTATTTTAGAAGAGTCCCGTGATTTTGCCGTTTTCGTCAACGTCAATCTTTTCTGCTGCGGGAACCTTGGGAAGTCCGGGCATTGTAAGAATGTCACCTGTAAGCACAACTATAAAGCCTGCGCCTGCAGAAACCTTGATATTCTTGACTGTTACAGTGAAGCCTTCAGGAGCACCGAGCTTTGTGGGATCATCGGAGAAGGAATACTGTGTTTTTGCAACGCAAACGGGAAGATTTCCGAAGCCGAGAGCAGTAAGCTGTTCAGCCTGCTTTTTTGCATTGGGGGTAAGGATAATGCCGTTACCGCCGTAAACCTTCTTAACGATAGCTTCAATCTTTTCTTCGATTGTAGTGTCAAGCTCATAAGCAAAGGTGAAATCGCCCTTTTCCTCTTCGCAAAGACGTACAACCTCTTTTGCAAGCTCTTCGCCGCCCTTGCCGCCTTCTGCCCATACAGTGGAGAGAACGGTATTTACGCCGAGCTCCTTGCACTTTTTGATAATGAAATCAATTTCATTATCGGTGTCGGTGGGGAAGCGGTTAACTGCAACAACGCAGGGAAGCTTATAAACGTTCTTGATGTTTGAAACGTGTCTGAGAAGATTGGGGATACCCTTTTCGAGAGCCGCAAGGTCTTCAGTGCCCAGTGCGGTCTTGGGAAGTCCGCCGTGCATCTTGAGTGCTCTTACTGTTGCAACAACTACAACTGCATCGGGTGTAAGACCTGCCATACGGCACTTGATATCAAGGAACTTTTCAGCGCCGAGGTCAGCACCGAAGCCTGCCTCTGTTACGGTGTAGTCACCCATCTTAAGAGCAACCTTGGTTGCCATAATTGAGTTACAGCCGTGTGCAATGTTTGCAAAGGGGCCGCCGTGAACAAATGCGGGAGTGCCTTCAAGTGTCTGCACAAGGTTGGGCTTGATAGCATCCTTGAGAAGTGCTGTCATAGCGCCTGCACATTTAAGCTGTCCGCAGGTTACGGGCTTATCGTCATAGGTATAGCCTACAATGATATTTGAAAGCTTTTCCTTAAGCTCTGTAATTGAATTTGAAAGACAGAGAACTGCCATAATTTCACTTGCAACCGTAATATCAAAGCCGTCCTCACGGGGAACACCGTTGGCTTTGCCGCCCATACCGTCAACAATGAAGCGAAGCTGACGGGCGTTCATATCAACACAGCGCTTCCATGTGATTTTTCTTACGTCAATACCGAGCTGATTGCCCTGCTGAATGTGGTTGTCAAGCATAGCCGCAAGAAGGTTGTTTGCGGCACCTATAGCGTGGAAGTCACCCGTAAAGTGAAGATTGATATCCTCCATGGGAACAACCTGAGCATAACCGCCGCCTGCTGCGCCGCCCTTAACACCGAAAACGGGGCCGAGAGAGGGCTCACGGAGAGCAACTGCAACGTTCTTGCCGATTCTCTTAAGACCGTCTGCAAGACCGATTGTAGTGGTTGTTTTGCCTTCACCTGCAGGAGTAGGAGTAATAGCTGTAACAAGAATGAGCTTACCGTCCTTCTTGTCTGTTTCCTTAATAAGCGCAGGATCGATTTTTGCCTTGTAATTGCCGTACTGCTCAATATACTTTTCGTCAACGTCTGCGGATTTTGCAATTTCCGTAATGTGACGCATCTGACAGCTTTGAGCAATTTCTATATCGGATTTGTATTCCATTGTGAAATCCTCCTGACAATATCATATTTATAATTCGGAGCCTTATTCCGTAAATCTGCTTGTTGCACGGAAGATTTTCCCGTGCAACAAAACAGCAGTTTCCGAATAATTCTTCTTATTTGAAATATTCTACAGCAGACTTGAACATCTGAATGTCGTATTCGCCGGGAACGTTCTTGTAAAGACCGTCGCCGATTCTTTCTGAGTGCCCCATCTTACCGAATACTCTGCCGTCGGGGGAGGTGATACCCTCAATAGCACAAAGAGAACCGTTGGGATTGAAGTCGATATCTGCAGTAGCGTTGCCTTCAAGGTCAACGTACTGAGTTGCAATCTGTCCGTTCTTTGCAAGCTCGGCAATAAGCTCAGCGGGAGCAATGAACTTACCTTCACCGTGTGAGATGGGCACGTTCACAACGTCACCGACGTTCATTGCTGTAAGCCAGGGAGACTTTGTGGAAGCAATACGTGTGTGAACGATTCTGCTCTGATGACGGTTGATGTTGTTGAAGGTAAGAGTGGGACAGCTTTCATCTGTATCAATAATCTTACCGTAGGGAACAAGACCGAGCTTGATAAGAGCCTGGAAGCCGTTACAGATACCGCACATAAGACCGTCACGGTTGTCAAGAAGGTCTGTTACAGCCTCTTTTACTGCAGGATTACGGAAGAATGCAGTAATGAACTTAGCAGAGCCGTCGGGCTCGTCACCGCCTGAGAAGCCGCCGGGAATGAAGATAATCTGGCTTTCCTTTACCTTCCTGGAGAAGCCCTCAACGCTTCTTGCAACGTCTTCTGCAGTAAGGTTTCTGATTACGAAAATTTCAGCCTCAGCGCCTGCTTTTTCAACTGCTCTGGCTGAATCGTATTCGCAGTTTGTGCCGGGGAATACGGGGATAAGCACCTTGGGACGTGCAACCTTGTTCTGAGGTCTTGCACTGCACTTTCCGTCAAAGGAGAAGGTGGGGATTTCACCCTTGTCTTCCTTAGCCTTTGTGGGATATACGTCCTCAAGAGTAGCTGTGTGTAATTTATAAAGCTCTTCAATTGAAGCACTGTCGTTACCGAGGTCGATAACTGCTTCTTCTGTTGTCGTACCGATTTTCATTACGCCGGGAAGCTCAACGTCCTCAGTAAGCTCAGCAACAATGAAGCCCCACATACCGAGATGCCAGTTGTCCTTGAGGTCTGCCGTTGCCTTGAAGCCGATGTTGTTACCGAAGGACATCTTCATAACAGCTTCACCGATACCGCGCTCAACTGCCCATGAAGCATTTACCTTGCCCTCAGCACAAAGCTTGTGGAAGGCTTCCCAGGTAGCCTTGAGGCTGTCTGCGCCTTCATCAGCCGCACCGAAGAGGTAAACGGGATTGCCTGCCTTCTTGAATTCAGGGCTTATAACGTCCTGCTTCCTGATGGGAGCAATAGCAAAGGAGATAAGTGTGGGAGGAACGTCCTTGTCGAGGAAGGAGCCTGACATTGAGTCCTTACCGCCGATAGCAGCTGCACTTAATTCGAGCTGAGCATCAAGTGCACCTAAAAGTGCTGCGAAGGGCTTGCCCCAGCGTGCGGGCTCAGTCTTTAACTTCTCGAAGAATTCCTGTAAGGTAAGATATGCCTTCTTGTAGTCACAGCCTGCGGCTACAAGCTTTGCAACTGAATTATAAATTGATGCGTGAGCACCTGTATAAGGATCAACGGAAAGGTGATGGGGATCACAGCCTCAGCTGAATACGCTTGCTGCATCTGTTTCCTGACCGGGAAGCACGGGTAATACTGCTGCCATTGACTGTGCAGGTGTCAGCTGACGCTTACCGCCGTAGGGCATAATAATGCTTCCTGCACCGATTGTTGAGTCGAATCTTTCAACAAGACCTCTCTGGCTTGCAGTGCGAAGGTCGGAAGCCATTTCACGTAATGAGCCGAACATAGCCTTGCTTAATACGGAAAGGTCCTTTTCTGTTACGTGAGCGTCTGTGTGCTTTACAGCGCCGTTTGTGTCAAGGAATTCACGGCTGAGGTCAGCAATGATGTTGCCCTTCCACTTCATAACCATACGCTCCTGCTCTGTTACAACAGCAACACGGTAAGCTTCAAGGTTTTCTTCCTGAGCAAATGCGATGAATTTATCTGCATCCTCAGCAGCAACAACAACTGCCATACGCTCCTGAGATTTGGAGATAGCAATTTCTGTTCCGTCAAGACCTTCGTACTTTTTACGAACAGCATCAAGGTCAATCTGTAATCCGGGAGCGAGCTCGCCGATAGCAACGGAAACACCGCCTGCACCGAAGTCGTTACAACGTTTGATAAGTCGTGTTACCTCAGCGTTACGGAAAAGACGCTGAATCTTTCTTTCCTCGGGAGCATTACCCTTCTGAACGTCGGATGCCATAGTGGTAAGAGATTTCATATTGTGGCTCTTTGATGAACCTGTAGCACCACCGA
>JAZRST010000055.1:0-10014 GCA_045651625.1 Acutalibacteraceae bacterium | reverse complement strand
AACACGCCGGGAATTGACGTTGCAAACGTTCTTTCATCGGCAAGAATTGTGCCTCTTTTTGTGGTTTCGAGCATTTCGAAGCCTGCGGGATCATTTTTCTGACCTGCTGCAATGATTATCGAATCAAGCTCAAGTGTGATAAATTCACCCTCAACGGGGACGGGGGAGCGTCTGCCCTTTTCGTCAGGCTCACCGAGAGTCATAACCTGAAGTCTTACACCTGTAACTCTGCCGTCCTTACCGAGAATTTCTGCAGGGTTTGTGAGGAAGCGGAAAATTACGCCCTCCTCCATAGCCTCTTCAATTTCAATATCCTCAGCAGGCATTTCGTCACGGGTACGACGGTAAATTATGCTGACCTCCTCTGCCCCGAGGCGCACGGCTGTACGGCAGGCATCCATTGCGGTGTTGCCTCCTCCGACAATTGCGGTTTTTCTGCCGATTGCAGGCTTTTCTCCGAGGGCGGCAGCTCTTAAGAAATCTATACCGCCGAAAACACCCTCAAGCTTTTCTCCCTCACAGCGTATGGAGCTGCTCTTCCAGGCACCGTTTGCAACAAGCAGGGCATCGTGTTTTTCTTTTATTTCATCAAGTGTGATATCCTTGCCTACGGTGCAGTTATTTATCATCTTAACGCCGAGAGAAGCGATTTCCGCAATTTCGGTATCGAGCACCTTCTTGGGAAGACGGTATTCGGGAATACCGTAGCGGAGCATTCCGCCCATTTTTGGCATTTTATCGTAAATTGTAACTGTGTGTCCTGACTGAATAAGCCTGAAAGCAGCAGAGAGTCCTGCAGGGCCGCCGCCGATGATTCCGACGGATTTGCCGGTGCTTGCCTTAATTTCAGGTAACACGTGCTCTCCCTTTTTCAGCACCTCGTCTGCGGCAAAGGCCTTGAGGTAAGCTATGGAAACCGGCTCTTCAACGTGCTGTCTTCTGCAGGCAGCCTCGCAGGGGTGAGGGCATACTCTGCCGATAGAGGCAGGAAGTGAGATGACCTCTTTTATTGTTTTTACTGCGGCTGTGTAGTCACCGTCCGCAATTTCCTTAACATATTTCTGGCAGTCGGTGTGTGCGGGACAGTTGAGAGAGCAGGGACCTATGCAGTCGCCCTTGTGGTCGCCCATTATAAGCTCAAGTGCAATTTTTCTTGCCTTGATAGCTCTTTCACCCATTGTGTTTATTACCATACCCTCGGACACCTTCTGCGAGCAGGCGCGAAGGAGCTTCGGTGAACCCTCTGCCTCAACCACGCACATTCCGCAGGCTCCGTAGGGGGACATTTCCTTAAGATAGCAAAGGTTGGGAATTTCAATGCCGTTCTTTTCGGCGGCAATAAGAATTGTGTCGCCCTTATCTGCCGTTATGGCTTTTCCGTCAATAATAAGCTTTACAGTATCAGACATTTCTTTCCCTCCTTATCTTATTTCTACTGCACCGAAGCGGCAAGCGTCCTTGCACTGACCGCATCTGATGCATTTTTCTGTGTTTATGGTATGAGCCTCTTTTACATTACCCGAAATTGCGCCTACGGGACACTTCCTTGCGCAAAGTGTACAGCCCTTGCATTTTTCGGGGTCGATTAAAAACTGTCTTAATGCCGCACATTCGCCTGCCGGGCATTTCTTTTCGCTGATGTGAGCCTCATATTCGTTTCTGAAATATTTTATTGTTGTGAGCACGGGGTTGGGTGCTGTCTGACCAAGACCGCACAGCGCACCCGAGCGGATGCCCTCGCAAAGCTCGGTGAGAAGCTCTATGTCACCCTCCTGACCGCCTCCCTCTGTGATACGGGTGAGGATTTCGAACATTCTCTTCGTTCCGATTCTGCAATGAACGCACTTGCCGCAGGAGTCCTTTGTGGTGAAATCAAGGAAGAAGCGTGCCATATTGACCATACACGTGCCTTCATCCATAACAACCATACCGCCCGAGCCCATAATTGCGCCCGTTGCATTAAGAGCCTTGTAATCAATTACTGTGTCGAGAAGCTCCTTCGGAATACAACCGCCTGAAGGACCGCCCAGCTGCACAGCCTTGAATTCCTTGTCATCACGGATTCCTCCGCCTATATCAAAGATTACCTCACGCAGAGTAAGTCCCATGGGAATTTCCACAAGACCGCCTCTTTTTATCTTACCCGTAAGGGCAAAAACCTTGGTGCCCTTACTGTTTTCAGTACCCATTGCGGAGAATGCCTGACCGCCGTTTTCTATAATCCAGGAAACGTTTGCAAAGGTTTCAACGTTATTTATGTTAGAGGGCTTGTTTTCGTAGCCCTTTTCGGCGGGGAAGGGAGGCTTCAGACGGGGCATTCCCCGTTTACCCTCAAGGGATTCAATAAGCGCGGTTTCCTCACCGCAGACGAATGCACCTGCACCTGCCTTGATTTTAAGACGGCAGGAAAAGTCCGTGCCGAGAATGCTTTCACCGAGAAGCCCCTTTGACGTGGCTTCGTTTATAGCCTTCTGCAGTCTTATAATTGCAAGGGGATATTCTGCACGCACGTATACGAAGGCTGCTGAGGCACCGATTGCATATGCGGCAATAAGCATTCCCTCAATAAGAGCGTGCGGGTCACTTTCAATAACGGCGCGGTCCATAAATGCACCGGGATCGCCCTCGTCGGCATTACATATAAGATATTTTTCCGTGCCCTCGGATTTTCTTGCGGCATTCCACTTGAACCAGGTGGGGAAGCCTGCACCGCCTCTGCCTGCAAGACCCGAAATTTTGATTTCCTCAATAACGTCCTCAGGGGACATACCCGATAATACCTTCTTAAGAGCGGTGTAGCCGCCGTCATCAAGATAGGAATCAATGCTTTCGGGGTCAATAAGACCGCAGCGGCGAAGAGCAATTCTTGTCTGCTTTTTAAGAAAAACGCTGTCCTCTTCGCTTATTTCGAGGTTTTTAAGAGAATCAAGGTTATTGCCTGCTACCGCTTCAGCAATAGCTGCGGCATCATTTTCCGTAACCCTTACCAGTCTTTTAAGAAGTGTCTTCCCGTCATATATATCAACTACGGGCTCAAGGAAGCACATACCGATACAGCCTGCAATGCCAATGGAAATACCTGAGCTCTGCAGGGCATCTGAGAGAGCGTTATGTACCTTGGAAGCACCTGCCGCGATACCGCAGGAGCCTTCACCTATTACTATTCTCATTCTGCTTCCCTCCCTTTTATTTCTCTTAAAATTTCAACGGCTTTTGAGGGGGTAAGGGAGCCGTAGGTTTCCTCGTTTATCATCATAACGGGGGACAGGCTGCAGCAGCCCAGACATGCCACGGTTTTGAGAGAGAACAGTCCGTCGTCGGTGGTGTCACCGTCGGAAATGCCGAGCTCTCCGCAGATTGCCTTTTCAATTGAATCGGCTCCGTTTACGTGGCAGGCAGTTCCCTTACATAAAAGGATCAGATATTTTCCGACCTTCTTAAGACGGAACTGAGTATAGAAGGTAGCAACGCCCATTACCTTTGCGGGGGAATTGCCCGTGTGTGCGGCTATTTCATAAAGCACGTCTGTGGGAAGATATCCGTAAATATCCTGTGCCTTCTGCAGAACGGAAATAAGATTATCGCCGTTTTTCTGCATATCCGCAAATACGTCGGCAAGAAGTGTAAGGTCGCTGTTACAGCAATTTTCACACATGGTTAAAGTCTCCTTAATATAATCTTCATATATATTAGCACAAAAAAATGCGGATTTCTATAGGTGACATCAAAATTCTACAGGAATATTTATGCAAAAAAATGATGAATATATGCATAAAAATGAATAAGGACTCTATATTTTTCTTTATTTTATTATTGATTAATTTATTTAATGATTATAATATAAACTGTCCAAATGCCCTGAAATAAAAATGTTTTGCGGGGGTATTGACAAAACTGCTTTAATGATGTATAGTTATGCACATCGAATGAATATTAATGCGTATCCGGAGGAATATAAAATGGATAAGTCAAAAATCAAAAAGGTCGTACTTGCATATTCGGGAGGTCTTGATACCTCTATCATCATTCCCTGGCTTAAGGAAAACTACAATAACTGCGAGGTTATTGCTGTTTCCGGTAACGTCGGTCAGGCAGACGAGCTTGAGGGTCTTGAGGAAAAGGCTCTTAAGACAGGTGCTTCAAAGCTTTACATTGAGGATCTTACAAAGGAATTTATTGAGGATTACGTTTTCCCCTGTGTTCAGGCAGGCGCAAAATATGAGGATTATCTCTTAGGTACCGCATTTGCACGTCCTCCCATTGCAAAGAGAATTGCGGAAATTGCTCTTAAGGAGAATGCTGATGCTATCTGCCACGGCTGTACGGGCAAGGGTAATGACCAGGTTCGTTTTGAGCTTGCTATAAAGGCATTCGCACCCGATATGCCCATCATCGCTCCCTGGAGAGAGTGGGACATCAAGAGCCGTGAGGAAGAAATTGATTACGCTGAGGCTCACAACGTTCCCCTTAAAATCAACCGTGAAACAAACTATTCAAAGGATAAGAACATCTGGCACCTTTCACACGAGGGTCTTGATCTTGAGGATCCCGCAAACGAGCCTCTTTACAACAAGCCCGGCTTCCTTGAAATGGGCGTTTCTCCCGAAATGGCTCCCGACAAGCCCACTTACGTAAAGATTCACTTTGAAAAGGGTGTTCCCACAGCAATTGACGGTGTTGAAATGGATGCTGTTTCAGTTGTTGCAAAGCTCAATGAGCTCGGCGGTGCAAACGGTATAGGTCTTCTTGATATCGTTGAAAACAGACTCGTAGGTATGAAATGCCGCGGTGTATATGAAACTCCCGGCGGTGCCATCATCTACAAGGCACACGAGGTTCTTGAATCAATCACACTGGACAAGGAAACAGCTCACTACAAGGCACTTGTTGCACAGAAGCTTGCAGAGCTCGTTTACAATGCACAGTGGTTCACTCCTCTTACCGAGGCTATTCTTTCCTTCGTCAAGACCACACAGAAGACGGTTACCGGTGACGTTACACTCAAGCTCTACAAGGGCAATATGATCAACGCCGGCGTTACATCTCCCTATTCACTCTATGACCCCGAAATTGCAACCTTCGACGAGGACGAGGTTTACAATCAGGCAGATTCTGCAGGATTCATCAACCTTTACGGTCTTCCCACCAAGGTTTATGCAAAGATGAAGGCAAAGAATAATATATAAGTTGGCGAGTGTAATCAGAAATAGCCTTAAAATAATATTTTTAAAGGCTTTTCGGCGTATCGCCCTTGAAAGGCGTTAGCCTTCCTGCGGTCTCAGCCACCAAAAATCCAATTAAAAATCTTCATTTTAAGGTCGGAGATTTTTTGAATAGAGGATTTTTGTCAAGCTGAGGCACAAAACGGAGCAAATCCTTTCGGATTTGCGAGTATTTTAACAATAGATTGGCGAAAATCCGCATTCAAAAAACTGTTTCGGATTATACTCGCCAACTTAGATTCGGAGAAAATAAAATGGAAAAAATGTGGGCAGGCAGATTCGAAAAGGCTCTCAATAAGGAGGCTGACGATTTCAATTCGTCAATACATTTCGACTGCAAAATGTTCCGTCAGGACATAAAGGGCTCTATGGAGCACGCAGCTATGCTTGCCGCCTGCAATATTATCACTCAGAATGAAAGTCTGCAGATTATTGACGGTCTGCAGACTATTCTTGACGATATTGAAAGCGGCGCACTTCCCATTGATGAAAATGCGGAGGATATCCATATGTTTGTTGAAGCGGTGCTGACGTCCCGTATAGGTGACGTGGGCAAGAAGCTTCACACGGCAAGAAGCAGAAACGACCAGGTTGCAGTTGACCTTCGTCTTTATCTCCGTGATGAGGCGCAGGGCGTGACGGAGCTTCTTTATTCGCTTATTGAAACGGTTGTGAAGAAGGCAGAGGAAAACAAGGCGGTTATAATGCCCGGCTACACTCATCTGCAGAGAGCACAGCCCATAACCTTCGGTCAGCATCTTTTAGCCTATGCTATGATGTTTATAAGAGATATCGGCAGAGTGAAGGATGCTCTCAGCCGTATGAATTATTCACCTCTCGGCTGTTGCGCACTTGCAGGCACCACCTATCCCACGGACAGAATGATGACCGCAAGGGCTCTCGGCTTTGACGGAATAATGCTCAATTCCCTTGACGGTGTTTCCGACCGTGACTACTGCATTGAGCTTATGAGTGCGTTTTCTGTGATTATGATGCATCTTTCCCGTTTCTCGGAGGAGGTTATTCTCTGGTCAAGCTGGGAATTCAAGTTCGTTGAGCTTGATGATGCATACACAACGGGCTCAAGCATTATGCCTCAGAAGAAGAATCCCGATATGGCAGAGCTTGTCCGCGGAAAAACGGGCAGAGTCTACGGTGACCTTATGGCTCTTCTTACGACCCTAAAGGGTCTTCCTCTTGCATACAACAAGGATATGCAGGAGGATAAGGAGGCTGTATTTGACAGCATTGAAACGGTGAAGAAGTGTCTTTCCGTTTTCATTCCTATGATAGATACAATGAAGCCCGTTCCCGAAAATATGAAGAAGGCTGCACAGAACGGTTTCATAAATGCAACCGACCTTGCAGACTATCTCGTAGGCAAGGGACTTCCCTTCAGAAGTGCATACAAGACGGTAGGACAGATTGTCGGCTACTGTGTGCAGAACGGTACGATACTCGAGGATATCTCACTCGAAAGGTACAAGGAATTTGACAGCAACTTTGATGAAGACCTTTATAAGGCAATTGACCTTCAAAACTGTGTTAATTTAAGAATTTCCGCAGGCGGAACGGGAATCAGCTCCGTTAATACACAGATTGCTCAGGTAAAGGAATTCCTCAGCAACAAATAACATCGGTGGTGCTTGCTATGACATTAAAAGGCAGAGATTTTTTAACGCTTCTGGATTTTACTCCCGAAGAGATTTCTTATCTTCTTGATCTTTCTGCAGAGCTTAAGGAAAAGAAGAAAAAGGGTATTCTTCACGACGTTCTCAAGGGTAAGAACATTGCTCTTATCTTTGAAAAGAACAGTACCCGTACAAGAACAAGCTTTGAGGTTGCCGCACACGACCTCGGTATGGGCGTCACCTTCCTTGACCCTCAGAGCTCACAGATAGGCAAGAAGGAGAGTATTGCCGATACGGCAAGAGTGCTTGCAGGTATATTCGACGGTATTGAATACAGAGGCTTCGGTCAGGCAATTGTTGAGGAGCTTGCAAAGTATTCTGACGTGCCCGTATGGAACGGTCTTACAAATGAATTCCATCCCACTCAGATTCTTGCTGACCTTCTTACAATCAAGGAGCATTTCGGAAGCCTTAAGGGTATAAAGTTCGTATATATGGGCGATGCCCGATATAATATGGGCAATTCCCTTATGATAGGCTGTGCAAAAATGGGTATGGAATTTACTGCCTGCTCTCCCGAAAAGTATTTCCCCGACAGTGCACTGATTGAGAAATGTCAGGAAATTGCCAAGGAAACGGGCGCAAAGCTCAATTTCATTTCTGACCCTGCCGTTGCCTGCAAGGGGGCAGACGTAATCTGCACCGACGTATGGGTATCAATGGGTGAGCCCACCCAGGTATGGGAGGAAAGAGTAAAAGAGCTGCTTCCTTATCAGGTAAATTCAGAGAAAATGAAAATTGCAGGAGAAAAATGTATCTTCATGCACTGCCTGCCTTCCTTTCACGATCTTAAGACTCAGATCGGCAAGGAAATGGGTGAAAGATTCGGTCTTGATGCCTTTGAGGTTACCGACGAGGTGTTCGAAAGTGAGGCTTCCGTTGTTTTCAAGGAAGCAGAAAACCGTATGCACACCATCAAGGCTGTCATTCTTGCAACCCTCGCGTAAATATAACAGTATGATAAAAGGTATCTGTCACGGTGTGACGGATGCCTTTTTTGTCTGCCGGCCCCGAAAAAAATCTCCCGTTAATTTAATCACACCTCGTATTAGTCAACATATTATGTAGTGGAAGGTGCGAAAGGAGGTCAACCGAATGCTTTTTGGTAACGGATGCAACAGCTACTGGATTCTTTTCATCATTCTTATCCTTGTTCTCACAGGTGATAACGGCTTCAATCAGGCTAACAGCTGCGGCTGCAATCAGAACAACTGCGGATGCGGCTGCAACTGATTCGGGCGGAAGACACTGATTAAGTAATGCATAAAGGTGCAGACTGCATAAAACGGCATAAAGCAAGGGGTTCTTCAGGAAAAACCTGAAAGAACCCCATTGTTTTTTTATTTCTTTTCGGGAGATGAGTATACAGCAGCCTTTTTTACACCGTGTGCAATTATAGTTGTGATAAGCTCAGCTATCTGCTTGGGAGGCAGTCTGTTTTCGTTGCCCAGCCACATCCATATAATATTGGTAAAGCCTGCGGAAATAAAGTGTGCACAATATTTTGAAAGCTCAGTGCTGTTGATTTCACCGACGAATTGTCCCACGATATTATTGAGCCTTTCACCTATGCTGATATTGCCCTTTTCGCTGAGAATAACAAGGAATAATTCACGCTTTTCCTCAACGTAGGTCAGTATTTCGGCAACGGTTTCTGCTTGCGACGTGTTGCGCTGACGGTTTCTTTCAAGAATATCGTTAATTTCAATTGCAATGTCATTTATGATATCGTCATAAAGCTCCTGAGGGGACTGATAATGATGATAAAAGGTGCTTCTGTTTATGTCTGCTGTTTCGCATACCTTTTTTATGCTTATATCATTGATTGATTTTGTGTGCATCAGCTCAATAAGCGCTTCCTTGAGGATTTTTTTGGTAAGCTTCACACGGCGGTCTTCGGAATTTGGCATGATGATTCTCCTTTATATTCCTGTCAGGGGGTATTATACAACACCCGGTTATAAAATGCAACACATTGTATATTTTTCGGCACTATGCCTATTACGGGTGTCTGTTTTTTTACGGTATGAATAAAAGGGAATCAAAAAACGGCATAAAAAAGGTATCTGCCGCGAAAGGACAGATACCTTTGGTGCTTGTGTGATTATCAGCCTGCAGGCCAGGTAAATTCTCTGCCGCCCATAAGGTGGAAGTGAATGTGATGAACTGTCTGTCCGGCTGATTCTCCGCAGTTGTTTACGATTCTGAAGCCGTCTTCAAGACCCTGGGACTTTGCGATTTCGGGAATCTTTGCGAAGATGTGGGCTATAACGGCACTGTTTTCTTCCGTTACGTCATAAGCCCATCTGATATGCTCCTTGGGGATAATGAGAAGATGAACGGGAGCCTGAGGTGCAAGATCCTTGAAGGCAAGAATCTTATCGTCCTCATAAACCTTGGAGGAGGGGATTTCTCCGTTTGCTATTTTACAGAAAATGCAATCCATAATTCATTCTCCTTATTTTACCATAGATTCAACGATTGCAGCTGCAGCTGAAAGAGCCTCACCGATTTTTGTGATGTCCTTACCGCCTGCCATAGCAGAGTCGGGCTTACCGCCGCCTGCACCGCCTGCGATTTTTGCTGTTTCTCTTACGATGTTACCTGCGTGTGCGCCCTTAGCAATAGCGTCCTTACCGCAGGCACAAGCGAAGGAGCAGGTGCCCTTTTCGGTGTTCTTGCCTGCAATGATAATGATGCTGTCATCAGCCTTCGCGGAGTCGAGCATTGTTCTGAGAGCATTTGCATCAGCTTCACCAAGATCTGCTGTGAGTACCTTGATGCCGTCAAATTCTGCAGCTGTTGTGAAGAGATCGGAGGCCTTTGCAGATGCAAGCTCGGAGTTGAGCTTTTCAATGGTCTTTTCCTTTGCCTTGAGGTCGTTTGAAAGAGCGGAAGCCTTGTCTGCCACTGCGGCTGCGGAGCACTTGAGAACAGCTGCTGTCTTAAGAAGAGAAGCATTGAGCTCGTTTACGAAATTAAGAGCATTAAGTCCAGTTACTGCTTCGATTCTTCTTACGCCTGAAGCTACGGAAGACTCGGATACGATTTTGAACATACCGATTTTGCCTGTGTTTTCAGCGTGAGTACCGCCGCAGAGC
>JAZRST010000054.1:0-14789 GCA_045651625.1 Acutalibacteraceae bacterium | reverse complement strand
TTCTGAAGGTCGATGATGTAAATTCCGTTTCTTTCTGTGAAGATGTAGGGAGCCATTTTGGGGTTCCATCTTCTGGTCTGGTGACCGAAGTGCACACCTGCTTCAAGCAGCTGCTTCATTGATACTACTGACATATTTTTTTCCTCCTTTTGTTTAACCACCGCAGGCTTTAAGCTCATACGGAACAAGGGCTATGTCGAACCCCTGCACACCCGTTCTGATACACCCGCGTGCGTTTTGCCCGACCATTATAACACACTGTTTTTTAAATTGCAATAACAATTTTCGCTTTTTATGTACAATTTTTAAATTCGTATGATGTTTTATTGACATTTATATGCGCATAATATAATATATTTACAGGAGGTGATGTATATGGGCGAATATATGGTATGGGTATGGCTTGCACTTTTAGTCCTTTTCATCATCACTGAAATTGCAACCGTACAATTAACCACCGTCTGGTTTGCCGGCGGCGCGCTTATTGCAATGCTTCTTGCGGCATTCGGAGTAAAGAGCATTACCCTGCAGGTAATCGTTTTCCTTGCAGTGTCAATTGTTCTTCTTGTTGCAACAAGACCCCTTGTGAAAAAGCACATAAATAAAAAATCCCAGCCGACGAATGCAGACCGTAACATCGGGCAGCAGGCCGTTGTCACCGAAGAGATAAACAATCTCGAGGGCAGGGGTGCCGCAAAAATCAACGGCACCGAATGGACTGCAAGAAGTGAAAACGGAGGCATTATACCTGCAGGCGTTACCGTTACCGTCACAAAAATTGACGGCGTCAAATTAATCGTCAGATAAATATCAGGTAAAGGAGTTTTATTATGCTTGAAATTATTATCCCTATTATTGCTGTTGTAGCACTTATTCTTGTTGTTCTTATTCTCAACATTAAAATTGTGCCTCAGTCAAAGGCTTATGTTATCGAACGTCTCGGCGCATACAGTGAAACCTGGCAGACGGGCTTCCACTTCAAAATTCCCGTAATTGAGAGAGTTGCAAAAATCGTCTCCCTCAAGGAGCAGGTTGCAGACTTCCCTCCCCAGCCCGTTATCACAATGGATAACGTTACAATGCAGATAGATACGGTTGTTTTCTATCAGATCACAGACCCCAAGCTCTACTGCTACGGCGTTGAAAGACCCATTGCAGCCATTGAAAATCTTACGGCAACCACTCTTCGTAACATCATAGGTGAGCTCGAGCTTGACCATACTCTTACATCCCGTGATACAATCAATGCCAAAATCAGAGTAATTCTTGATGAAGCTACCGATGCATGGGGCATCAAGGTAAACAGAGTTGAGCTTAAAAACATCTTCCCGCCCAGAGAAATTCAGGAAGCCATGGAAAACCAGATGAAGGCTGAGCGTGAAAGACGAGAAGCAATACTTAAGGCTGAAGGTGAAAAGGCAGCCGCTATCCTTGTTGCAGAAGGTGAAAAGGAATCAAAGATTCTCTCAGCTGAAGGTGAAAAGCAGTCCGCAATTCTCCGTGCAGAAGCCGTTAAGGAAGCAAAAATCAGAGAATCCGAGGGTGAAGCTCAGGCTATTCTTGCAATCCAGGAGGCAACTGCTAAGGGTATCGAGCTTATCAACAATGCAAAGCCTGCCGATGCAGTGCTTAAATTAAAGAGTCTTGAAGCCTTTGAAAAAGCCGCTGACGGCAAGGCAACAAAAATCATTATCCCCTCAGAAATTCAGGGGCTTGCAGGACTTGCCGCAGGTCTTAAGGAAGTTATTTCAGAAAAGTAATCACTTAAAAATTTTCCGCATCGGTCTCCCGGTGCGGATTTTTTTGTATTCTCTTAAACCAAAGGCACGGCAGGCGGATAACCGCAATCAGCAATCAGCCACTGAGAATTCTCATTTTCCATAACAAGATAGTAAGCATAATTCAGCGGAATTTTCTCCCCGGCAGCTCCGTAAGCACAGTCTTCTTTACAGTAAAGCTCAGCACTTGTCTGAACAACACAGTAAGCATAAGCATCCTGACACCACACGTCATACTCATCTGTTTCATAGTCTTCAACAACAAAACATTCATTTAATGAAACAAGCTCTGTTTTTTCACTGAAAAAACATTTCCCGTCACATGAAAAGTCACTTGTTTTTTCAATATTACCATCTTCAAATAGCTCAAAGCAGTTTTCCACAACCCTGTCAGCAGTAAGACCGTTAACATCTGCTCCGCCGTACCGCCCGCTTGTTTTGTCATGAAATAATATGCTGCACGATTTTATGAATTCACCCTCATCTTTTATGGCATAAGCTTTTCCTCTCCACCATACCGTCTCATCATTGGCTTCAACTGTAATCTTTGTATTGTCCTTCATTATGTAGGTGATTTTAACGGAAGGCACACCTTCAGGAGCTTTTTGCAATATAGAATAATCAAGATCATTCAATATTGCCACCGCCGCTTTCACAATCAGCTCATTATCATATTCTTCGGTTTTATCCAAATAATCCGGGCACTCAACCACAACGGAGCTTACATCATATTTGTCGGGCTTATGGGGCAGGTTCTGACCATCAAAAATTAAATACTTTCCTGCAAAAAAAGAAACAATAATCAGAATTTTTGCAACAGTAACAACAGCTTTACCGAACTTGGTTCCGTCTTTGCTGTCACAGGCAGAATCCTGCAAACGTTCAGCTCTCTCTTTCACCCTTCTATCAATAAAAATTAAAAGCAGAAACAGAATCAAAAAAGCAACTAAATACAACAGATAATACACAAAATAATCAGCATCAATTTTCAAGCCTAATATCTCTGTAATTACAAGAAGCATAAATCAAGCCTTCTTTCCTTATTGACTTCATTTTCATTATACAGAAGAAAATAAACGAAATCAACCGATTTCAACAAATGAAGAATTTAATGAGACAAATGAAGAATAAACCGAATTTTTTCTATACAATAACGACTCAGAATTTTTATTTAATGTGCAACATATACAGTTGAGTAACACAATTTTTTATATACAGTATTACATAATTTAATCATCAAACTGTTGACAACAATTTAACAAAGGTCTAAAATTATAAAATAATAATTAAAAGGTGTGTTATTATGCTTAAATACATTTTATCACTTGATCAGGGTACAACAAGCTCAAGAACCATCGTATTCAACAAGCAGGGTGAAATCGTTGCCAAGGCTCAGCACGAATACGAACAGCTCTACCCCAAGGCAGGCTGGGTTGAGCATAACCCCGATGCAATTCTCAAATGTCAGCTCCGTTCGCTTGCGGACGCTCTTATCGACGGCGGAATCGAAGCAAAGGAAATTGCCGCTATCGGTATTACAAATCAGCGTGAAACCACTGTTTTATGGGATAAAAGAACGGGTAAGCCCATATACAATGCTATTGTGTGGCAGTGCAGAAGAACAGCCTCAATGTGCGAGCAGCTGAAGGCTGAGGGGCTCGGAGATTACATTAAAGAGCATACAGGTCTTATAATTGATGCTTATTTCTCCGCAACAAAAATCAAATGGATACTTGATAATGTTGAAGGTGCAAGAGAGCTTGCCAAGGAAGGCAATCTTCTTTTCGGCACCATTGACACCTGGCTTATCTGGAATCTCACAGCAGGACGCGTTCACGTAACGGACTACTCCAACGCATCCCGTACAATGCTTTTTGACGTCGACAAATTACAGTGGGATAGCTTCCTTTGTGAAAAGCTTGATATTCCCATGAACATACTCCCCCGCGTTGCACCCTCAAGTGAGGTTTACGGTGCAGTGGCTCAGGGCATCCCCGGCATTGAAGCCCTTGCAGGTATTCCTATCTGCTCAGCTATCGGTGACCAGCAGGCGGCTCTCTTCGGTCAGGCATGCTTCAACCCAGGTCAGGCAAAGAACACCTACGGTACGGGCTGCTTCCTTCTTATGAACACGGGTAAAGAGAGAGTTCATTCAAAGAACAATCTTGTTACGGGTATTGCCTGGGGCATCGGTGACGAGGTTGAATACTGTATCGAGGGCTCAGCCTTCAACGCAGGCTCCGTAATCCAGTGGCTCCGCGATGAGCTTCAGATTATCGATTCAGCTCCCAAGTGCGATAAATATGCTTCTCAGGTTGAGGATTCAAACGGCGTTTATCTTGTTCCCGCATTCACGGGCCTCGGTGCTCCCTACTGGGATATGTATGCAAGAGGCTGTATGGTAGGACTTACAAGAGGCGTAAACAAGAAGCACATCTGCCGTGCCGTACTCGAATCAATCACATATCAGATGACAGACCTTCTTGAAGCAATGAAGGCAGACTCAGGAATCGAGCTTCAGGAGCTTCGTGTTGACGGCGGCGCAAGTGTCAGTGATATTATGATGCAGATTCAGGCAAACTTTATAAACACTCCCGTTAACCGTCCTAAATGCGTTGAAACAACAGCTCTCGGTGCCGCTTACCTTGCAGGTCTTGCTGTGGGCTTCTGGAACAGCTTTGACGAAATCGAGCAGATACGTGAGGTATCAAAGGTTTTCACTCCCGAAATGGATATTGAAACAAGAAACAAGCTCTATGCAGGCTGGAAAAAGGCTGTTGAACGCGCAATGAAATGGGAAGACCCCTCAGAAGGATAAATTATAATGGATATTAAGGCAAAATCCCTTGAGCTTCACAGACAGCTCAGAGGAAAACTGGAAATAAAATCAAGAATTTCGGTCAAAACTAAGGAAGACCTTTCATTAGCCTACACCCCCGGTGTAGCCGAAGCCTGTCTTGAAATCAAAAAAGACCCTGCTCTTTCTTACGAGCTGACCCGTCGCTGGAACACGGTGGCAGTCATAACGGACGGCACCGCCGTTCTCGGTCTCGGTGACATCGGCCCCGTTGCCGGAATGCCCGTTATGGAGGGCAAATGCATTCTCTTCAAGGAATTTGCAAACGTTGATGCAATTCCCATCTGTGTGGATTCAAAGGATCCCGATGAAATAGTCAAAACCGTCAAGCTTATTTCTAAGAGCTTCGGCGGAATAAATCTTGAGGACATATCCGCTCCCCGTTGCTTTGAAATTGAGGAAAGACTGAAAAAGGAATGTGACATTCCCGTCTTTCACGACGACCAGCACGGAACCGCAATTATCGTAACGGCAGGCATTATGAATGCTCTGAAAATCACCAAAAGAGCAAAGGAAAGCTGTTCGGCTGTTATCTGCGGAGCAGGTGCCGCAGGAACAGCTATTGCAAAAATGCTTATCGCATACGGAATCAGTGACGTAACCGTATGCGATAAGGACGGAATCCTTAACAGAAACAACAAAAATCTCAATCCCGCGCAGAGCACGCTTGCAGATATTACAAACAACTCCCTTAAAACGGGAAATCTTTCCGATGCACTGAAGGGTGCCGATATTTTTGTCGGAGTTTCAGCACCCGGTATCGTTTCAGAGGAAATGATAAGAAGCATGAATCAGAATGCTATAGTTTTTGCTATGGCAAACCCCGTTCCCGAAATTATGCCCGACGTTGCAAAAAAGGGCGGTGCCGCAGTTGTGGGCACGGGAAGAAGTGACTTTCCCAATCAGGTGAACAACGTTCTCGCCTTCCCCGGCATTTTCAAGGGTGCATTAAGCGTCAGAGCCTCCGATATCAACGAGGAAATGAAGCTTGCCGCCGCAAATGCAATTGCAGGTCTCGTGTCCGATAAAGAGCTTACCCCCGACTACATTCTCCCTGCCGCTTTTGATGAAAGAGTAGGAGAAGCAGTCGCAAAAGCAGTAGCAGACGCCGCAATAAAAAGCGGTGTTTCAAGAATATAAACCAAGTAAAATCACTCAAAGGAGATAATTTATATGGCAAGAGTTTACAATTTTTCAGCAGGTCCCTCAATGCTTCCCCTTGAAGCATTAAAGAAGGCTCAGGCAGAGCTTTTAGACTATGAAGGCAGCGGTCAGTCCGTAATGGAAATGTCCCACCGTTCAAAGGTTTTTGATAAGATTATCAAGGATGCAGAAGCACTTATGCGCGAAATTATGAACATCCCCGACAACTACAAGGTTCTTTTCCTTCAGGGCGGTGCTTCATCTCAGTTTGCAGCAATTCCCATGAACTTTATGAACAAGAACAACAAGGCAGACTACATTGAGACCGGCGTATGGGCAAAGAAGGCTTTCCAGGAAGCAAAGCGTTACGGTAATGCAAGAGTAATTGCTTCTTCCGCTGACAAGACCTATTCCTATATCCCCAAGGTAACACGTGAGGATATCAACCCCGAGGCAGACTACGTTTACTACTGTATGAACAACACAATCTACGGCACAAAGTATCCCTACATCCCCGATGCAGGTGACGTGCCCCTTATCGCAGATATTTCATCCTGCTTCCTTTCAGAGCCTCTTGATGTAACAAAGTTTGCAGTTGTATACGGCGGCGCTCAGAAAAACATCGCCCCCGCAGGTCTTACAGTTGTAATCGTAAGAGAGGATATGCTCGGCAACGCTATGGATATCACTCCCACAATGTTCAACTATAAGATTCACGCTGACAACGATTCTCTTTACAACACTCCCCCCTGCTTCACAATCTATATGTGCAAGCTTGTTCTTGAATGGATCAAGGATATGGGCGGTCTTGAAGCCGTTAAAGAAAACAATATCAAAAAGGCAAAGCTTCTTTACGATTTCTTCGAGGAATCAAAGATGTTTAAGACAGTTATCCCCGAGGAAGACCGTTCTCTTATGAACATTCCCTTCGTTACCGGCAACGAGGAGCTTGATGCAAAGTTTGTCAAGGAATCAACTGCTGCAGGCTTCATCAACCTCAAGGGCCACAGAACAACAGGCGGTATGAGAGCTTCCGTTTATAATGCAATGCCTATCGAAGGCGTAGAAAAGCTCGTTGAATTTATGAAGAAATTTGAGGCAGAAAACGCCTGATATCAAAGGAGTTCTTTACAATGTATAACATTCTCACCTTAAATAAAATCTCTGCAAGCGGTCTTTCAAATTTTGATGAGGAAAAGTTTACCTGCGCTGATAACTTTGAAGCACCCGATGCAATAATCGTAAGAAGTGCCGCAATGCACGAAATGGAGTTTGCTCCCAATCTTCTTGCAGTTGCCCGTGCAGGTGCAGGTGTCAACAATATTCCCATTGACCGTTGCACTGAAAACGGAATATGTGTATTCAACACTCCCGGTGCCAATGCAAATGCAGTTAAGGAGCTGGTTATCTGCTCTCTTTTCCTTGCTTCCCGTAAAATCGTTGCAGG
This sequence comes from Acutalibacteraceae bacterium, assembly GCA_045651625.1. Classification (GTDB taxonomy): domain Bacteria; phylum Bacillota; class Clostridia; order Oscillospirales; family Acutalibacteraceae; genus RUG806. The sequence continues at coordinate 7,564 of JAZRST010000054.1, read as the reverse complement.
CTCAAAGTGGTGCGATACCCTCAAGGGTAACGGTGACGGTGTTTCAAAGCTCGTTGAAAAGGGCAAGGGCAATTTCGTAGGTCCCGAAATTTTCGGCAAGACTCTCGGTGTTGCAGGTCTCGGTGCTATCGGCATCAAGGTTGCAAATGCGGCAAAGGCTCTCGGCATGAAGGTTATCGGCTACGATCCCTTCATTTCAGAAGCAGGCAAAGCCGCTCTTGATGCAGACATCGCAGTAACAGCAAACCTTGACGGTATTTTTGCAGCAGCTGATTACATCACTCTTCACGCTCCCCTCAACGACGGCACAAGAGGAATGATAGGCAAGGAAAATCTTGCAAACTGCAAGGACGGTGTCCGTGTGCTCAATTTCTCAAGAGCTGAGCTTGTTGACAACAACGATATCATTGAAGCTCTTGCAAACGGCAAGTGCGCCGCTTACGTAACAGACTTCCCCACTGACGATCAGCTTACGGTTGACGGTGTTATTGCTATTCCTCACCTCGGCGCATCAACTCCCGAGGCAGAAGAAAACTGTGCAGTTATGGCTGTTTGTCAGCTTTCCGATTATCTCCTTTACGGCAACGTAAAGAATTCAGTAAACTTCCCTGCTGTTTCTCTTGAAAAGGCAGGCAGTGTAAGAATTACCGTTGTAACCGCAGGAGCTATCTGCTGTGACCTTGTAAAGGCTCTTGAGTCTCAGGGTGTCACAGTCAAAGCAAAGGCCTGCGGCACAAGAAAGGACGTCGGCTACGCTATCTTTGATACAGACAACGAAATTACAGACGACTGCATTGAAGAGCTTAAGGCTATTCCCGGTGTCAGCGCAATCAGAATCATCTGATGAAATAATCAACGTAAAAAGAGACTGCAGACCTCAGAGGCGCAGTCTCTTTTTTATATTATTTTTAATAAAAGTTGACATACTCTTACTTATAATATATAATTTACGAAAGATTACAAATTCTGTTGTAGGAATTATTGGAGATGTTTTCTGATGTTTTCTAAAATAAAACTGAGCAGTGACACAAGACAGACCTTACGCTTTATTGAATCTCTTGCTGAGGTCACTGTTTTTTCAGTTATTTATATGCTTATATATCATTTTCTTTTTGCCGACAACACGTTTCCTCAGACAATAGCTCTCGGCAACGTGATTCTTTACGGAATTTACTTCTTCCTTACCTGGATTCTTATCAAAAATTCAGACGGCTTTGAATTCGGTAATCTCAAGGTTTCAGAGCTTTGTGTTGCACAGTGGATAGGTCTCGGAATCACCAACGTAATCACGTATCTGCAGCTGTGTCTTATTGCAAATAAGCTTATAAATCCCCTTCCCCTTATTATTCTCTTTATCATTCAGCTTGTCCTTACTATGCTTTTTGCCATAGTTTTCAGCTTCATTCACAGAAAGCTTTATACTGCATATAAGATGATTATGGTTTTCGGCACGGACAATGCAGTCGGAATGAAAATCAAAATGGACAACAAAAGACAGCATTACAAGGTTTCAGAGCTTATTTCCGCAGAAAAGGGCTATGATGAAATCTGCAGGCAGATAAGCAAATACGAGGCTGTCATTATCAATGACGTTGAGCCGAAGCTCAGAAATGACCTCATCAAGTACTGCTATGAACACCAGATCAGAACCTACGTTGTTCCCAAGCTTACGGATATTATCGTCCGCGGAGCTATTCCCGTAAATGCATTTGACACTCCTATGCTTCTTATAAAGAGCACGGGACTCAATATCGGTCAGCGCTTCGTAAAGCGTGCAATGGATATTGCAATAAGCCTTATAGGTGTTATATGCGCCTCTCCCGTTATGCTTCTTATTGCACTTGCTATCAAGGCAGAGGACAAGGGTCCGGTATTCTATAAGCAGAAAAGAGCAACAATCGGCGGCAAGGAGTTTGATATTCTCAAATTCCGCAGTATGATTGTAAATGCAGAGGCCGCAGGTCTCTCCATTCCCGCAACGGGAAATGACCCGAGAATTACGAAGGTCGGCAGAATCATCCGTGCAACCCGTCTTGACGAGCTTCCTCAGATTCTCAATATCCTCAAGGGTGATATGAGTATCGTAGGTCCCCGCCCCGAAAGAGTTGAGCACGTTAAGGAATACGGCGAGGAAATTCCCGAATTCGCATACCGTCTCAAGGTAAAGGGCGGACTTACGGGATACGCTCAGATTTACGGCAAATACAACACAAGTGCTTACGACAAATTAAGACTTGACCTTATGTATATTGAAAACTATTCAATATTCCTTGATATCAAGCTTATAATTATGACAGTCAGAATCCTTCTCAGTAAAGAAAGCACAGAGGGCTTTGACGTTGCAAAGCGCAACGAGGAAAAGCTCAATTCAATGCTCCGTAAGCTTCACAGGGACGGCAAAATTGACACAGATGAAGAATAACAGAAAAGAGTATTGCGAAATTAACCGCAATACTCTTCTTTTTTTACTTACAATTTTTATCGAACGAGGGGTTGCACTGATAGAAATTCTTGCTGTCAAGTCTGTCAGTTGCAAGGCGTAAGCCCTCACCGAAGCGCTGATAATGCACAATTTCTCTTTCACGGAGGAACTTAATGGGATCTGCTACGTCGGGGTCATCAACAAAACGGAGGATGTTGTCATAGGTTGTTCTTGCCTTCTGCTCAGCCGCAAGGTTTTCATGAAGGTCGGTTATAACGTCACCCTTGGACTGAATATACGCAGCAGTAAAGGGAGCGCCCGAAGCCGCAACGGGATAAACGCCCGTGGTATGGTCAACGAAATACTTGTCGAAGCCCGATGCTTCAATCTCCTGACGGGAAAGATTTTTGGTCAGCTGATAAACAATAGCACCTATCATTTCCAGGTGAGCCAGCTCCTCTGTGCCCACGTCCGTAAGTAAGCCCTTAAGCTCGGGATAAGGCATTGAATAGCGCTGTGACAGATAACGAAGCGATGCACCAAGCTCACCGTCAGGACCGCCGTACTGGGAAATTATAATCTGTGCAAGCTTCGGATTGCATCTTGTGATTTTTACGGGATACTGAAGCTTTTTCTCATAAACCCACATCAACAATCACCTCCTATGTCCCAGGGCCAGGGATTTTTAAGCCACTCAATTCCCTCTCCGCTTCTGGGAGATAAGGGACCGTAGCTTTCTTCATACTCTTTTTTGAGCTGCTTGAATTTAAGAGCGTACTTTTCGTGCATAGCAAGTGCGCTCAGGTCATTGGGATGTGTATTAAGATAAAGATGAAGCTCCCACAGTGCAAACTGCACCGAGGAAAGTGTTCTTAAAAGCTTATCGCGTGTACTCACTTCAATGCACCTCTTAAGAAGGGCTTATAGAGGTCAGTAAAGAGCGTACCCTTATTCAATGCAACTTCTGCTTCAAAAACTGTTTTGTCTGTCTGAAAAGGCACGTATGCCATAGTGGCAGCAGCATCTGCAGGCAAGGGTGCCAAGGGGGTAAAGCTGTCGAATTCTTTACCGCAGTCGTGTTTCATCAAATAATCTCTCCTTCTGAATAATATTGAGGTTGCCCTCAATTCATACTATTCATCGGGACAAATTATGTGAAGCAAAATTTAAGTGTTGATATTATCGGGGGAAAATGCTACAATTACTGCATAGAATTTTTTTACAGACGGTGATATTATGAAAAAATATGCACTTCGTTTACTTGCCTTTATTATTGCAGTGGCAATCCTCCTTCCCGTAAACGGCTTTGCCTCAGCCTTGCTTGCAGGCGACATTGACAGCGACGGTGCTGTCACAGCCTCCGATGCAAGACTTGCGCTGCGATATTCCGTAGGGCTCGAAAGCTTTTCTGAGACTCAGGAGCTTATAAGTGACGTCGACGGCAACAATAAGACGGACGCGTCCGATGCAAGATCAATTCTCAGAATGTCAGTCGGACTCGATAAGCTTATTTTCATTGAAGCAGAAGAAGCAGACAGCTTCTTTGAGGTTCATTTCATTGACGTTGGTCAGGCAGACTGCGCTCTTATTATCTGCGACGGTGAAACCCTTCTTATTGATGCAGGAAACGTTGGCGACGGCGACCTTGTTGCTTCATATATTGAGGAGCTTCAGCTCGAAGAGCTTGATTACGTTATAAGCACCCACGCTCACGAGGACCATGTAGGCGGTCTCAGTGACGTGCTTAACGAATTTACAGTAACCGAGGCTATTTTTGCTCCCGAAAAGGGGGCAGATACCGACTGCTACAAAAATTTTCTTGAATCGGTTGAAGCACAGAAGCTTTCTCTTACCGTTCCCACTGCGGGAGACACCATAACTCTCGGAAGCAGTACGCTTACGTTCATCACTCCTCTTACGGAGCCCTGTCCCGGTACCAATAACACCTCACTTGTTACAAAAGTAGTCTACGGTGAAACCTCATTCCTCTTTACAGGTGACGTCGAAAAGGATGCCGAAAAATTAATACTGGATTCCGGCATGGACATTTCCGCAGACGTGCTCAAGGTGGGGCATCACGGCGGTGAAACCTCAACAACCTACACGTTCTTAAGAGAAATTATGCCCCAAATTGCTGTAATCAGCGTAGGCAACGGAAACAGCTACGGTCATCCCACCGAGGAGGTGCTTTCAAGACTGCGCGATGCTGATGCAAAGGTCTACAGAACTGATATGCAGGGACATATTGTGATTGAAAGCGACGGAGAAAATCTTACCGTCACAACCCAAAAGAATCAGGATGCCGAAACAAATCCCACACTACCATCTGCTCCCGATATTCCAGACACTCCTGATACACCTGATACACCCGATACACCTGATACACCCACAGAATATATCGGCAATATCAACTCAAAGAAGCTTCACCTTCCCACCTGCTCATCCCTTCCCAAGGAAGAAAACAGAATCTACTTTGCAACCTCCGATGCGGCAATAGCAGACGGCTATACAGCCTGCTCCCGTTGCAATCCGTTTTAATATAGGCAAAAAGACGATGTGACCGTAAAGCACATCGTCTTAATTTTTTTATTTCTTAGGTAAAAAGAATTTTACGGTTTCAGAAAGCCTTGTCACCACTGAAGGGTTCCAATCCGTTTCAGGGGCAATATTGAGCCCTTTTTCGCGGTAATTTTCACAAAGACGGACAAGCACCTCATAAAACTCGTGATAATTCTTGTTCTTCTTCAAAGTCCAACCGCATTCTGCCACAGCAAACCACCTCGGGAAGCACATATATTCAAGTCTGTCATTATTATTTATGTGCTCTGTCCATATAGGTGACTCTACACCGATAATTGAACCCACACCCTTACTGTCAAGACCTCTGAGGCTTTCGGGCTCGTACTTATATGCCGCTTTAAGTGTATGCATTCCGTAAGGGTAATCCACGTAAAAGGGTGTGAATGGAGAAAGAATGGTTTTTCTTCCCTTGTTTGCCTCCAGAGAGGTTCGCTCGGGTCCCTTCTGCCAGTGCTGAACGGCAATTTCCTCAGAAAGTCCCTTGCCCTTAAGACAGTCATTCCAGACAATACACCTTTTTCCCTTATTCTTAAGGTATTCTGCCATCTCATTTATAAACAGACATTGCAGATCGTTATAATCCGAAAGCCCCTTTTCAGTCATAATTTCATTGCATTTTTCGCAGGAACGCCAATTTGCCTTCGGCACCTCGTCACCGCCGATGTGAACACAGTCATAGGGAAAAAGCTCACAAATCTCGTCAAGAATCTTTTTAAGATACTCCTTTGCATCCTTGTTCCCTGCACATATTATATCCTTGAAAATACCCTGCTTCGTTTTCACCTGAACAGCTTCCCCCGAGCAGGTAAATTCAGGATACACGTGAAGAAATGCACTCTGATGTCCGGGCATATCAAGCTCGGGAATAACGTCAATGAAACGCTCCTTGCAGAAATCAACTACTTCCTTTATTTCCTCTTTTCTGAAATAACCCGAATAAGGCTCACTGCTTTTACAGCTTATAAAGCTGTCACAATCTCTGACACTTCCCTTCTCTGTAAGCTCAGGAAGAGTGCTGAGCTCAATACGAAAGCCCTGATCATCGGAAAGGTGCCAGTGAAACTTATTGAATTTAACGTCCGCGGCGGCAGAAATCATCTTCTTAAGCTCGTCCGTTGAAAAAATATGTCTTGCGCAGTCAATCATAAATCCGCGGTGAGCGAATCTCGGCTTATCCTTGATTTTCATACAAGGCACAGTGCCGTACAAGGAAGCAATCTGCTTCATCGTAACGTCAGCATAGAAAAAGCCTCTGTCCGTGCCTGCCCTTGCTGTTATTCTGTCAGGCTTTACAATAAGCTCATATTCTTCTTCGCCGAGAGTATTATCAAGCACCTTTTCTGTAATTTCACGAAGCTCAGTGGTACCGCCCGTAAGCTCAATATATTCAGGCTGTGGAATCAGTCTCATAAAAGCTCTCCTTAAATCACCATTTCGTATTCGCCGAGGTTTCCGTTTTCAAAATATCTTTTAAGGTCATAGGGTGCATAAATACCCGTATCTGTCACAACACCGCTGACAAGCTCGGGAGGAGTAATATCAAATGCAGGATAATATCCCCTTACACCTTCTGCAGTGGTTCTTGTGCCGAGAGCCTGAAGAGAAAAATCAGGATCTCTCATTTCAATTTTAACTGTATCTATTGTGGGATGCACGTGGTCGGGAGCACCCGTTACAAAATAAGGAATCTTATTGTATTTTGCGGCAATTGCAATCTGGAAGGTACCGACCTTATTCACCACGTAGCCGTCCATACAGATAGCATCTGCGGCAGACGTAAACACGTCAATGTTTTCATTTTTCATAACAAAAGCAGGCATATTGTCCGTAATTACGGTAACATCCATTCCCATATCGTTGCAAACGGTAGCCGTAAGCCTTGCACCCTGAAAATAGGGTCTTGTTTCGGGACAGAAAATTCTTACGTCACCCTTGCCCTGCTCCTTGAGCACCCTGCACATCTGTCCTACGATTGTTTCACCGAAGCACTGAGTCATAACAGCACCGTGAGCAGGAATCATATCAACAAGGTATTTTGCCATTTTATAAACCTTGTTATATCTCATATTGTTAATAGCAACCGTATATTCAACAATAGCCTCGGAAACGCTTCTGCCCTCTGCCATAGCCTTTTTTGCGGCTTCAAGGCATCCGCCCGTAATAAGCCCCATACGGTTTGCGGTTGTCGGTCTTGCGTGAGAAATGGTATGTGCGGCTTTTTCAAGATAAGCCACCTGCTCAGCCTCATTCATATCCTTACATTCGTAAGCAGCAAGCGCCATACCTGCAGCGGCAGCCGTATAAGGACCTGCAGACTGAGTTACCATATCCCTGATAGCCTTTGTAACCTCAAGATGATTGCGGCAGGTAACAAATTCTGTTCTCAGGGGATAAATTCTTCTGTCAAGAATTTTAACCGCCCCGTTTTCATACCAGGCAATATTTTCATACTGCAGCATAAATGCCAGGTTTTTATCTGCTCTTTCCATATCTGTCACCTTAATTATACAGCCTTTCAACTGCTTTTTTCACGTCGTAATAAATCTTTTCCTTGTCCAGAGT